>NZ_CP038636.1:600000-900000 GCF_004768545.1 Cupriavidus oxalaticus | reverse complement strand
CGCCGCCATCTGGCATCTATCGCATGGCCGCAGACGGGTCCGTTTCCTACCATCGCTTCGATTCCAACCGGCGCGAGATTGAGACCGAACGGGAAGCGTTCTTCCTGCGTATCACCGGGCCGGGCGACTATCGCTATGAAGGCGCCGATCTCGGCATCCTGATTACGCGAGGCCGCTCGATGAATGATGAGTTCAGGCTCAATGAGCGCGCCCACCACTGGATCCGTGGCAT
This sequence comes from Cupriavidus oxalaticus, assembly GCF_004768545.1. NCBI lineage: Bacteria > Pseudomonadati > Pseudomonadota > Betaproteobacteria > Burkholderiales > Burkholderiaceae > Cupriavidus > Cupriavidus oxalaticus. The sequence goes on along the minus strand of NZ_CP038636.1, from coordinate 899,768 downwards.
CAAGCAATACTATGGGGCCAAGCCGCTGGTGTCCGCCCAAGCGGAGCTGGCGCCGCAGCCTGGTGCGTTCAAGATTCTGTAAATCCAGCCACGCGGGGGCAAGACGAAATGCGTTGTACTTTCGAAGCAATCAGCGAGGACTTGCCCGGGCAACGATGGCAGAACATCTTCCGGGAGTTCTGGCCAGGATACCGGCAATGGTATCTGCGCGATGGCGATCGCGCTCGGCCCGGCTTCCTGACGTGTCGCCGGGCACTGCGTGATCACATGCCGGAACTGGTGCCGAGCTGGGAGCGGCTGGTCGAGCTCGCCGGCGGCGGTGACCTGGAGGCGCGGTTCCTGTCAATGTGGGGGCCACCGCCGTATATCGCTGGGTGTTCCCAGGCGGTGTGGTTGCCGCTGCCTGGCAACCACGTGGCGGGCGCTACGCCGGCACTGCTGCGCAACTACGACTTCGCGCCGGCTTTGCTTGAAGGCGTCTGGCTGGCTTCCAGATGGCACGGCCGACGGGTGTTGGCGGTCAACGATTGCCTTTGGGGAGCGCTGGACGGCATCAACGAGAGCGGCCTCGCGGCGTCTTTGTCGTTCGGCGGGCGCAAGGCAGTCGGCAATGGCTTCGGCATTCCGCTGGTCCTGCGCTACGTGCTGGAATTCGCGGAGGACGTCGGCGCCGCGGTGGAAATCCTGTCGCGCATCCCCGTGCATATGAGCTACACCGTGAGCCTCCTTGACCGCAGCGCGCAGTGGGCAACCGTGTTCGTAACGCCGGACCGGCCGATCGAAGTGGTGCGCAAGCAGGCAGTGAGCAATCTGCAGCACGGCGTCGAATGGGCCGCACATGCGAATGCAACGCTGGCGGAAACCCGCGAGGAGGCCCTGGCCGCGGCGGTGCAGCAGTCCGATGAATCCAGGTCGGTGCTGCGCGCGCTGCTGAGGCCACCATTGTTTCAGACCTCATACGGGCGCGGACATGGAACGTTGTACAGCGCCGTCTATCACCCGTGCGACGGGTCGGTCGAGATGGTGTGGCCGGATGCCACGTGGCGTCAATCGTGCGGCCACTTTGTGCCAGGCGCAAGGATGATCGAGTTCGATGTGGAGAGTAGCGCGCCGCCGCACACCGTGGTCCCGGCGCAGCGCTGGATGCTCGACGACGTGGGCAGCTTCCAGTGAGATTGCCGGAGCTGTAGCCCCGCACGACACGCAAACGGGAGTTCGTTGAAAGCGCCTGGCGCAAGGGGTCTACCGATTGCTCGCCAGCCGCATTTGTTCCATGACGTCGCCAGATAAGCAGGACGCGATCCCAGTCCGGATCGCGGCGGACCATTTCGCCTGAAACATTCTGAAGACGACACCTTCGGATAGCAGGCTCGAGAGTATCCAAGGAGGAGCCATGAAGAAAAAGCGCCCAATCACTACCTACATCATTTTCGCGATGATTCTCGGTGTCATCGTCGGCTATAGCTGCCACCAGGCCTTCCCGGATCCGGGGACGGCCAAGGAGATCGCCGGTTATATCTCGATCTTTACCGATGTCTTCCTGCGGCTGATCAAGATGATCATTGCGCCGCTGGTGTTTTCCACGCTGGTGGTGGGCATTGCACACATGGGCGATGCGAGCACGGTCGGCCGGGTCGGCGTCAAGGCGCTTGGCTGGTTCATCGTGGCCTCGTTCATCTCGCTTGCGCTGGGGCTGATCCTGGCCTCGGTCCTACATCCGGGCGTCAATATCGGCCTGCCGCTGCCGGACGTGGGGGCCGCTACCAACCTGAAGACCAACGCCTTCACGCTCAAGGATTTCATTACGCACCTGGTGCCGAAATCCGTGGCTGAAGCCATGGCGACCAATGAAATCCTGCAGATCGTCGTGTTTTCGATCTTCTTCGGCACCGCGCTGTCGACACTTGGCGAAACCGGGAAGCGCCTGGCCGGCGTGATCGACGATCTCGCGCAGACGATGCTGAAGATCACCGGCGCGGTGATGTGGATGGCGCCCATTGCCGTGTTTGCGGCAATCGCATCGACGGTCACCACGCAGGGGCTGGGGATTCTACTCACCTTCGCGAAGTTCATGGGCAGTTTCTATCTCGGCCTGGTGGTGCTGTGGGGCCTGCTGGTGCTCGCCGGCCTCTTCTTTCTCGGCAAGCGGGTGTTCACGCTGATCCGGCTGATTCGCGAGCCATTCCTGCTGTCCTTCTCCACGGCGAGTTCGGAAGCCGCTTACCCCAAGATGCTAGACGCTCTGGACCGGTTCGGCGTCGGCAGGAAGATCTCCAGCTTCGTGCTGCCGATGGGCTACTCGTTCAATCTCGACGGCACCATGATGTACTGCACGTTCGCGGTGCTGTTCATTGCGCAAGCCTATGACATTCACCTGCCCGTCAGCACCCAGATCACGATGCTGCTGCTGCTGATGCTGACCTCCAAGGGCATGGCCGGGGTTCCGCGTGCATCGCTGGTGGTGATTGCCGCCACGCTTAATCAGTTCGGCATTCCGGAAGCCGGGCTGCTGCTGATAATGGGGGTCGACCAGTTCCTCGACATGGGGCGCTCCGCGACCAATGCCGTAGGCAACTCGATCGCGGCCGCGGTGGTAGCGAAATGGGAGGGGCAGCTCGCGCCGGAATCCAGGCTGGAAGACGAACGCGCAAGTCCCGTGCCGGAAGCCGGCGCTTCGCTCGGAAAGCCGGACACGGCCCGGGTATGAAAGGCGCGCCGGCCTAGCCTTTCGTGCCATTGCGCCAAATGATCATTGAAGGAGTGCCAATGCTCTCGATCAAATCACTTGTGGATAGCCTGCGTCGCTATGCCGCGAACTTATCCATCGTGGCGCTGTGCGCGATGTTCTCTGCCGCTCCGGCGTCCGCACAGCAGCCAGGGGAACTTTCCGGCACGCTCAAGAAAGCAAAGGAGGGCGGAACGCTGTCGGTTGGCTACCGAGAGTCGTCGCTGCCGTTCTCCTACCTGGGACGTTCGGGCAACCCGATCGGATATTCCATCGATATTTGTCGTGCGATCGTGGCAGTCTCCGCCGCGGAGGTGGGCCGCGAGGTGAGTATCCGGTGGGTTCCGGTGACCTCGGAGAACCGGTTTGACGCCATCTCGTCGGGGAAGATCGACCTGGAGTGCGGCTCGACCACCCGCAATGCCGAGCGCATGCAACGTGTGGCGTTCTCCCCGGTGATCTTTGTGGCCGGGACAAAGCTGATGGTGCCCAAAACTTCGCCGATCAGGACATTGCACGACCTGAAAGGGAAATACGTGGTGGCGACCGGTGGCACCACAAACGTGGAAGCGCTGGAACGGCTGTCGGATCGCTTCGACCTGCAACTCAAGATCATCCGGGCGAGCGATCATGGCGATGCGTTTCGGGTCTTGCAGCACGGTGGCGCCGATGCCTACGCGGGGGATGATGCATTGCTGCATGGTCTTCTTAGCGGCGGTCCGGAACGCGGCAAGTTCAGGGTGACCTCCGATTTCCTCTCCTACGATCCGTACGGGATTATGTATCGCAAAGGCGATCCGCAGTTCGCCGCGGTGGTGGAGAAGACATTCCGCGAACTGGCGGCGTCGCGCGAGTTGGAACGCCTGTATAAGCAGTGGTTCATGATGAAGCTGCCCACTGGCGAGCGGCTCGGCTTGCCCATGAGTGCCCAGCTCGAGGAGTTGATTCGCGCCATGCCGGAACGGGCGGAATAGCCTGGGGCACAACCGGGACAGAAGGACGGAGCCTCGCCTCCGTCCTTCTGCTTTGTGCCCCGATAACCGGCAGTGCTGTATGGATAATGCCGTCAAAATATGATTTTAACGGCGTCCGTCATTCCAGCGAGGGCGGGAATTCAGCGTCTTTCATGTCCCCTTCGGGATAAGTCATTGGGTTGCCGCCTTCGCCGGGGCGACGATGCTTATCCGAACTGCATTAGTGCTAGAGGGAGTGCCTTGTCGCCATAGCGGCAAGGCGGCATTCCCGGATCCTGATCCTGGCTTTCACCCATGGCTGGCGATAAAGCCGCGCAGCTGCGGATAGATCTCCTCGCGCCAGCGGCGGCCAGAGAAGATGCCATAGTGGCCGCACCCGGCGGCGGTGATATGCTGCTTGCGCGTGCCGGGAATGCCCGAGCACAAGTCGTGCGCCGCTGCGGTCTGGCCTGACCCGGTGATGTCGTCCAGTTCCCCTTCGATGGTCAGCAACGCGGCCTCTCTGATGTCCTGCGGGCGCACCTGTTTACCTGCAATCTCCCAGGTACCCCTGGCCAGCCGGAACTCCTGGAACACGTCGCGAATCGTATCCAGGTAATACTCGGCGGCCATGTCGAGGACGGCATTGTATTCATCGTAGAAGCGCACGTGTGCCGCCGCATCGTCCATATCTCCGTCGACAAGATTGCGATAATAGTTGTAATGCGCTGACAGGTGCCGGTCGGGGTTCGTCGCCACGAAGCCGGCGTGCTGCAGGAACCCCGGATAAACCTTGCGGCCATGACCCGGATAGTTGGCCGGCACGGTATGGATCACGTTGTTCTCGAACCATTCGAATGACTTGTCGGTCGCTAGCGCATTCACGGCGGTTGGGCTGCGGCGCGCGTCGATCGGTCCGCCCATCATGGTCATCGTCCGCGGTGTGGTCTCGCCGGCCGATGCCTGCAATGCGATCGCCGCCAGCACGGGTACGGCAGGCTGGCAGACGGAAATGACATGCAGGTTGTCCGCGCCGATGTGGCGGATGAATTCCTGGACGTAATGCACATAGTCCGTGAGGTGGAAGGTACCGTCTTCGACCGGCACCATGCGGGCATCGACCCAGTCCGTCACATACACCTTATGGTGCTGCAGCAAGGTCCGGACGGTGTCGCGCAGCAGCGTGGCATGGTGGCCGGACAATGGTGCGCAGACCAGCACCACCGGGTCGTCCTTGAGCAGCTGGATGGTAGCGGCATCATCGGCGTAGCGCTTGAAGCGCAGCAATCGGCAGAAGGGCTTCTCGACAATGACCTGCTCCACGACAGGAACTTCCCGCCCGTGGCATTGCACCGACCTGATGTCGAAAGCCGGCTTCTTGTAGTCCTTGCCGAGCCGGTACAGCAACTCGTAGCCGGCTGCCAGCCTGTTGGCACCCGGCGTCAGTGAGAGAGGACTGAGCGGGTTGGTAAAGGTCCGCGACGATGCCTGAGCCAGGGCAGTAAGGGGCAGCAGCATCGCGCTCTTGAGTTCGTGGAGTTGGTAAAGCATGAGAAATACCCTGTGGAAATGACCCGAAACGGCGGGTCTGAACAGCGGGCCTGCGCCGGGCCCGCGGGATGAGCGCGAACGCGTGTATGCATCGAGCCGACGAGCCCGCGATCACGCGAATTCGCAGTTCGGATCGGTGGCATCAGCCGGTGGCTCATGCACGACGATCACTCTTCCGACTGCTCCTTGTCATAGGCGATATGGAGCCGGCGGAGCTTGGAGTACAACGTCTGCTTGGGGACGGAAAGCGCTGTCGCGGTAGCGGCAACGTCGAAGTTGTGGCGCTTCAGTTCTTCCGTGACAACGACACGTTCGAACTGTTCGAGCTGTTCGGGCAGGCTGTGGCACCGTTCGCCGTGGCTGTGGTGCAGGTCGAAGTCGTCAGACAGCAGCCCGAGCACGAAGCGGTCTGCGACGTTGCGCAGTTCGCGCACGTTTCCGGGCCATGAATGGGACAGCAGCAGGTCGAACTGGGCGCTCTCGAGCACGGGTGCCGGACGGCCAAAGCGTGTCGCCGCCTGCAGGATCAGATGCTCGAACAGCAGCGGGATATCTTCACGGCGCTCACGCAATGGTGGTAGGTCAATGAAGGCGACGCCGATGCGATAGTACAGGTCAGCGCGAAATTTCTTTTGCTCGCTGAGAAGCTTCAGATCTTCTTTGCTGGCGGCGATCACGCGGCAATCGACTTGGATGGGCTCATTCGATCCCACGCGCTCGATAGAGCGCTCCTGCAGCGCGCGCAGGAATTTGACCTGTACCGACAATGGCATGCTCTCGATTTCATCGAGGAACAGCGTACCACCCTGGGCGTGCTCGAACTTGCCGCAGCGTCGGCGTGTCGCGCCGGTAAACGATCCCACCTCGTGCCCGAATAGTTCGCTTTCGGCCAGCGACTCGGGCAGGCCGCCGCAGTTCAACGGCACAAAATTGGCGGCGCGCCGTGCGCTGTGGTCATGCAGGCAGCGCGCGACGAGATCCTTGCCCGTGCCTGTCTCGCCGTAGATCACCACGTCGGCAGGCGCATCGGCAAGCGCGCGGACCGCGCGACGCACGCGCTCCATCTGGGCCGAACGGCCGATCAGGCACGCCTGGATGCCGCGCCAGCCGTCCAGTTGCTCGCGCAGGCCCAGCACCTCCAGGCTCAGCTTGCGCCGGTCGGCAGCCCGCCTGACCACGGACACCAGGTGGTCGGATGAGCACGGCTTCTCGATAAAGTCGTATGCGCCCTGGCGCATGGCGCGCACGGCCATGGAGATGTCGCCATGGCCTGTCACCAGGATGACAGGCAGGTCGGCGTCTATGCCCTGAAGCTCGCTGAGCCAGGTCACGCCGGTCATGCCCGGCAGCCTGACGTCGCATACCACTACGGCAGGCACACCGATGCTGACGCTGGCGCGCGCCTGCTCTACGGAGGCGAACCCGTCGACTGTGAAACCGGCCAGTTCGAGCGCCTGCGAACTGCCAATCAGCACATCCTCTTCGTCCTCGACGAAAATTACGCGGATGGGATGGGTGTCGCTCATTGATGTTCCCCTTGGGTCGGCGGCGCGAGCGGTAGTTCGACGACGAGTTCGGCGCCTCCGGGCGGCAGGTTTTGGGCATACATGCGACCGCCGAACTCGCGCACGATATGCGCCGAGATCATCAGGCCGAGTCCGAGACCCTTGCCGGCCGGCTTGGTCGTCACGAAAGGCTCGAACAGCCGCGGAAGCACGTCTGGATGAATGCCTGGTCCGGAGTCGCGGATGGTTAGTACGCATTGGCCTTCGCATTGGGCCATGCCGATCTCCAATTTCCGCACGGTGGCACCTGACAAGGCGTCGGCGGCATTGCCCAACAGGTTGACCAGGACCTGTTCCAGCCGGGGCTCGTCGGCCAGGACGCAGAAGTCGTCGTTCGTCGCCGCGACGTCGACGTTGACATCGAGCTCGCGCAAGCGGGCGGTCACCACAAACAACGCGTCCTGGATCACCTGGTGCATCGCGACCGGCCGCAAGGGCGCCTGGGTCTTGTGGGCAAAGGCCTTGAGCTGCTGGGTGAGTCGGGCCACGCGCCCGATCAGGTTGGCGATGCGGCGCAGGTTGCCAGCGGCATCGCCGAACCGGCCATGCTCCAGTAACACCGCGGCGTTGTCAGACAGCGTGCGCATCGCCGCCAGGGGTTGGTTCAGCTCATGCACGATCCCGGCGGACATTTGTCCCAGTGCAGCCAGTTTGCCGGCGTGGACGAGGTCGTTCTGCAGCGCCCGCAACTCGGCGGTCCGTTCAAGCACCTTGCCCTCCAGGCTGTCGTGCGCCTCACGCAGCGCGCGCTGCGCCGCCATTTGCTGCTGGGCGGCTCGCCGGCGCTGCGCCACCACCAGGATCAGCAGAAACAGCACCATGCCGGCCAGCAGCGCGCCGATGGCGGCGTTGCGGGCGAGGGTGCGCGCCGGCAGCTCGTCGTCCAGCAGCACGATTCGCCACAGGCCGTGGTTCACTGTGCGTTCGGACGCGAGGTACTCCACGCTGTCCAGGCGTACGCGGGTGGTATGTTGGTCCAACCGGGAGCGGACCTGCCAGTCCAGCGGCATCAGGTCCGACTTGCCATAGGTGCGCGCGCGTGCGGCCTCGGCCAGCATGGCTGCCGTCAATGGCGCCAGCGGACGCAATCTCCACTGCGGCAGCGAGGCCAGGATCACGACGTCGCGGGCGTCCACCACAAGCACTTTGCCCGGGATCTGGACCCAGTTTCGTTCCACTGCGTCAAGGTTGACCTTGACGGTGGCGACGCCGCGCTGCACGCCGTCCTGCCGCAGGGCAAAGGCAAGGTAGTAGCCGGGACGTCCGGAGGTAAACCCCACGCCGTAGAAGCGACCATACCCGTGTTCCAGCGCATCCCGCATATACGGGCGGAACGACAGATCTGCGCCTACCGGCGTACCCGGCTGGTTCCAGTCTGCGGCGGCAAGGGTCATGCCGGAGCGCTGAGTGACGTACAGGTTGTCGGCACCGGCGGTTGCGGTGATGCCGTGCAGGTAGCCGCTAACATGCTGCTTGAGCGACGCGTCGTCGGGCCGGGCAAGCAGTTCGAAGACATCCGTGGTGGACTCGAGCAGCGAGGGCAGGTAATCGAAGCGGGACAGTTCGCCGTCCAGTCGCGCGGCGACGACATCGAGGCGATGCTGCCCGGCGACGCGCAACTGCTCGAGGCCGGCGCGCAACGCCATGGCATAGGCGAGCCACACGGACAGCGCGATCGCCGCCAATGCCATGCTGCCCCAGATGCCTATGCGCATACGGCCACGATTCATGTCGCGTGCCCTTTCTCCGCGGTCATTGGACTCGCCGGATAGTGAATTCCCGAGGTTGGGGTCGATGAATGCTTGTTCGTTCTGACGCAAGTCAGGATGTTGCAGTGTACTGCCGGAATCCAGCCAGCCGGCACCCGGGTAATAACCCGGGCCACTATCTTGCGTTGTGTGGCGATGCAGCATCATGGGTGCCTAAGCGTAGCGGAGTGCGCGTGTCTTGCCACGGAACACGCGGTATGAGAACACGGTGTAGCCGGCGATGGCCGGTACCGAGATACAAACGCCAGCCAGGATGACTCGCAGGGCCTCCGGGCTGCTGGCGGCTTGCCAGATCGTCAGGCGGTGGATCACGACGAAGGGGAAGATGCTGTAGGCCAAGCCGAGGAAGCTGAGCACAAAGACGGCGATCAGCAACACGAAGGGGAGCCAGGCGACCGGCCCACGCACCAACCGGGTGTTCAGCAGCAGGCGCACTGCCATCAGCATGATGCCGGTCGCCATCGGGATGGCGAGCAATGCAATGATCTGCGGCAGTACGAACCAGCGTTCCCGGACGACGGCGCTGATCCATGGCGTCGCCACGGAGATCAGGGCAAGCCCGCATGCCATCGGCAGCCATGCGGTCTTCGCCCACTGCACGGCGCGCTGCTGCAACTCGCCTTCGGTCTTCATGATGAGCCAGCACGCGCCAAGCAGCACATAGGCCATCGGCAGCGCGGCGGCGATCGCGGCCGCGAATAGAGGGTAGTTCCAACCGTTGCCAAAACCACTGATGTAGCGGCCCAGCATCCAGCCCTGTGCAACGGAGGCCATGGTAGAACCCGCGAGAAAAAGTCTGTCCCATGTCGGCTTGCGCGCGCTCTTCACCTTGACCCGGAAATCGAAGGCTACGCCGCGCAGGATCAGGCCGACCAGCATTAGCGTGACTGGCAGGTAGAGCTCCGTCAAGATCAATCCGTGCGCCTTGGGGAAAGCCACTAGCAGGATGCCGACGCCCAGCACCAGCCAGGTTTCGTTGGCGTCCCAGAAAGGGCCGATCGAGGCCACCATCACATCCTTTTCGGCGGGCGTGGCCCGGTGCATCAGCATGCCGACGCCGAGGTCGTAGCCGTCGCTGATCACATAGACCAGCATGGCCAGGCCCATCAATGCCATGAAGATGACGGGCAGGGCGTCGTCGAAACGCATCCAGCTCATGATGTGCTCCCGCTCGGCAAGATCCGCGGCGGTATCGTGCCAGACGGTATGGAGGGCTGCTGGGCGGGGTCGCTTGCAGGCGTTTCCTCCGGCTTTTCCGCCAGGTACTTCAGCACGCTGACATAGGCGACGATCAGCGCGAGATAGACGCTGACGAACAGCGACAGCGTCAGGGCGATATGCGGGGCCGGCACGTTCGATGCCACGTCGGCAGTGCGCACCAGTCCGTGGACGATGAAGGGCTGGCGTCCGACTTCCGTGACATACCATCCGGCTACCGTGGCAATCCAGCCGGAGAATGTCATGCCTGCAAGCCCCCACAGCAGTGCGCGCGGCAGGCGTTGGGGCTGCCAGGCAGCGCGGCGGTACAGCCACCAGCCGAGCCAGCTCGCCGCCAGCATCAGCACGCCCACGCCGACCATCACGCGGAACGCGAAAAACATTGGCAGCACGGGCGGATGGGCGTGGCCGAAGGTGTCCAAGCCGCGAATCTCGCCGTCGAGGCGATGCGTCAGGATCAGGCTGGCGAGCTTCGGGATCCCGACCGAAGCATGGTTGGTCCGCAACGTCTCGTCGGGTATTGCGAAGAGCAGCAAGGGCGCTCCGCGCTCAGTGTCCCAGACGCCCTCCATTGCCGCGATCTTCTGCGGCTGGTGTCGGAGGGTGTTCAGGCCATGCATGTCGCCGACAGCGATCTGCAGCGGAATGGCGGCGGCGGCGAGCGTCAGCCCGACGCGCAGCACCCTGGGGGCGGACAGCTGCCCGGTGCCCTTGAGCAATTGCCAGGCACTCAGGCCGGCGAGCAGGAAGGCGCAGGTCAGTGCGGATGCCAGCAGCATGTGGGCAAGGCGATAAGGGAAGGAGGGGTTGAAGATGACTTCGATCCAGCTCCTGACATGGAACTCCCCATTGACGATCTCGTAGCCCTGCGGGGTCTGCATCCAGGAGTTCAGGGCCAGGATCCAGAAGGCGCTGAGCGTGGTGCCGAACGCGACGAAGAAGGTCGACATCAGGTGGACGCGCTCGCTCACCTTGCCGTGCCCGAACAGCATCACGCCGAGAAAGCCGGCTTCCAGGAAGAATGCCGTCAGCACCTCATACGCGAGGAGGGGGCCGGCGACATTGCCCACCGTTTCCATGAACCCCGGCCAGTTGGTGCCAAACTGGAAACTCATGGTGATGCCGCTGACCACGCCAAGCGCGAACGTCAGGGCAAACACCTTGGTCCAGAAGCGATAGGCGTTCAGCCACGCCTGGCGGACCACTGGCTTGTCGCTGGAAAGATAGCGCCAGCGGAAAAACAGCAGTAGCCAGCCCATGCCGATGCTAATGGTCGGGAACAGGATGTGGAAGGTGATGTTGGCCGCGAACTGCATGCGTGCCAGCAGGATGGGATCCATGTGTCCGGGTCTCCTCCGTCGAGGTAAATGGGGCGCTGCGCGATAGCGCAGCGTCCGTTTGCCGCGTATGGCGCGACGACGCCACTGTTAGGGTTTGCGCGGAGCCGCATTCCCGTTCAGGCCATTCGACATGCCGATAAGCACGCCGGTGACCAGGGTGGTGTAGTGCTGCAGCCAGGCCTCGGTGGTGCTTTGCCCGAGCGCACGGCCCTCGCGCGCCATGGCGCGGGCTTGGCTGGTCAGTTGCTCGATGACCGCGGCGGCACTGGTGCCAGTCGCGCTGCCCTTGAGCTTCATGCCCTCCAGCACGGTCGACCATGGCCCCTGGACCGTTTGCGCCGCTTCGCCGATCGCTTTGCCCAGGGTGGAGAACAGCAGGTCTTCCATTTTCTCGATATCGGACAATGCCTTCTTCACGTGTGCCTCACGCAGTTGCGCGCCCTGGTCGACGATCTGCTGCAGCGCGCGGCGATTCGCTTCCACCGCCTGCACCAGGGCGTCGTCCATGCCCTGAACCGTCCCGGCCAGGATGGATTCAAGGTCGGGTCCAGCCAGGCCGCTCATGGCCGCCCCGGCCGAAGCGGCCTGGGTGATGCCGTTCAGTACGTCCTGAATGCTGTGTACCGTCAGGTCGCGACCCTGCAATGCCTTGAGGGTCGCTTCGTGTACCGCTTGGCGCAGGGACTCGCCCTGTTGCGCCGAAGCCTGCGCAAACTGCTGGATCAGCGCCTCGTGGTCGATCACCATCTTGTTCATCTTTGTCTCCTGCCAGGTCTCGTCGCGTCTTGTTGAATAGCTGCCATCGCTGCGCCGCTGGCTCACTGCATGTGCTGGCCGCCGTTGATGGCGATATTGGCGCCGGTCACGAAGGCCGCCTCGTCCGAGGCCAGGTAGATGATCAGGCCTGCCACTTCCTCCGGCTTGCCCAGGCGGCCCACCGGGATCTGCGGCAGGATCTTCGTGCTCAAGATCTCTTCGGGAATAGCGGTGACCATCTTCGTGCCGATGTAGCCCGGCGAGATGGTGTTGACAGTGACGCCTTTCCTGGCCACTTCCAACGCCAGCGCCTTAGTGAAACCATGCACCCCGGCCTTCGCCGCCGAGTAGTTGGTCTGGCCGAAGGCGCCTTTCGAGCCGTTGACCGACGACACGTTGACGATCCGGCCCCAGCCGCGCTCGACCATGCCGTCGGCGACCTGTTTGCTCATGTTGAACAGGCTGTCCAGGTTGGTGCGCAGCACGGCGTCCCAGTTCACCTTGTCCATCTTCTTGAAGGTCATGTCGCGCGTAATGCCGGCATTGTTGATGAGGACGTCGATTGGGCCGGCCTGTTCCGCCACCGCGGCCACGGCTTGCGCGCACGAATCGATGTCGGCCACGTCGCACGGAACGGCCAGGATGTCATGCCCGCGCACCTTCATTTGCTGTACCCACTCGCCATGGCTCTTGTTGCCAGGGGAATAAGTCACCGCCACCCTGTAGCCGGCCTCGGCCATCTTGGTGGAAATGGTTTCTCCCAGGCCGCCCATGCCCCCGGTGATCAAGACTACGCGTTGCTTGTTCATTGCTGTGTTTTCCAATGGAATCGATGGAATGAAGGCCGTACTGATGCGGGTCAGCGCTCGATCGCCAGCGCCACGCCCATGCCGCCGCCGATGCAGAGCGAGGCCAGCCCGCGCCTGGCGTCGCGGCGGAGCATTTCGTGGATCAGGGTGACCAGGATGCGGCAGCCGGACGCGCCGATCGGATGGCCGATGGCAATGGCGCCGCCGTTGACGTTGATCTTGCGTGTGTCCCAATCCATCTCCTGATTGACCGCGCAGGCTTGTGCCGCAAACGCCTCGTTGATCTCCATCAGGTCCAGGTCGTTGACACTCCAGCCAGCCTTCTGCAGGCAACGGCGGGAGGCGGGCACCGGGCCCATGCCCATGATGCTGGGGTCGAGCCCGGCCGACGCGTGGGCGGCGATGCGGGCCATCGGCGTCAGCCCCAGTTCGTGCGCCTTGGCAGCCGACATCAGCAGGACCGCTGCCGCGCCGTCGTTCAGCCCCGAGGCGTTGCCGGCCGTGACGGTGCCCGCCTTGTCGAAGGCCGGCCTCAGTACAGCCAAGGCTTCGGCCGTTGTCCCGTGCTTGATGAACTCGTCGCTGTCGAAGATTACCGTGCCTTTCTTGGAGACGATTGAGACCGGGACGATCTCGTCCTTGAACTTGCCGGTCTTCTGCGCGATCTCGGCCTTCTGCTGCGAGGCGGCCGCGAACTCGTCCTGCCGGGCGCGCGAGATGTTGTATGCCTTCGCCACGTTCTCGGCGGTGGTGCCCATGTGGTACTGGTTGAAGGCATCCCACAGGCCATCGACGATCATGGTGTCGGTCAGTTTCCAGTCGCCCATACGCTGGCCGTCGCGTGATCCCACTAGCACGTGCGGCGCGGCACTCATGTTCTCCTGGCCGCCGGCGATGACGATGTCCGCGTTGCCGCATTGGATGGCCTGGGCGCCCAGGTGGACCGCCTTCAGGCCGGACCCGCACACCTTGCCGACGGTCATGGCGGGCACGCCGACGGGCAGCCCCGCTTTGATGCCGGCCTGACGGGCGGGGTTCTGCCCGTTGCTCGCGGTCAGCACCTGGCCAAGCAGTACTTCGTCGACCAACTCGGGTTGCAGGCCGCTGCGCTCAAGCAGCGCCCTGATCACGGTAGCGCCCAGCTCGGGTGCCGCGACCTTGGCCAGCGATCCGCCAAACTTGCCGACGGCAGTTCGGGCCGCTGCAACGATAACGACGTCTTCCATACGATTCTCCTGCGTGAAAAAAATTGAGGTACTGACGTACAGCCACTAGCTGGCTATTTCTTTGACATAGCGGCCGGGCGCCGGCTCGATCACCGCGTAGGCGGCGCTACCCAGCGAGCGCCGCGCGGCGTTTTCCGGTCCGGCATGCTGGCCAAGCCATTCCGACCAGGCAGGCCACCAGCTGCCTTCGACGCATTCGGCACCGTCCAGCCAGCGTTGTGCGCTGCTGTCGTTCTTGCCGATCCAGTGGTGGCGCTTGCGTCTGGCAGGCGGATTGACCACGCCGGCTATGTGGCCGCTGGCGCCCAACACGAAGGTCGTCGGCCCACCGAGCAGGCGGGTGGTGGCAAAGGCGCTGCCCCAAGGCACGATGTGGTCGTCGTGCGAGGCATAGAGGAAGGCGGGCACACGGACGCGGGAGAAATCCACCGCCTCTCCACACTGCACGGTGCCCCCGGGCACGCGCAGGCGATTCTCGAGATAGGCGTTGCGCAAGTACCAGCAATACATTGGGCCGGGCAGGTTGGTGTCGTCGCAGTTCCATGACAGCAGGTCGAAGGCCGGGGGCGCCGTTCCCTTCAGGTAGCTGTTGACGGCGTAGGGCCAGATCAGGTCGTTCGCACGCAGCGCCGCGAACACGTGGGCCAGCTCGCGCCCGCGCAGCAGGCCGCCGCGGCCGATGGTCGCCTCGCGCACGGCAACCATGGCCTCGTTGACGAGCAGGCCAATCTCACCAGTGTCATGGAAGTCCAGCATCGTGGTGAGGAGCGTGACGCTTGCCACCTTGTCCTCGCCGCGCGCCGCAGCGACCGCCAGCGCGCAGGCCAGCAACGTGCCACCCACGCAAAAGCCGAGCGTGTTGACGCGATCTGCCCGGCTGATCTCCCGCGCCGTGTCGATCGCGCGCAGAACCCCCTGTTCGAGATAGTCGTCCCACGTCAGGTGGCCCTGCGCGTCGGAGACGTTGCGCCACGACACCAGGAACACCGTGTGCCCCTGCGCCACGGCATGGGCGACGAACGAGTTCTCCGGCTGCAGGTCGAGGATGTAGAACTTGTTGATGCAGGGTGGCACGATCAGCAGCGGCCGCTTGTGAACCTTCTCCGTGACGGGCGAGTATTGGATAAGCTGCATCAGCGCGTTCTCGAATACCACGCCGCCAGGCGTAACGCCTACGTTGCGGCCGACTTCAAAGGCCTGCTCGTCAGCCATCGAGACGCGGCCCTTGGCCAGGTCCTGGAGGAACAGCCGCATGCCCTCCACCAGGCTTGCGCCACCGGAGTCCACCGCGAGCTGCAGCGCTTCCGGATTCGTGGCCAGGCAGTTGGCGGGGCTGAGCGCGTCCAGCACCTGGCGCAGGGCGAACTGCCACTGCGCCTTGGTCTGCGCATCGGCGGGCGCTTCGTCGATGGCATCGCGCAGCCGCGCCGCGTAGCTCTGGTAGTGGCGCACAACCAGTTCGCAACGCGGGTCGTAGCGCCATGCCTCTGCGGCAAAGCGGCGGTCCTGCGTGCTGGCGCGATCGGCGTGATCAGCGACATCGGAAGCGCCCACCGGCGGCCAGAACGCCGCCATTTGCCGGAGCGCATGGTCCCGCCACGCGCAAAGCGTGCGTGCCGCAGACAGCAGCGAAACCGGCGCCGGCGGGGCATCCTGCGAGGCGGGGGCCGGTTCGACGCCGAACGTGCGCAGCATGGCCTGCTGTGCGCTGAACAGCTCGGTGATCCAGCGGCTGGGATCGGGCGTAGGTGTAGTGGTCATGGAGTCGAGCGCGTGCGTGCAAAGGTTGACGAGCGCGTTGCGTTCAATGCAGCTTGACGTGCGGTTCTGTACGCCGGACGATCGAGCGCGCCAGCGTGTCGAGCGCGACTTTCGTGAAGCCATGCAACGCCAGTTCATGCATCTTGTAGAGCGAGAGGTACATCAGCCGCGCGAACATCCCCTCGATCATCAGACTGCCCCCGATCAGTCCGCCCATCATGCTGCCCACGGTGCTGAACTCGCCCAGCGACACCAGCGAGCCGAAGTCGCGGTACTTGTAGGCGGCGAGCGGCTTGCCCGCCATGCGTCGACGTATCTGCTTCACCATGTGCGAAGCCTGCTGGTGCGCCGCCTGCGCGCGCGGCGGCACCAGCCCGCCCTTGCCCTGGCTGGCACCGGGCCAGCTGCATGCCGCGCAGTCGCCGATCGCGAAAATGTTCTGGTCGCGGCTGGTCTGCAAGGTCGGCTGGACGACCAGCTGGTTGACGCGGTTGGTTTCGAGGCCGGCGATATCCTTGAGGAAGTCGGGCGCCTTGACGCCGGCGGCCCACACCACCAGTTCTGCCGGCAGCACACGGCCATCGCCCAGGCGCACGCCATTGGGTAATACTTGCGCTACCTTCGCATCGGTCAGCACGTCCACACCAAGTTTGCGCAGCAGATCTTCCGTCGCCTTCGAAAGCCGCTCCGGCAAGGCCGGCAGCACCCGTGGCGCGGCCTCAATCAGCGTGACCCGGATGTCCTTGTCGGCGTCAACGCGGTCCAGGCCGAAAGCCACCACCTCGCGGGTGGTGCGATGTAGCTCCGCAGCCAGTTCCACGCCGGTGGCGCCGGCGCCGATGATGGCGACATGCAACTGCTGAGGTAGCAGGGGTGTGGCCTGCGCATGCGCGCGGATGCAGGCGTTGACCATGCGCGAGTGAAAGCGCAGTGCGTCGGCCGGGCATTCCAGTCGCATGGCGTGCTCATACACCCCCGGCGTGCCAAAGTCATTGCTCTGGCTGCCGACGGCGATGACCAGCGTGTCATAGGCAAAGCTGCGCTGTGGCGTGATCTGCTGGCCATCATGGTCGACATAGGGGGCCACCAGCACCTTGCGGCGGTCGCGATCCAGGCCCACCATTTCGCCAACCCGGTAGCGGAAGTGGTGCCAGTGCGATTGCGCCAGGTAACCCACCTCATGCGCGCTCATGTCCATGCTGCCGGCGGCGATCTCATGCAGCTTGGGTTTCCACACATGGGTGCGGTTCTTCTCGATCAGGGTGATTTCGGCTTCTCGGCGCCGGCCGAGCGTGTTGCCTAGTCGCGTGGCCAGCTCAAGCCCGCCCGCACCGCCGCCGACGATGACGATGCGGTGCGGTGCTTTCACGTAGGCATCAGGACGATAGGTGGATGGTTTCATCGCGCTTACGCTCACCGGGGCAACGTGGTGCTGGCAACCGGCATTTGGGCCGCGACCTGGTCGAGCACTACCTCCGGCTCGTCGGCCTCGGCGTCCGACTCGCTATCCAGCTTGCGGCGCATCCGCTCGACATCGAGGTCGCCGGTCCATTTCGCCACTACCACCGTGGCCACGCCATTGCCGATCAGGTTGGTCAGCGCGCGCGCCTCGGACATGAAGCGGTCGATGCCGAGGATCAGGGCCAGGCCCGCCACCGGAACATGCCCCACTGCCGACAGCGTGGCCGCCAGCACGATGAAGCCGCTCCCGGTGACGCCGGCGGCGCCCTTGGAGGTCAGCAACAGCACGGCGAGCAGGGTGAGCTGCTGCGTCAGGCTCATGTCGGTATTGGTTGCCTGGGCGATAAACACCGCCGCCATGGTCAGGTAGATGGATGTGCCATCCAGGTTGAAGGAGTAGCCGGTGGGGACCACCAATCCAACCACAGACTTGCGGGCACCCAGGTTCTCCAGCTTGGCCATCATCCGTGGCAACACGGATTCGGATGACGACGTGCCCAGCACGATCAGCAGTTCTTCCTTGATGTACTTGATGAACTTCCAGACAGAGAAGCCATGCATCCGCGCGATCCCACCGAGCACGACGAAGATGAAAAGCAGGCAGGTTGCGTAGAAGGTCGCCATCAGCTGGCCAAGCTGCAGCAGAGAGCCCACACCGTACTTGCCGATGGTGAAAGCCATGGCCCCAAAGGCGCCAATCGGCGCGACCTTCATGATGTAGCCGACGATGGTGAAGAGCACGTGGGAGAACTTCTCGATGAAGTCGAACACCAGCGTGCCGCGGCCGCCAAATCTGTGCAGGGCAAAGCCGAACATCACCGCAAACAGCAGCACCTGCAGGATCTCGCCCTTGGCAAAGGCATCCACCACCGTGTTCGGGATCACGTGCAACAGGAAATCGACCGTGCCCTGCATCTTGCCAGGCTCGGTGTAGGCGGCGATGGCCTTCGTATCGAGGGTGGTTACGTCGACGTTCATGCCGGCGCCGGGCTTGACGATGTTGATGATCAACAGGCCGACCACCAGCGCAATGCTGCTCACGATCTCGAAGTACAAAAGCGCCAGCCCGCCGGTCTTGCCGACCTTCTTCATGTCCTCCATGCCGGCGATGCCCACCACGACCGTGCAGAAGATGATCGGCGCGATGATCATCTTGATTAGCTTGATGAAGCCATCGCCCAGCGGCTTCATCGCCGCGCCGGCCTGCGGATAGAAATGGCCGAGGATGATGCCGATAACAATCGCGGTGATGACCTGGAAGTAGAGGGTTCTGTAGAAGGGTTTCGGGTGATTGTCTTTGTCCATGATTGTCTCCATTCTTGATTCGTGGTTGCCGTCAACACCTAGATGCCTGCCGCATGCGCCTGCTGATCCGCGTGATAGCTCGAGCGCACCAGTGGGCCGCAGGCGGCATGCGTGAATCCCATCTGCCGAGCCTGTTGCGCCAGGTCCTCGAAGGCCTCCGGCGACACGTAGCGGCGCACCGGCAAGTTGCCCGGGCGCGGCTGCAGGTATTGCCCCACGGTGAGCATGCCGACGTCATGCGCGCGCAGGTCACGCATCACAACCAGTACCTCGTCGTCGGTCTCGCCCAGTCCGAGCATCAGCCCCGACTTGGTCAGCACCTCGGGCCGGCGTCGCCTGAATTCGCCCAACAGTTCCAGCGAGTGGAGATAGTCGGCGCCGGGACGCGCCTCCCGGTACAGGCGCGGCACGGTTTCCAGGTTGTGGTTCATCACGTCCGGCGGGGTCGCTGCCAGGATATCGAGCGCCTGCCCCAGCCGCCCGCGGAAGTCTGGCGTGAGAATCTCGATACGCGTATGCGGCGATGCTTCCCGGATGGCACCGATGCACGCGGCGAAGTGCGCCGCGCCGCCGTCGCGCAGATCGTCACGGTCCACGCTGGTGATCACCACATACTTCAGTCGCAAGCGCGCTACCGTCTGCGCAAGCTTGTGCGGCTCCTCAGGGTCTGGCGGGGAGGGCCGGCCATGGGCCACGTCGCAGAACGGGCAGCGTCGCGTGCAGAGTCGTCCCAACACCATGAAGGTCGCCGTTCCCTTGCCGAAGCATTCGCCAATGTTCGGGCACGCGGCTTCCTCGCAGACGGTGTGCAGGCCCTGCTCGCGCAGTACCTCCTTGACGCCGCGAAAGGCTTCGCCGCAAGAGACTCGCACGCGAATCCAGTCCGGCTTTGCCAGGGCGGGCAGCGATATCACCTTGATGGGCAGGCGCGCAGTCTTGTCGGCACCGCGCTGCGCCAGGGGGGCCATGGGATCGTTCATGTCGACGGGTCGCCGGAAGTAGGGGGTCAATCGAGTGCCGATGCCTGGGCGCGATGCGCGTTGGCATCGACCGTCGCCACCGCTGTCATGTTGACGATGCGGCGAACGGTGGAGGACGACGTCAGGATATGCACGGGGCGCGCGGCGCCCAGCAGGATGCCGCCCACCGTGATTCCGCCGCCCGCGGCGATGCGCAACAGGTTGTAGGAAATGTTGGCGGCATCCACGTTGGGCATCACCAGCACGTTCGCCTCCTTCTCCAGGCCGGACTCGGGGAACTCGTGATCCAGAATCTGCTTGGACAGCGCAGCGTCGCCCCGCATCTCGCCCTCCACCGCCAGCGATGGCACGCGTGCCTTCACCAGCGCCAGCGCCTCGCGCATCTTGAGCGCGGCGGGATCGCCGGAGCCGCCAAAGTTTGAGTGCGAGAGCAGCGCCACGCTGGGCGCGATGCCGAAGCGCCGGACTGCATCGGCCGCCAGCAGGGTGATGTCGGCGATTTGCTGTGCCGTCGGGTCGAGGTTCACGTGCGTGTCGCAAATGAACAGCTGGCGTCCGGGCAGCATCAACATCTGCATGGCGGCCAGCGTCGGGCTGCCCGGCCTCATGCCGATGGTGTCGCGCACATAAGTGAGGTGATCCTGGAAGCGGCCCACGGCGCCGCACAGCATGGCATCGGCAATGCCTTGCCGCACCAGCATCGCGCCCAGCAGCGTGCCGCGGCTGCGCAACTCCGTCTGTGCCAGCGCGCGCGACACGCCGTTACGCTTGCTCAACTGGTGGTACGCCTCGGCGGCATCGCGGTAGATCGCCGGGTCCAGCGGGTCGACGCATTCGCAATCCACGCCGGGCTGCAGGCGCAGGCCGAACTGCGCGATGCGCGCCACGATCACGTCCGGACGGCCCACCAGCAACGGGCGCGCGATGCCCTCGTCGATGACCACTTGTGCCGCGCGGAGCACGCGCTCATCCTCGCCTTCGGCATAGAGCACGCGCTTCGGTGCGCGCTTGGCGGCGGCGAATACCGGCTGCATGGCGCTGCGCGACTGGTAGACAAACTGGCAGAGCCGCTGCCGATACACGTCCATGTCCGCGATCGGGCGCGTTGCCACACCGCTGTCCATTGCTGCCTTGGCCACGGCCGGCGCCACCGCCTCGATCAGGCGGGGGTCGAATGGCTTGGGGATGAGGTACTCGGCGCCGAAGCGCAGGCCCACTGCGCCGTACGCCTGCGCGACCAGCTCAGGAATTTCCGCATGCGCGAGCTCGGCGATCGCGCGCACGGCGGCGAGCTTCATCTCTTCGTTGATGGTAGTGGCACCGACGTCCAACGCCCCGCGGAAGATGAACGGGAAGCAAAGCACGTTGTTGACCTGGTTCGGGTAGTCGGAGCGGCCGGTACCGAGGATGGCATCGGGCCGCACTGCCAGCGCATCCTCCGGCGCGATCTCGGGCGTGGGGTTAGCCATGGCCAAGATGATGGGATCGCGCGCCATGGTCTTGACCATCTCGGGCTTAAGCACGCCACCCGCCGACAGCCCAAGGAAAATATCGGCATCGCCGATGATGTCCGCCAACGTGCGCGCCGAGGTGTCCTGCGCGTAGCGTGCCTTGTTCGGGTCCATCTGCTCCTTGCGGCCGAGATAGACCACGCCGTTGCTGTCAGACACGAACACGTTGCTCATCGGCAGGCCCAGGCTGACGATCAGGTCCAGGCAAGCGAGGGCGGCGGCGCCCGCGCCGGAGGCAACCAGCTTGACCTCGCTGATATCCTTGCCGACATGCTTGAGCGCGTTGAGGATGGCGGCGGCGGCGACAATGGCGGTGCCGTGCTGGTCGTCATGGAAGACCGGGATCTTCATGCGCTCGCGCAGCTTCTGCTCGATATAGAAGCACTCGGGCGCCTTGATGTCTTCCAGGTTGATGCCGCCGAACGTGGGTTCCATGCGCGCGATGGTCTCGATCAGCGCATCTGGGTCGTTCTCCGCCAGTTCGATATCGAACACGTCGATGCCCGCGAACTTCTTGAACAGGCAGCCCTTGCCCTCCATCACCGGCTTGCCGGCGAGGGGCCCGATATTGCCCAGGCCCAGCACGGCGGTGCCGTTGGTGATCACGGCGACCAGGTTCGCGCGCGAGGTAAGGTTCATCGCCTCGGCCGGGTCGCGCACGATTTCCATGCAGGCGTCGGCCACGCCGGGCGAATAGGCCAATGCAAGGTCACGCTGGGTGGCCATGGCCTTGGTCGGTGTCACCGAGATCTTGCCGGGCGTGGGGTAGCGGTGGTAGTCGAGGGCGGCTTCGCGAAGGTTGTCGGTCATGATTGTCTCTGTAGCGCTGTGGCTCTGTCCGGCCGCCGGACCGGCGCCAGACGTTCTTGTGTGCTTCGGGGCGTGGGTGCGCAGCGCAATGGTTGCGCCGCGCGTCCTGTCGCCTATTTCTTCTTCATCGGTGGCAGGTCGGTGCAGTGGCCCTCGAAGACCTCGGCGGCCATGCCAATCGATTCACCCAAGGTGGGGTGCGGGTGGATGGTCTTGCCCACGTCGGCGGGCTCGCAGCCCATCTCCACGGCCAGGCAGATCTCGCCGATCAGGTCACCGGCATGTGTGCCAACGATGCCTCCGCCGATCACGCGATGCGTGGTTTCGTCGACCAGCAGCTTGGTGAAGCCCTCGTCGCGGCCATTGGCGATGGCCCGGCCGGATGCGGCCCACGGAAACACGGCCTTGCTGAACTGGATGCCTTCGGCCTTGCACTGTTCTTCGGTTTTGCCGGCCCAGGCCACCTCTGGGTCGGTGTAGGCCACCGACGGGATCTGGCGCGCATCGAAGAACGCTGGCTCGCCGTGGGCAGCTTCGGCGGCCACATGCGCTTCGTGTACCGCCTTGTGCGCCAGCATCGGCTGGCCAACGATGTCGCCGATCGCATGGATATGCGCGACGTTGGTCCGCATCTGCCGGTCGACCTCGATGAAGCCACGCTCGGTGATGGCCACGCCGGCCTTCTCTGCACCGATGGACTTGCCGTTGGGACTGCGACCCACCGCCACCAGCACCACGTCGTAGACCTGCGGCGGCGGCGCTTCCTTGCCCTCGAAACTGACCTCAATGCCGGCCGCCGTTGCCCTGGCGCCAACCGTTTTGGTCTTCAGCATGACCTGGTCGAAGCGGCGCGCGTTCTTCTTTTCCCAGACCTTGACCAGGTCACGGTCGGCACCCTGCATCAGGCCGTCGAGCATTTCCACCACATCGATGCGCGTGCCCAGCGTGGAGTAGACCGTGGCCATCTCCAGGCCGATGATGCCGCCGCCCACCACCAGCATGCGTTTGGGAATCGACTTCAGCTGCAATGCGCCGGTGGAGTCGACCACACGCTCATCGTCGGGCATGAAGGGCAGCTTTACAGCCTGGCTGCCGGCGGCGATGATCGCCTTGTCGAACCTGACGACGCGTTTGCCGCCATCGGCCGCCAGCACTTCGAGATGGTGCGGGTCGAGAAAACTGCCGACACCCGTCAAGACGTCGACCTTGCGGGCCTTGGCCATACCGGCGAGGCCGCCGGTGAGCTTCCTGATGACGCCGTCCTTGAAACCGCGCAGCTTGTCGAGATCCACCTCGGGGACGCCGTACCGGATGCCGTGGTCGGGCAGGTGCGCCACCTCGTCCATCACCGCGGCCGTGTGCAGCAGTGCCTTGGAGGGGATGCAGCCGACGTTCAGGCACACACCGCCAAGGGTGTCGTAACGTTCGACCAGCACGGTTTTCATGCCCAGGTCCGCGCTGCGGAACGCGGCGGAATAGCCGCCGGGGCCGGCGCCCAGCACCAGCATCTCGCATTCCAGATCAGCTTGTCCGCCGTAGCTTGCTGCATTGGGCACCGGCGCGGCTGATGCAGCCTTCTCCGTCATTGGAGCGGGGGCGGGTGGCGGCGTGGCCGCGCCCGCGGCCTCGACCACCAGGATCACTGAGTCCTCACTAACTTTGTCGTTGACCTTGACCAGGATGTCCTTCACCACGCCGGCATGCGTGGAGGGGATCTCCATCGAGGCCTTGTCGGATTCGACGGCAATCAGGCTGGTATCCACGGCGATGGTCTCGCCGGGCCTGACCATCACCTCGATTACCGTGACGTCCTTGAAATCGCCGATATCCGGCACCTTGACTTCGACACGTTGGGTCATTGCTGCACGCCCCTCAGAACAGCACACGCCGCAGATCGGCGAGCAGGTTGGCAAAATAGACGTTGAAGCGGGCCGCCGCGGCCCCGTCGATGACGCGGTGGTCCCACGACAAGGACAGCGGCAGCGTCAGGCGAGAAGCCCACGTCTTGCCGTCGCTGGAGTGCTGCTTCCAGAAGCTCTTGCAGACCCCCATGATGGCTACCTCGGGAGCATTGATGATGGGCGTGAAGTGGAGGCCGCCGATGCCGCCGAGCGAACTGATCGTGAAGGTGCCGCCCGACATCTGGTCCGGCTTGAGCTTGCCCTCGCGCGCCAGCTTGGCCAGTTCGCCCATCTCCCGCGCGATTTCGGGGATGGTCTTTTTGTCGACGTCGCGGATCACCGGCACCATCAGGCCGTTGGGCGTGTCGGCCGCGAAACCGATGTGGTAGTACTGTTTGAGCACCAGGCTGTCGCCATCCAGACTTGCGTTGAACTCGGGGAATGCCTTCAGCGCGGCCACTGCCGCTTTCATCATGAAGGGCAGCATGCTGATCTTGACGCCGCTCTTCTCCAGCTCCTTGTTCATCTGCACGCGGAACTGCTCCAGATCCGTGATATCCGCCTCGTCATGTGTGGTGACGTGTGGGATCACCACCCAGTTGCGATGCAGGTTGGCGCCGGAGATCTTCTTGATGCGGCTCAGTTCCTTACGCTCGACCGGGCCGAACTTCGCGAAATCAACCTTGGGCCATGGCAGCAGGTCCAGGCCGGTACCGCTGCCGGCGGACGCGGAGGCGGGCTTGGTCGCGGGCACGGGCGCAGTCTGGCCACCGGTGCTGGCGAATGCCTCGACGTCGGCGCGCAGGATGCGGCCATGCGCGCCGCTGCCGCGCACCTTGCCCAGGTCGACGCCGGACTCGCGGGCGAGCTTGCGTACCGCCGGCCCGGCGTAAGCCAGCCGGAAGGCGGCTTCGTCGACGCCGGACGGGGAGGTAGGCGCAGGTGCCGCCGGTGCCGGCGCGGCAAGCAGTGCCGGTGCGGCGGGGGCCGTGGCCGTCGCGAGGGCATCGTCGGTGGCAAGCGCCATGATGATGCTGCCTTCGCTGACGGTGTCTCCCACCTTGACGCGGATCTCCCTGACTACGCCGCTCAGGGGCGCGGGCACGTCCATGGTGGCCTTGTCGGACTCCAGCGAGACCAGTGGGTCCTCTGCCTTCACGGTGTCGCCCACCTTGACGAGGATCTCGATCACCGGAACGTCCTTGAAGTCGCCGATGTCGGGGATGCGTATTTCGGCCAGCCCGGCGGGCGCGTTCACTGGCGAGGGCGGCGCGTTCACGCTGGGCTTGGCGGTGTCCGCCGGCACCACGGCGCCCATGCCCTCGAATTGCATCAGCAGACTGCCCTCGCTGACGGCATCACCCAACTTGACGTGGATCTGCTTGACCACGCCGCCGTGCGGAGACGGCACTTCCATGGTGGCCTTGTCGGATTCCAGCGAGACCAGAGGGTCCTCGGGGTTGACCAGGTCTCCCACTTTGACGAACAGCTCGATCACCGGTACGTCCTTGAAGTCGCCGATGTCGGGCACCTTGATATCAATGGCTTGGTTCATAGTCCTCAATCCTCGGCGTCTCAGACCGTCCACGGCGCTGCGCGCTCGGTGTCCACCCCATACCTGGCAATGGCTTCGGCCACTACCGCTGGCTTGATCGCGTCGTCGTCGCACAGGGCTTTGAGCGCGGCTACGGCCACGTGGTAGCGATCGACCTCGAAGAAGCTGCGCAGCTTGGTGCGGTAGTCGCTGCGTCCAAAGCCATCGGTGCCCAGCACGACATAGCGCCGTCCGGCCGCATGCACGTATTCGCGTACCTGATCGGCGTAGTTGCGCATGTAGTCAGTGGAAGCGATCACGGGCCCCTCGTGGCCTTCCAGACTGGACTCGACCCAGCTCTTGCGGCGAGCCTCTGTCGGGTGCAGCAGGTTCCAGCGTTCGGTGGCCATGCCGTCGCGGCGCAGTTCGTTGTAGCTGGTGGCGCTCCAGATGTCGGCCGTGACGTTGTAGTCCGCCTTCAGAAGGTCCGCCGCCGCGATCACTTCGCGCAGGATGGTGCCGCTGCCCATGAGCTGCACACGCAACCCGCCCTTGCCGGCCTTGCCGCCGTCCTTGAGTTTGTAGAGGCCCTTGAGGATGCCCGCCTCGGCGCCGGGTCCCGCTTCTGCCAAGCCCGGGTGCGGGTAGTTCTCATTCATCAGGGTGATGTAGTAATAGACATCCTCCTGGTCCTGGTACATCCGGCGCATGCCGTCGCGCACGATGGTCACGACCTCATAGGCGAAGGTGGGATCGTAGGAGACGCAGTTGGGGATGGTGCCGGCGATGATGTGGCTATGACCATCCTCGTGCTGCAGGCCTTCGCCGTTGAGCGTGGTGCGTCCCGCCGTGCCGCCCAGCAGGAAGCCGCGCGCGCGGATGTCGCCCGCCAGCCAGGCCAGGTCGCCGACCCGCTGGAGTCCGAACATCGAGTAGTAGATGTAGAACGGAATCATCGGCACGTTGCTCGTGCTGTACGACGTCGCGGCGACAATCCAGCTCGACATCGCGCCGCCCTCGTTGATCCCTTCCTGCAGCACCTGGCCGTCCTTGGACTCCCGGTAATACATAAGTTGGTCGGCATCCTGCGGCTTGTAGAGCTGGCCGACGGACGAGTAGATGCCGAGCTGGCGGAACATGCCCTCCATGCCGAAGGTGCGCGACTCGTCGGGTACGATGGGGACTACGTGCTTGCCGATCGCTTTGTCGCGCACCAGGGTGCCCAGCATCTGCACGAAGGCCATGGTGGTGGAAATCTCGCGCTCTCCGGTGCTGTCAAGCAGGCGCTGGAAGGTGGCCAGCGGCGGGATCTCCAGCGCATGAGACTTGCTGCGGCGTGCAGGCAGATAGCCGCCCAGCGCCGCGCGGCGCGCGTGCAGGTACTGCATCTCGGGGCTGTCTTCGGGCAGCTTGATAAAGGGGATGTCGGCGAGTTGCTCGTCGCTGACCGGAATCTGGAAGCGGTCGCGGAAGCCGCGCAACGCATCCAGGGTCATCTTCTTGGCCTGGTGGGCAATCATCTGGCCTTCGCCCGATTCGCCCATGCCATAGCCCTTGACCGTCTTGGCCAGGATCAGCGTGGGCTCCCCCGTGTGCCTGATGGCGGCGGCGTAGGCCGCGAACACCTTCTCCGGATCATGGCCGCCCCGCGTCAGGCCCCAGATCTCGTCATCGCTCATGTCCGCGACCAGCGCCTTGAGTTCTTCGTACTTGCCGAAGAAGTGCTCGCGTACATAGGCGCCACTCTTGCTCTTGAAGTCCTGGTACTCGCCGTCGACGCATTCCTCCATGCGCCGCAGCAGCAGGCCGTTCTTGTCCTTGGCCAGCAGCTTGTCCCAGCCGCCGCCCCAGACCACCTTGATCACATTCCAGCCGGCGCCGCGAAAGACGGATTCCAACTCCTGGATGATCTTGCCGTTGCCGCGCACGGGACCGTCCAGGCGTTGCAGGTTGCAGTTGATGACGAAGATCAGGTTGTCCAGCCTTTCGCGGCCCGCGAGCGAGATCGCGCCCAGCGATTCTGGTTCATCCATCTCGCCGTCGCCCATGAAGGCCCAGACCTTGCGCGGTGCGGTGTCCGCCAGGCCGCGGCCTTGCAGGTACTTGAGGAAGCGCGCCTGATAGATCGACATCAGCGGCCCCAGGCCCATCGACACGGTGGGGAATTGCCAGAAGTCCGGCATCAACCACGGGTGCGGGTAGGACGACAGGCCGGTGCCACCGGTCTCTTGCCGGTAACCCAACAATTGCTGTTCCGTGAGCCGCCCCTCGACAAAGGCGCGTGCGTAGATGCCCGGCGCGCTGTGACCCTGGATGTACAACAGGTCGCCGCCATGGTCTTCCGTGGGGGCGTGCCAGAAGTGGCCGAAACCGATGTCGTAGAGCGTGGCGGCAGACTGGAAGCTGGCAATGTGCCCGCCAAGCTCCGACGATTCCTTGTTAGCGCGCAGGATGATCGCCATGGCGTTCCAGCGAATGATCGAGCGCAGGCGATGCTCGATGGCCCGGTCTCCGGTCGATTGCGCTTGGTCCTCCGGGGCGATGGTGTTGCGGTAGCCCGTGGTCAGCGAGCGCGGCACATAGAGGCCGTCGCGCCGCGCTTCATCGACCAGCGCATTGACCAGTTGGTTGGCTCGTTCTGTGCCGCGGTGCTGCGTTACCGCTTGCAAGGATTCCAGCCACTCGGCGGTCTCGACGGGATCGAGATCGCCCGCTTCTCGTGCGCTCATGTTGTCTCCACTTGTTTGTTTTGAATTGCATCAGTTGATGCTGCGGCAGTGTGATTTAGCAATCGCCGTGCCATTGCCGGGAAGGCTGTGCGAAGAGCGCAAGCCGTTGATTGGAAAGGAAAAGGTATGTACGCCCCGGGGCGACCAGTTGGTGATTCCATATTGCGGCGCCCGGATCGTTATGAGATTTCATGCGGGAGCGTCAGGGAATACCCGCGGCCCCGCGTGGCGCAGCCTGCCCGGGCCGGCGCACGCGGGGGGCGGCGACTAGCCGCCGTGAGGTTGCCGCGCCGGGGCGTCCACGATGTCGTCCGGCTCAGGTTGCTGCGCCGGGCTCAACTCGCCCTCCCATTTGGCGACGACAGCTGTAGCGATGCTGTTGCCGATGACATTGGTGGCGGTGCGTCCCATGTCGAGGAACTGATCGATGCCCAGGATCAGCAGCAGGCCGGCTTCGGGCAGGCCGAACATCGGCAGCGTCGCCGCCACCACGACGATGGAAGCCCGCGGCACACCGGCAATGCCTTTGCTGGTGATCATCAGCACCAGCAGCATGGTGATCTGCTGTGTCAAGCTTAGTTCGATGTTGTAGGCCTGCGCGATAAACAGCGCGGCGAAGGCCTGGTACATCATCGAGCCATCGAGGTTGAAGGAATAGCCAAGCGGCAGGACGAAGCCGGTTACCTTGTTGGGGACGCCGAACTTCTCCATCTGTTCCATGGTCTTGGGATAAGCCGCCTCGCTGCTGGCGGTCGAGAAGGCAAGAATGGTCGGCTCACGGATCAGCTTGAGCAGCGTGAACACCCGCCCGCCCAGGAACAGGTAGCCCGCCGCGGTTAGCACCAGCCACAGCACCAGCAACCCTAGGTAGAAGCCGCCGATGAACTTGCCGTAGGTGAACAGCACGCCGATACCCTGCACCGTGATCGCGGCGGCAACGGCGGCAAACACGCCGAGCGGGGCAAAACGCATGACAAAGTCGGTGACGCGCAGCATGATCGTCACCAGCTCTTCGATCGACGCCACCAGGTGATGTCCGACCTTGCCCTGGAACGACGCGATGGCGAAACCGAAGAACAGCGAGAAGACCAGGATCTGAAGGATCTCGTTTTGCGCCATTGCTTCAAACACGCTCTTGGGGAAGACGTGTGTGATGAAGTCCTTCAGGTTTAGCGAGGAGGTCTTGAGGTTGGTCGCCGTGCCCACTTCCGGGAGCGGCAGGTTGAGGGCGTGCCCCGGCTGCAGCAGGTCCACGAAGACCATGCCGAGCAGCAGCGATATGAACGAGGCTGTGATAAACCAGCCCAGTGCCTTGATGCCAATACGTCCCACGGCACCGGCGTCCTTCATGCCGGCGATACCCGCCACCAGCGTGCCGAATACCAGCGGTGCGATGATCATTTTGATCATGCGCAGGAAGATGTCGGTCACGATAGAGAAATAGCCGGCAATCTCCTTTGCCTTCGCAGGGTCGGGCGCGAGGGTGTTGCACAGATAGCCGGTAGCGATGCCCAGGACCATGGCGAGCATGATCGTGCTGGTCAGCTTGTTTGCCTTCATGATGCGTTGTCTCCAGCGATTGCGGACAGATGCCTGGTCTGACCGTCGATTTGGCAGCAGGCGCCTCCGCACGGGCTGCAGCAGCCGTGCGGAGCAAGCCGTCTCCTTGGCTCAGCGGGCGTGTGCGGCCTGGCTCAGCGGTGCAGGTTGTGTCAGGACTTCGGGGCGGAGGATCCGGTCAAGCTCGTCCTTGGACAGCAGCCCCTTGTGCAGCACGATTTCATAGACGCTTCCGCCAGAGGTGTGAGCCTCCTGAGCGACTGCTGTCGCGTTGGCGTAGCCGATGTAGGGGTTCAGGGCGGTCACGATGCCAATGGAGTTCTCGACCGTGGCCCGCAGGCGCTCTTCATTGGCGGTGATGCCGCTGACGCAGCGCTCCGCCAGGGTCAGGCAGCCGTTGCGCAGATGGCTCACGCTCTTGAAGAGGCTGTGCGCGATGATTGGCTCGAAGGCGTTGAGTTGCAGCTGGCCCGCTTCCGCGGCGAAGCTGACCGTGATGTCATTGCCGATCACCTCGAATGCGATCTGGTTGACCACTTCGGGGATGACGGGATTCACCTTGCCGGGCATGATGCTCGACCCCGCCTGCATCGGCGGCAGGTTGATTTCGCCCAGGCCGGCTCGCGGGCCGCTGGAAAGCAGGCGCAGGTCGTTGCAGGTCTTCGACAGCTTGACCGCCACGCGCTTTAGCACACCTGACAGTTGCACGAACGCGCCGCAGTCTTGGGTCGCCTCAATCAGGTTAGGGGCCGTCACGAGCGGAATGCCGGTGATTTCCCTGAGCCGTTTCAGGATCAGCGGCGCGTAGTCCGGGTGCGCGGTAATACCGGTGCCGATCGCGGTTGCACCCATGTTGATTTCGCAGATCAGCAGGGCGGCTTCGCGCAGTCGCTCCTCGTCTTCACCAAGCATCACGGCATACGTGCTGAACTCCTGGCCCAGCGTCATGGGTACGGCATCCTGCAACTGGGTGCGCCCCATTTTCAGGACATGCTTGAATTCATCGGCCTTCTGTTCGAAGGCGCGGCGCAGCACGCCCATGGCATCCACCAGCCCCAGAATGCCGAACCACGTCGCGATCTTCAGTGCGGACGGATAGACGTCATTGGTGCTCTGCCCGATATTGACCTGCTCGTTCGGGTGTAGGAATTGGTACTGGCCTTTCTCGTGCCCCAGCAATTCCAGCGCGCGATTGGCGATGACTTCGTTGGCGTTCATGTTGGTCGAGGTCCCGGCGCCGCCCTGGATCACATCGACCACGAATTGCTCATGCAGTTTGCCGCCGACGAGTTCGGCACACGCCGTGACGATGGCATCGCAGCGCTCATCGTCGAGCAGGCCAAGCTCATGGTTGGCCAGCGCGGCGGCCTGCTTGATGTAGGCCAGTGCCTTGATGAGCTCCGGGTAGATGGAGATCGGCGTGCCGGTAATCGGGAAGTTCTCCACTGCGCGCAGGGTATGCACACCGTAGTAGGCATCGGCTGGGACGTTGCGATCGCCCAGGAGATCATGTTCGGTTCTGAAGGGTCCGGCGGTCATCGGTGTGCTCCTCGCCAAAGGGCGTCATGAGAGGAGGCCAAGCTTATGCATTGCCATGGCGGCTTACGAACGTCATGCGAATTTGTCATCAGGCGCGGCGAGATTCGCATGCCGGCAGGGAAAGGCAGTTCCCGGCGCGAGCGGGGCGCTACGCTGACTGGCCAGGGCGGCAAAGAGATGTTGCGATTTTGGAATAGGGGGCCGCGAATTTAGCATCGGACTATCGGGGTTCCACCGATTTGCGCGAGTATGCCTTGCCGTATGATGAGCCATAGACCGCGCGTCCCAACCCGATGTCGAGTAGTTCCATCATGGAAATCAAGTGGCTTGAAGACTTCCTGTGCTTGGCTGAAACGCGCAGCTTCTCGCGTGCCGCAGGCGACCGCCATATCACTCAGTCGGCGCTCAGCCGTCGCATCATGGCGCTCGAAGAATGGCTGGGCATCAGCCTGGTAGACCGGAGCGTGCACCCGGCAACGCTGACGACGGCGGGCTGGCTGTTCCGGCGCCTGGCCGCGGACCTGTTGCGTGACGCGTACGCAGCACGCGCATTGCTCAGCAGCCGCCAGCCGCTGGGCGATAAAGACAAGGTCATTCGCTTTTCAGTCGCGCATACCCTGGTATTCACTTTCTTCCCTACCTGGCTCAAATCGCTGCACGATCGCTTTGGTGTGTTGAGCGCCTGCGTGCATGCCGTAAACGTGCCGGAGGGCGTCCAGCAACTGGTGGACGATGACTGTGACATCCTGCTGGGATACCACCATCAGCATCTGCCAATCCTGCTCGACCCGAATAGCTTTCCGTTCCTGATGCTGGGGGTGGAGCGGATCTTGCCGTTTTCCGCGCCGGACGAGCATGGCGAGCCGATCTTCCGCTTGCCTGGAACCAGTGGCAAGCCGTTGCCCTTCATGGCGTACTCATCGGGTGCGTTCCTTGGCAACGTGGTCGAGATGATCTTGCTCAATGCACCGCAGCCATACGCGCTGCAGCGTTGCTTCGAGACGCATATGTCCGAGGCGCTGAAAGCCATGGTCGTGGCGGGACATGGCGTTGGCTGGCTTCCCGAAAGCTGCGTCGCCGACGAATTGAATGCTGGCACGCTGGTGGTGGCGGGGCCCGCTGCCTGGGCGACGAGCCTGGACATTCGGCTATACCGCTCGGCAGCCTCGTCAAAGCCGCTGGTCGATGAACTCTGGACCTTTCTCAGCCACGCAGCCGGGCCGAAGTTGATGGCGGCCGGCAAGCCCGCGGAAATTGGGGGATGGGGCGTGCGGTCGTAGCCTGGCCTGTCGATTGCCGGGTCCCGCGCCTGTATCATGCGAATATGCTTGCCCGCTGCGCGGGCAAGCATGGCGACAGCGGCAATCTCAGTACTTCCAGAAGATTTTCTGCAGTTCCTTGTCGTCGCTGGTACTGGTCAGCGCCAGAGCCATTAGGATGCGGGCCTTTTGCGCGATCTGGTCATCAGTCACGAGCCAGCCGTACTTGTCATCAGGTTGCTCTGCGTTGCGGACCACCACGCCACCGCCGGTGCGCGACGCGCGCACGATCTGGACCCCCTTTGCGCGAGCGGCCTTGAGCGGCTCGACCATGTAGTCGCCCACGCTGCCGTTGCCGGTGGCGGCATAGACGATCGCCTTTGCGCCGTGCCTGACTGCCGCCTCTACACTTGCGGGGTTGACGTTGCCATAGGCATATACCACCGCGACCTCGGGCAGCTTGTCGATCTTGTCGATGTCCCATTCGGTCTGCACGGTATGTGGGCGCGCGGGCAGGCGGAAGAACAAGCTACGGCCCTCGACCACGTAACCCAGTGGTCCGAACGGGGAATGAAATGTCTCGACCTTGAATGTGTTGGCTTTGGTGACGTCGCGACCGGTGTGGATTTCGTCGTTCAGCACCACCAGCGTACCCTTGCCTCTCGCCTCGGGGCTCGAAGCTACCAGCACGGCATCGTACAAATTGAGCGCGCCATCGGCACCCAGCGCCGTGCCGGGACGCATCGAGCCAACCACCACCACCGGCTTTTCGCTCTTCATCGTGAGGTTGAGAAAGTAGGCAGTTTCCTCGATGGTGTCCGTGCCGTGGGTGATCACGACGCCGTCCACGTCTGGCTGCTTCAGCAGCGCGGAAACGCGCTTGCCAAGCTTGAGCAGGCGTTCGTTATTGAAGCTCTCCGAGCCGATCTGGAACACCTGTTCGCCCTTGACATTGGCCACTTTGGAGATTTCTGGCACCGAGGCGATGATCTTGTCCACCGGCACTACGGCCGACTGATAGGCCGCGGTATTGGTGGCAGCAGCACCGGCGCCGGCGATGGTTCCACCCGTGCCGACAATGACGATATTGGCCTTGCGCGCCTGGCCGGCAATGCTTGCATGGTCGGCCGCGACGGTGGCGGGGGCAAGCTGGGCATGGGCCGTGCCGCTTGTTAGGCTGGCAGCAAGCAGCAGGCTATTGAGCAGGGTGAAACGGGCAAATCGGTTCATGATTCTTCTCGCGGTTCAGGCAGCAGGTAATGCCCTGGCTGGAGTGCCGGAAGCCCGGCAGTATCCGGTTCTGGTTTGCTGTCGGGGTCAGTTGTATCGTGGATAGTGCCCGCGCTTATCTCCTGTCGATAAGCCAGCCGATGAGTACGCCGACGGCGGCGGCGACGCCGATGGCTGTCCAGGGGCGTTCATGAACATAGTCGTCTGCGACGCGGGCCGTGTGGCGGCTTTTTTCCACGACAACGTACTGCACGTCCGCGACCTTCTTCTTCGCCTTCTTCAGGCGTTCTTCAATCTTTCCCGGTGAAGCTGCCGGCTCGCCGGCGGCAGTGGTGGGGGGGACCATCAGGCTGTCAATTTCGCGCAGGGCGCCACCAGAATTCGACATGGATTTTCCTCGTTGAACTGTGTGAAGGCTTGACTCGTTCCGGTCAAGTCGGGGGTAGATGCCTGATTAGCTTAAGGAACATCCGAAGTCCCAAAAAGAGCCAATCCGGAATAGTTGATGGAACCGGCACGTGGCATCTGGAGGGATGGCGTGCGTCCGCGCCTGTCCGAAGATGAGGTCGCTTCCTGCGGCCGGCATCACGGTGGCGAGAAAGCGATCGGTTCCGCTTGCCGACAGACCGGCTGTGTTGCGGCCGTCGGCATCGGTATTTGCTGGCTGGGTGTCAGTCGAAGTCCATACAGAGGTACTTCATTTCCAGGTACTCATCAATGCCATAGCGCGAGCCTTCGCGCCCAAGCCCGGATTGCTTGACGCCGCCGAATGGTGCGACTTCGTTCGAGATCAGTCCGGTATTGATGCCGACCATGCCGTATTCCAGGGCCTCAGCCACGCGCCATATCCTGCCGATGTCCCGAGAGAAGAAGTAAGCGGCGAGCCCGGATTCGGTGTCATTGGCCATCGCGATAACTTCCTGGTCGTCCCGGAACCGGAACAGGGGGGCAAGCGGACCGAAGGTTTCCTCGCGCGCGACCCGCATGCCTGCGGTGGCATTGGCCAGCACAGTAGGTTCGAAGAAGGTGCCTCCAAGCGCGTGGCGCCGGCCACCGATCAACACGCGGGCGCCATGCCTGACCGCATCGGCGATATGGCCTTCCACCTTGGCGACGGCATCAGCATCGATCAGAGGGCCTTGCGTTACACCGCGGTCGATGCCATGGCCTACCGACAGCGCGCCAACGGCCCGGACCAGCCGGCTTGCCACCTCATCATAGATGGACTCATGGACATAGACGCGATTGGCGCAAACGCAGGTCTGGCCGCTGTTGCGGAACTTCGACGCCAGTATGCCATCGACGGCGCGGTCCAGGTCTGCATCATCAAACACGATCAAGGGTGCGTTGCCACCGAGTTCCAGCGACAGCTTCTTGACGGTGCCGGCGCATTGCGACATCAGCAGCTTGCCGATGGCGGTCGAGCCGGTGAAGCTCAGCTTGCGCACCACCGGGCTTGCGCAGAGTACGTTGCCGATCTGCACGGGGTCGCCGGTGACCACCTGCAGTACCCCGCGCGGCACGCCGGCTTCCTGGGCCAGCACGGCGAGCGCCAGGGCGGTCAGCGGCGTCTGCTCCGCTGGCTTCACGATCATCGTGCATCCCGCTGCAAGCGCAGGGCCGGCCTTGCGGGTGATCATGGCAGCCGGGAAGTTCCAGGGCGTGATCGCCGCGCAAACGCCTACTGGCTGGCGCAGCACAAGCAGCCTCTGGCTGGGACGCGGGCTTGACAGGACATCGCCATCGACGCGCTTGGCCTCTTCGCCGAACCATTCCAGGAAGGACGCCGCGTAGGCGACTTCGCCGCGCGCCTCCGCGAGCGGCTTGCCTTGCTCGGCGGTCATGATCTGCGCCAGGTCCTCCTGATGGGCCAGCATCAGGTCGGCCCAGCGTCGCAGCACCGCGGCGCGGGCCTTGCCGGTCAGGTCGCGCCAGGCCGGTAGCGCGCGAGCCGCGGCATCTACTGCCTGCTGCGTCTCTGCAGCGCCGCAGTCCGGGACGGTGCCAACCAGCTCGTGCGTGGCCGGGTTATGTACATGCAGCACGGCACCGCTCGCGGCTTGTGCCCATTCGCCGTCGATCAGGCAGGCATTGCACAGCAGTGCGGGTTGTTGGAGTCGCATGGTTTTCCCCCTTTATCCGGCCAGCCCGGCCAGCACTTGCGTCAGCACCGCGAGTGCGGCATCGAATTGTGCTTGCGGGATGGTGAGTGGATAGAGGAAGCGGATCGTGTTGCCATACGTGCCGCAACTCAGCAGGATCAGTCCGGCGGCGAGGGCGCGCTGCTGTACCAGTTTGGCAATCTCCGCGCTCGGCTCGCCGGTTTCGGGGTCATGGAACTCCACCGCGATCATCGAGCCTAGCCCACGGATATCAGCGATCGCCGGGCAGCCGTCGGCGGCTTGCTCCAGCGCTGACTTCAGTTGCTTGCCCAGCGCCGTGGCGCGCTCACATAGCCGTTCTTCCTCGATAACATCGATCACGGCATGCGCGGCAGCTACCGCCAACGGGTTGCCAGCGTAGGTGCCGCCCAGACCTCCGGGGAGCGCTGCATCCATGACCTCGGCACGGCCACAGACCGCGGAGAGTGGCATGCCGCCGGCGAGGCTCTTGGCCATGGTGATCAGATCTGGCTGCACCGTGTAGTGCGACATCGCGAACATCTTGCCCGTGCGGGCGAATCCCGTCTGCACTTCGTCGGCGAGCAGCAGGATGCCGTGCCGGTCGCACAGCACGCGAAGCTTTTGCATGAAGTCCATCGGTGCCGGGTGGAAGCCACCCTCGCCCTGGACGGGCTCAATGATGATGGCGGCGACGCGCTGCGGATCCACATCGGTCTTGAACAGGGACTCCAGCGCCTGCATCGACTTTTCGGAACTCACGCCGTGGAGTTCGCAGGGGAACGGCGCGTGATACACGTCCGCCGGGAACGGGCCGAAGCCGACCTTGTAAGGCGCAACCTTTCCGGTCAGCGCCATGCCGAGCAGGGTTCGGCCATGGAAGCCGCCGGAGAATGCTATGACGCCTGCGCGCCCGGTATGCGCCCTGGCGATCTTGATGGCGTTTTCCACCGCTTCAGCGCCGGTAGTGAACAGCGCGGTCTTCTTCAGGCCGCCGATCGGCACCAGTGCGTTGATGCGCTCAGCCAGGCTGACGTAGCTTTCATATGGCACGATCTGGTAGGCCGTGTGGGTAAAGCGCTGGAGCTGCGAGGCCACCGCATGTATCACACGCGGATGGCGATGGCCGGTGTTGAGTACGGCAATGCCGCAGGCAAAGTCGGTATATTCGCGGCCTTCCACGTCCCACAGCGTTGCATTCTCGGCAAGCTCTGCATAGAAGTCACACATCACAGCGACGCCGCGCGGCGTGGCGAGGGCGCGGCGCTGGTTTAGTTCGAGATTCTTCAAGTGCTCTCTCCTTCGTTCTTGTACGGCCGGAATGATGGGCTCCGGCCGGATCGACACGTCGCGGTGCTCGGTCGCGACGATGCTGCATTTCAACCTGCTTTGGCACTACAATCTAGTTCCGCATTGATAAAAGCGATGGTGCCAATTGAGATCGATCTGTGGCGACCTGCTCCTTCAGCGCCTGGGACCGGAGGGCCCGGCAGCGCTTGCGAGGCCGATCAACCGCAGCCTCTACGAATGCATCCGCGCTGCCATCCTCGATGGCAGCCTCGGTCCGCAGACCCGCCTGCCGCCCTCACGTGACCTTGCGGCCGAACTTGGGCTATCGCGCAATACGGTGATGTTTGCGTATGAGCAACTGCTGGCTGAAGGCTATGTACACGCTCGCACCGGCAGCGGCACTTTTGTTGCCGCCACCGCGCCAGAGGCATATCTCAATGCCAAGGCTGCCGAGGCAAAGAGTGCACAGGCCCCATCGATGCCAGGGCTGTCGCCGCGCGGCGCCGAATTGCTGGCCAACGCGTCGGCATCGCCATCGCAGTGGGGGGCTTTCATGCCTGGCGTGCCGGACGTGACGCGCTTCCCGCGCAGGCGCTACGCCCAGATTGCGGCGCGCCTATGGCGCAATCCGGTGCCCGCGTGGCTCAGTTATTGCCATGGCGGAGGCCTGCCTGCCTTGCGCGAAGCTGTAGCCGCGCATTTGAGGGTAGCGCGGTCGGTGCAATGCGATGCTTCGCAGGTGTTGATTACCGAGGGCATCCATCAGGGCATCGATTTGGTGGTCCGGTTGCTCGGGATGCCGGGTGAACAGGCGTGGGTGGAGGAGCCCAGCTACTGGGGGATTCGCGGCTTGCTGCAGATGAGCGGCATCCACATGGTGCCGGTGCCCGTCGACGAGGAAGGCCTGACGATTCCGGCGCAGCACCACAGTGGGCCATGCCCGGCACCCAGGTTTATCTTCGTAACGCCGTCGCACCAGTATCCGCTCGGTGCCGTGATGAGCCTGAACCGGCGGCGGGCGCTTCTCGAATATGCCCGCAGCCACGGTAGCTGGATCGTCGAAGACGACTATGACAGCGAATTCCGTTTTTCCGGGCATCCGATTCCGTCACTGCAGGGCATGCAGACGGAGGCTCCGGTCATCTACATTGGTACGTTCAGCAAGACGCTGTTCCCCGGCCTGCGCATGGGCTACATGGTATTGCCACGGACCCTGGCTGATGCCTTCCAGACCGCGCATTCAGAACTGTACCGCGCCGGCCACCTGGTGACGCAAGCCACCGTGGCTGAGTTCATGCACGCAGGTGACTTTGCTGCCCACATCCGCAGGATGCGGCTGCTGTATGGTCGTCGCCGCGCCATCCTCGCGGACCTGATTGAGCGCTATCTCGGGGCCAATGCACTGCACCGGTATGGCAGCAACGCGGGGTTGCACCTGGTCCTGTGCCTGCCGGACGATGCGGACGACGTCGCCATTGCGCAGGAGGCCGGCCGTCGCGGCATCTTGGTGAGGCCCTTGTCACGCTATTTCCTGGGCAATGTGGTGCAGCGTGGACTGCTGCTGGGCTATGCGGGTGTGCCAGAGGAGGAGATCGGGCCTGCGTTCGAAATCCTGCTTGGCTGCCTTGGTGATAAAGGTCCGTCGAGGGGGCGACGTTCAGCGTAAGCGCTGGGAGCGTTAGACCCCCTTGGGGTTTGGCTTCAGCCAGCCGTCCTAGCCGGCCGAGAAACTCGCGACGGTCTCTACGCTGCGTCAGATCGGCGGATACCGCGACCACGTCCTTGGAAAATTCGCCCAAGTCTTCGGCCAACGTGGCGCAGTCCGTTGCCAGTATTTCCGGCGTTGCGCGAAACGATGGCTACGCGCGCTCCCTCACGCAGAAAGCCGGCCGCGCAAGAGAGGCCGATGCTGCGGCTGCCGCCGGTGATGAGCACTCGTTGATTACGGAGTTCAACAAATGGCGAATCCCAATGTGTGGCAGGCCGGTTGCAACACCGGTGAGACGACAGGGGGCCATCATAGCGCGCCTGTTGCTGCCCACCAGAGTTTCACGATGATGAAATATGCCGTCGACCAGCTATTTCTTAGTGCCCCAGCCAATCCGGTGCCGCCCTTGCGTGGCTTCATGGCGCGCATCCTCCTCGCTGTGCAGGTAGCCGCTCGTCGTCGACAGCGATCTGTGCCCAAAGTTGTCGCGCACGAAGCGCAGGTCGACCTGCTGGTCGGTCATGAGCGACCCGGCGGTGTGGCGCAGCTAGTGCGCCGAGGCGCTGGCCAGTACCGCAGCTTGCGGTTCCCATTCTGGGCCGCGCGCCCGCAGGCGCCCCGCGGCCATGCCAAACACCTCTTTCCGGATCAGGTGCAGCGCACCGCGTGACAGCGGTTTCTCGCTGCCCGCTCTTCCAATCACCGGCGGCACCAGTGGACGCGTCTCCCCGAACTGCGGGGTCGGCGGCAACGCGTGCGCGCGGCGGTAGCGCGCTAGCTCGGCAATCAGCTCATCGGTGGCCGGCACCAGCCGGGTCTTGTTGCCTTTGCCGGTCAACCTCCAGCCACCAGCGCTCGGTTCCCTGGGCACCGCGCCGGCAGAAGAAGCGCCCATTGTGGTGGCTGTCACGTCGCACGCCAAAATAAAAACGCAATTAATCGCCAAGCTCGACCTACAACCGTGCAAATGCTGGCTGGCGTCAGGTCGATTCCCCTCGGGCGACTCCTCGCAAGCCCAAATCGAGCGAAGCAGCGGGCCGCTGTTGTATGCAGGGATGCTGCGCGTGCGGTGCGTGGCTTGACATTCCAGGTGGACTGGACGCATTGGGCTTCGTGCGGTCCACGTCAGGTAGCGTGCCTTACGGGATGCGCAATTCCAGTGACACTGTGTGCAGTAAAAGCAGGCCGCTGCCCATGCGGACCGACACCACTGCATGATCGTCAGTGCGACCGTCAGGCCGGCGTGGACAAGGGCGGCTTGAGCATAGCCGCGGCCATGGTACGGATGTGCGACCCGACTAGCGCAACAGTAAAGTGCCGTGGCGCAATTCTTGCAGATCGAAGCGCTCCGCAGCCATGGATGCGGGATCGCAGCATCGCGCTCAGCCCGCTAGGCCGGGATGCGCCGGACACTGCGCCAGACGAAGCAAGAACACAAGGCAAGAAAACGAGGAGACCTGCCATGTCCGAAGTCCAAAGTATCAGGACGTGCCCGATTGAAGGCGTTGCTGCCGTGACCGAGCGCGCCTGAGTCCATCGCCATGTCGGCACGTCATCCCATCATTGCCATCACGGGCTCCTCCGGCGCCGGCACCACGTCCGTCACCCGCACCTTCGAGAGTATCTTCCGCCGCGAAGGCGTGAAGTCCATACTGATCGAGGGCGACAGCTTTCACCGTTACAATCGCGCCGAGATGAAGGTCAAGCTGGCCGAGGCGGAGCGCAGCGGGAACAATAACTTCAGCCATTTCGGTCCCGACACCAATCTCTTCGGCGAGTTGGAGAACCTGTTCCGCACCTATGCGGAATGCGGCAACGGCTCCCGCCGCCGCTACCTGCACAGCGAGGAAGAGGCGACGGCATGCGGCCAGGAGGCGGGCACCTTTACCGCCTGGGAGCCGTTGCCAGACGGCACCGAGTTGCTCTTCTATGAAGGCTTGCACGGCGGCGTGGTGGCCGGCGAGGTCAACGTGGCGCGCTACCCGGACCTGTTGATCGGCGTGGTGCCCGTGATCAACCTGGAGTGGATCCAGAAGCTGTGGCGCGACAAGAAGCAGCGCGGGTACACCACCGAAGCGGTGACCGACACCATCCTGCGGCGCATGCCGGACTATGTGAACTACATCTGCCCGCAGTTCTCGCGCACCCACGTGAACTTCCAGCGCGTGCCCTGCGTGGACACCTCCAATCCCTTTATCGCCCGCGAGATCCCGGCGCCGGACGAAAGCATGGTGGTGATCCGCTTCGCCAATCCACGAGGCATCGACTTCCAGTACCTGCTGAGCATGGTGCACGGCTCTTTCATGTCACGCGCCAATACCATCGTGGTTCCTGGTGGCAAGATGGAACTGGCGATGCAGCTTATCTTCACGCCCTTCGTGCTGCGCATGATTGAGCGCAGCAAGCGCGCCGCGCTGTAAGGACGCTCAGGCCAGCACGAGCGGCGCGGCCGCTTCTGCGATCGGCCAGCCCCGCTCCTGCGCGATGGCGCGCAGGCGGGGATCAGGTGCCACCACGATGGGGTGGCTGACGTGCTGCAACAGGGGCAGGTCGTTGAGCGAGTCCGAATAGAAGACGGTGCGCTCGAAATCCTCCCAGCGGCGTCCCAGCGTCGCGAGCCAGTCCGTCACCCGCTCCACCTTGCCGGCGCCGAAGCTAGGCACGCCGACCATCTCGCCGCTGAATTGGGCCAGCGGCCCCGCGCCGATGGTGGCGGCCTGCGAAGCCACCAGGTGCTCCACGCCAAAGGCATCGGTGAAGCCGCGCGCGACGAAGTCGTTGGTCGCCGTCACGATGCAGCACAGGTCGCCGGCGTCGCGATGCTGCGCCACCAGTTGCCGCGCCGGCGCCGGGATGCGGTCGGCGATCGCGGCGATGAACTCGCTGCGCCAGGCCTGCAGTTCCTTGCGCTCGAAGCGCGCGAGGAACGACATGCAGAAGCGCTGGAAGGCGTGGATGTCGAGCTTGCCTTCCATGTAGTCCTGCGCGAAGCGCTGGTTCTGGGGTGCGAATTCCGCCTCGTCGAGTACGCCGCGCTGCATCAGGAAGCGCAGCCAGGTGGAGCCGCTGTCGAAGGGCACCAGGGTGTGGTCGAGGTCGAATAGTGCGAGCTGCATGGGAAATGCCGGGAAATGGCTGAGATTGAGTGGAAAGGGATCAGAGGGTGCCGGGAGCAGGCGGCCAGAACAAGCGACGACATCAAGCGACGACATCAAGCGACATGATAAGGCCTGGCTCCCGCCCCGGTCCCTTGCGCGGACGTGGCGGCGCCATGCTGTCCCGATGTCGTTGGATCCGGCAGCGAGCTACTCGAACACCAGCAATTCCCCCCGGCCATCCACCGCTACATCTCCAACGAAACGGCGCGGCCGCAATGCCGGCAGCGGTGCGAACGGCCCGCCGGCGCGGGCCAGGCTGCGTGCAAGCAGGGCCCAGAATACATCGAGATTGCTGTCGGTACGCACGAAGGTGGCGCGCTCGCGCGGGCCGGTGCCGAGCAGCACGACGGTGCCGCGCCGCAGGCCATAGGCCAGGTGGTCGCCGACCGCGCCGGCGATCGCCATGGTACCCGCCACCATGCGCGAAGCGGCGAAATCGCCGGCGCTGCCTGCCACCAGCACCGTGCCGCGCCGCATGCGGTCGCCCAGGCGGTCGCCCGCATCGCCGCGAATATCGAGCGTGCCGCCGCGCATGCCGTCCATGTCGCCGGGCAGCGCCGCGGCCGCGAAGTCTCCGGCATTGCCGCCGATGGCCACCTCGCCTCCCGCCATCGCCGCCGCGGCGAAGTCGCCGGCGTGGCCGCTCACGCGCAGGCTGCCGGCCTGCATGCCGCAGGCAAGGAAATCGCCGGCGTTGCCGTCGACGCGCAGGCTGCCGCCCGCCATCTGCCAGCCGATGCGGTCGAAGCGGCTCAGGTCGCCTTCAAAGGCAAGACTGGGCGTGTTCCCGGATGCGACGTGGGCATGGACGGTGAACAGGTCGCCCACCGTGATGGCTTCGCTGCCATGCCATAGCGGCAGGCGCGCCACGGCATCCGGCGCCAGCCCGGCCAGGCTGGCGGGCGCCAGGTGGCGCAGGTCAACGCGCAGCGCCGGCGCGCTGGCGAGGCGCAAGGTGACGCCGCTCATGCCGCTCATGCCCGTTCTCCCTGGCCCGCAAGCCGATGCAGGTGAAAATGATAGGGTCCCAGCTTGCCGCCGTAGTTGCCGGCCGACACACGCACGAGCCCTTTTGCCG
Organism: Cupriavidus oxalaticus; assembly: GCF_004768545.1. Classification (NCBI taxonomy): domain Bacteria; kingdom Pseudomonadati; phylum Pseudomonadota; class Betaproteobacteria; order Burkholderiales; family Burkholderiaceae; genus Cupriavidus; species Cupriavidus oxalaticus. The sequence goes on along the minus strand of NZ_CP038636.1, from coordinate 856,922 downwards.
CGCCGTCCGAGACCAGCGCGTCGATACCGGCCCGCATGGCTGCGGCCACGTCGGCCTCGGCCAGGCCATCTATCACGATTTCCAGCACGCAGCGCACCGGCGGGGCGAGCTCGCTGCCCGCCACCAGCCCGGCCAGGCTTGGGCAGAAGGCATCGTTGGTCGAGGCATGCATGCCGGCGTACCTGGCGCCGACCTTGGAGCCCGAGCGCACCACGCCTCCCGGAAAGGGCAGGATGATATTGGGCAGCCGGCGCATTGCCGTCACCGCGGCCTCGGCCGCGGCCAGCGCGCCGTCGGTATCACGCGCCAGCATCAGCAGGTTGCCGCCGCCCACCGCCTTGATCACCGGGGTGGTTTCCTGGCAGACGAATTCGCCGTCCATGACCGGTACCCGCCAATAGCGCACGCCGTCGATCATCTTGGCGATCTGCCAGCCGTCGCCGAAGAAGCGCAGGTTCTTGCCCAGCGCGATCGGCTCGCCTTCGCGCAGCCCCGCGTACACCGCAGTGGTGGGGCAGGTCAGCACGCACTGGCCGACACGGCGCTCCACTTGCTTGGCCAGCTCCTTGCCCGACACCGCGAACAGCAGCACCGCCACGCCGGGCCGGCCGTCGGGCGTGTCGGCCGGCGCCAGCTCGCGCTCGATGCCGGCCTCGCAGCCGCAGGCGATCACCGACGTGGCAAAGCCGGTCATCGCCTGGGCGGCATGGCGCGCCCAGGCAAGGTTGTGTGCCGTGACCAGCAGGCGGGTCGCCTTCATCGGAAAGGCTTCCGCGAAGGTGTCGTCGATGGCGATTCCGTTGATCTGCATGCAAAGGTTTCCTGGAAGGTGGCCAGCGCTTCGTCTTACACGCCGGCGCCGGCGCCGCGCCGCATCGTCCCGGCCTGGTTCATGCGCCATCCTGCCGCTGCAGCGGATCGCACGCGGCCGGCAGCAGCCTGCCGCCCCGGCAGCAGCTGCACAGCTCGTCATGGCCAATGGCGGCGTTGCCGAAGTCGAGCGCGAGATGCTGGTCGCTGTATTTGCGCAGCGTCTTCTCGATGCCAGTGTCATACTCAGGCTCGACGAAATGCGTGCCGCCCGCTGGTGTCGCCACGATCTGCCCGGCGCGCGCCACCAGCGTGCCGTCCTTGAACACATACTCCGGCGCGCTGAACATGGTTTCGCGGTTGGCGTCTTCGCGATAGATCGCGATGTCGGCGGCCGCGCCCGCGCCCAGGTGGCCGCGGTCGCGCAGGCCCAGCAGACGCGCCGGCCCGGCCCGGGTCAGCACGGCGATCTCGTAGAGGCTCAGCTCGCGCCTGATGTCCGGCAACGCGCAGTTTGCCGCCACCTCGGGGTGCAGCCGCGCGAGCTGTTCATCGCGGAAGGACTTGTCCATCAGCAGGCGGATCAGGTGCGGATAGCTGGTGAAGGGGCCGCCATTGGGGTGGTCGGTGGTCAGCGTGACCTGCCAGGGGTTCCTGACCGTCAGGAAAACCTCCAGTCCGATGGCCCACTGCAGCGCATTGACATAGCTCTGCTCGCGGTAGCGGAACGGGACTACGCCGCAGCCCGCGTCGCACTCGATATCGGCGCCTATCCATTTGCGCGGCTGCGCGAAGTCGGCATTCTTTACCTGCATCATGGTGTCGCCCGATGCGGTGACGGTCTGGCCGAAGATGATCTGGCCGACGTCGATCGAGATATTCGGATTGGCGTTGACAGCCTCGGTGATGCGCAGCGCCGCGGACGAGAACTTGCGCGGCCCGTCGGCGCCGTAGCTGTGGAACTGGATATGGGTCAGGTGGCCAGGCAGGCCTTCCAGCGCATCGATGGTGGCCAGCGTCGATTCGATATTGCCGGGCACGCCGAGGTTGCTGGCGTGGATATGCAGCGGGTGTGGCACGCGCAGTTCGGTCAGGGCCCTGCCGAGCGTGCGCAGCACATCGCGCGGGCTGATGCGGTAGTGCTCGTGGTGGCCGTCGACATCGAGCTTGCGCTGGTTGAACTTGAAGGCGGAGATGCCGCCCGGGTTGACCACCTTCACGCCGAGCGCCTTGCTGGCGTTGATGGTCCAGCCCACGTAGTCGCGGATGCGTTCAAAGTCCGTGCCTTCCGCCAGCATGCGCAGGAACAGCTCGTCGTTGCCCAGCATGACGTAGGCGCCGTGGTCGATGATGGGCGTGTCTCCCATCTCGAAATGCGTCTGGCGTGCGTTCGAGGCCATCATCGCCGGTTCGAAGGCGGCGGTATAGCCCATCTGCGCATAGCGGTAGCCGGTGGCCAGCGTGCCTGGCGTACAGCCGCCGCAGGAGGCCAGCTCGAGGGGCCCCGCAGGACCCGGGCGGTCGCGATGGTCTTCGGGCAGCAGCATGCGCGCGAGGTTGACCTTGCCGCCGCCGATATGCGAGTGCATGTCGATGCCGCCGGCCATGACCACCATGCCGCCCACGTCGATCTCGCGCTCTGCCGGGCTGCCCGGTGGCTCGTCGACAATCCGGCCGTCGCGGATGTAGAGGTCGGCGCGCTTGCCGTCGATGCCATGCTGCGGGTCGAACACCCGTCCGCCATGGAGGCGCAGTGTGCTCATGATGCGGACTCCGTGCTTGAGGGGGCTGGAGGGACCGGGGGGACGGGGAGCGCCGCGGCCGCGTCGGCCGGCCGTATCCGCGTTATCCGCACCAGCAGTTGCGTCGCTACCTCGGCCACGGTGGGCAGGCCGTCTTCGCGCAGCGGACGCAGCGGCAGCACGATGCCGCCATCGGTGCGAAACAGGTGGCCAGCCGCGCCAATCCCTGGCGTCGCCACCGGGATGAAGACGCCGTGCCGGTCTGCCATCGACGCCGCCAGCGCGGGGTGCCCGAGCACCACGGTGGGCAGCGCGCTGGCGGGCGGCGGCAGGTCCGGCGTGAAGCTGGCGACCCAGAGCAAGGCATCGACACTGCGCTCGCGCAGCAGGCGGGCGCCCGCTTGGCCATGCGGATCGTGATCGAGCCCCTGGCGATGCACCTGCGTGCGCAGCGGCAGTCCGGACAGCCAGGTGAGCGCCTGGTTGACGGTATTGCCGCCGTCATCGCCGCCGAGCGAAAGCCCACCCGCGCGCGTGCTGCGGTTCAGTGTCTTGATCAGGTGGTGGATGCTTTCGATCAGCAGCGCGGCGTGCTTGCCGCCGGGGAGCCCGACCAGCGTCGAGGGCGTCCAGACCAGCACCGCATAGCGCGCCGCGCGCAGCTTGTCGGCAAGCGCGCGCAGCGGCGCCGGCGCGATGCCGTGATCCGGCAGCGCACGTGGCCGGCACAGCGCGTTGAGCAGCGCCACCGCCTGATAAAGATCCAGGTTCCCGGGCAGGTCGATCGCGCCGCAGCGCGCATCCGGCAGCGCCGCCGCAGCCGCATCGACCGGCGTGCCCACGAACACGATCTCGCGCGCGCAGGCCTGCTCCGCCTCGGCCAGGCCGCAGCGCCGGAAGAACTCGGGGTGCTTGTGCGAAGGCTGGGTGCCGATGCACACGATCAGGTCGGCGCGTGCGCGCACCTCGGCCAGCGTGGTGGTAAAGGCGCCGCGATCCTGCAGCGCGCGCAGGCTGGCCGTCATGGCGTCGCCATGCGCGTGGTCGAGCACGGCGGCGCACTGGTTGGCCAGCGCGTAGAGTGCGCGTGCGCCCGCCACGTCGGTTGCCAGTCCGCCGAACAGCGGGCGCCGGCTGGCGGCGAGCAGGCGCGCGGCGGTGTCGAGCGCCTGCGGCAGCGCCACCGCGCGGCCGTCGGCGCAAGGCCCGGTAGCGGCAGCCTGCGGGTCGAACGCCGCCAGCGCCCGTGTGGCGCGCGGGCAGGCGTCGCCGGCCAGCGCCGGTGCCTTGCCCGCGGCTTGCGTGACGCTGAGGCCGTCGCACAGCAGTGCGCAAAACGGACAGGTCCAGTCGGTCATGGCCGCGGGAGGGCCTGCGGTGCGACTGGCTGCTTGGAGGGAGGGGTCGGGTGCGAGTGCCATGTCCCTGTTCTGCAAAGCGTGTGCCAGCCGCGGCCCTATGCCGTGGCCGGAGCGCCGGGCGCCCGCCACGGTGGTCTCTGCGTCGTCCCGGGGTCCCGGCGGCATCTTCATCCGGCACCGGCCGCGGCACAGCCAGTGCTCCGGAGGCGGGGCAAGTTGTCACCCTGTGAGCAGGCGCGCGGCGCACGCAGCGTGTGCTGGAGCGGCGCACGGTGCTGGCATGGAACGTGTTTATGCCTGCCCATGCCGGGCGGTACCGCTCAGGTGGACTGGCCTCCCGGGGCGGCCGGCTCGGCGGGTTCTGCGGGTTCTGCAGGTTCTGCAGGTTCAATAAGGAGATCGTGGATGGCGGATGCGACCAGCCAGGCGCTGGCCCCGGCCCGCGCGGCGGCGGCGAGATCGGCTGCATGGCGGATGCCGCCCGCGCCGATCAGCTTGCGCGCCGCGCCCGCCTGCGTGCGGATGGCGGCAAGCGTTTCCAGGTCAGGGCCTTCGAAGGCTCCGACCCGGTCCAGCGCCATCACGATGAGTTGCGCCGGCCATGCCGCACTGGCTTGCCACCAGGCGGCGCTGCCCAGCGGCATGCCGTGGCGCCGGTCAAGCGAAAGCGGGGCGCCGGGCCATGCGTCGAACGGCGGCACGGCGGCGCCCACGTGGGCAGGTGCGGGCGGATCCGACAAGGATTCGCTGCCGAACACGGGTATCACCCGCGCGCCGCCATGTTGCTGCGTTGCGAGCGCGGAAATGGCGCAGGCTGCCGCCGCCGCGTCGGCAAAGCCCGCGTCCAGCCAGAGCGTTACGCCAGGCAAAGCCCGGCATAAGGACTGCAGCGCTTCCTGCTGGAGACCCTTGCCGGTGATCGCGTCGAGGTCCGCGACGTAGAGCGTGCGGCTCGCGCAGTACGCGAGCATGGCCCGCGCCACCGTCACGGGATCGCTGCCGGCACACAAGCGCGAGGCGATGGGGCGGTACTGGTCGCGCTGGCCGCGCACCGCATGGACGGCGCAGCCGCCGAGAAGGTCGATGACGGGGATGATGTGCATGGAGACGGAATGATGACGCGAGTGTTCGTCTACGAATATATCAGCGGCGGCGAGACCGAGGCCGACGCCATGCCACAACTGCTGGGCCAGGGCCGTGCCATGCGCGATGCCATGATTGCCGACCTGGCACGCATCGGCGATGTGAGCGTGACCTGCGCGGTGCTGCCCGGCGAGCCGTTGCCTGCCTGCCGTGGCACGAGCAAGGTGGTCTGCTGTATGCGCGCGCCCGATGAGGATGCGCCGGCCTTCGTGCGTCGGCAGGCTGCCTGCCACGACGTGAGCTGGATCGTGGCGCCGGAGTCCGATGGCGTGCTGCTGGGCCTGCACTACATGGTGGGCGAGGCCCGCTGGCTCGGTTGTGACGCCGGCGCCATTGCGCTGGCCACCAGCAAGCGCGCCACCGCCCAGCACTTCGGCGCACTAGGCATTGCCGCGACCCGGCCCTGGGACGATGGCCAGGCGCGCCAGCCCGAGGCCGGGCGCTGGGTGGTCAAACCCGATGACGGCGCCGGCTCGGTGGCAACCCATGCCTACGACGGCTTCGACGCCGCCCACGAAGCCTGGCTGCGGCGCCTCGCCGGCGGCGAACCGGTGGTGCTCGAGCCGTGGGTGGAAGGCGAGCCGATCAGCCTGTCCCTGCTGTGCGGGCCGGGCGAGGTGGAACTCCTGAGCGTGAACCGCCAGCGCATTCGCATCGATGCTCGCGGCCAGGTGCACGACGATGGCGTGCTGCCCAATGCCATCGAACGCAATGGGCGCGCGGGGCAACTGCTTGCCGAACTTGCCGCGCGCCTGCGTGGCGGCATGCCGGGGCTGCGCGGCTTTGTCGGCATCGACCTGGTCTGGCATCCCGAACGCGGGCCGGTGGTGATCGAGGTGAACCCGCGCGTGACCTGCGCCTATGCCGGCCTGTCCGCCGCGCTCGGCCGCAACCTGGCCTGCGAACTGCTGGCCGGGCATCAGGTCCGGGCCGAGCGCCTGGAGACCGACGGAGCCTCGCATGGCCGCTGATCGTGTCATCCTTGGCTGGGACCTGGGCGGCGCGAATATCAAGGCGACGCGGCTGGAGGATGGCGCCGTGCGGGACGTCGTCCAATGGCCCTGTCCCCTGTGGCAGGGGCTGCATCGGCTCGACGAGGTCCTGGCGCTGGCGTGCCGGCGCTGGCCCGACGCCATGCGGGCGGGCCATGCCGTCACCATGACCGGTGAGATGGCCGACCTGTTCCCACACCGGCAGGCCGGCGTGGAGGCGCTCGCGCAAGCCATGTCGCGCCGCTTCGGCGCGCGCGTGGCGTTCTTTGCCGGCGCCGCGGGCTGGCGCGAGCAGGCACGGGTGTCGCGTGACTGGGCGCATATCGCGTCGGCCAACTGGATGGCAAGCGCCAGCCTGGCGGCGGCATGCACGGACCAAGGCATGCTGGTGGACATCGGCACCACGACCAGCGACCTGATTCCCATCGTGGATGGCAAGGTCAGGGCGCAAGGCCGGGACGATGCCGGCCGGCTCGCTTCCGGCGAACTGGTCTACCTGGGCGCGGCGCGCACGCCGCTGTGTGCGCTGGCCCGACGCATTGCCTTCGAAGGCACCGAGTACAACGTCATGAACGAGCTGTTCGCCACCACCGCTGACGTCTATCGGCTGACCGGCGAACTGCCGGCCGAGCATGATCCCCACCCGAGTGCGGACGGCGGCCCCAAGACCGATGCGGCGACGCGCCAGCGCCTGGCCAGGATGATCGGCCGCGATGCGCGCGACGCCGCGCCGGCGGCGTGGCTGGCGTTTGCCCACGCATGGCGGCGGGCCCAGCTCGACGAGCTGGCCGTCAACCTGCGGCGGGTAGCGGATGGCGTGGGCCTGCCCGCGGATGCGCCGCTGATCGGCGCCGGCTGCGGGCGCTTCCTGGCGCGCGAGCTGGCGGTGCGGCTGGCCCGGCCCTATCGCGCCTTCGAGGCGCTGGCCGGCATCGCGCCCGAGCACGCGGAATGGGCTCAGGTCTGTGCGCCCAGTGTCGCGGTGGCGGTGCTGCGATGGCAGGACCGCGAGGCGGGCCGTGGGGTCAGGACACGGGAGATGACTTTGCGGTGCCGGCAGGCCGGTGCCGAACCAGCAGGAACGGAGGCTTCATGGTCGTAGTCAAGATCGGCGGCAGCCTTGGCCGCGACCCGCTGCTGCCCGACTGGCTGCAACAGCTTTCCGAACTGGGCCGCGGGCGCGTGGTGATCGTGCCCGGCGGCGGCGGCTTTGCCGACCAGGTGCGGGACTACCAGGCGCGGTGGGGTTTCGGCGACCTGCCCGCGCACAATATGGCCGTGCTGGCCATGGTCCAGTACGCGCTGATGCTGCATGCGCTGTGCCCGCGCCTGACCCTGGCCACCGGCGACGACGAGATCCGCACGGTCCTGCGCCAGGGCGGCGCCGCGCTGTGGACGCCCTACGCGCTGCTGCGTGCGCAGCCGGACGCCATGACCAACTGGGATGCGACATCGGACAGCATCGCGGCCTGCCTGAGCGAGCGGCTTGGCGCGCAGCGGCTGGTCCTGGTGAAGTCGTGCGAGGTCGCGCCGGGACTGAGCCTGGACCAGTATGTGCGGGCCGGCGTGCTGGATCGCGGCTTCACGGCCTGCGCACGCGCTGCCGCCTGCGCGGTGGAGATCCTGCACAAGCAGGAGCTGGACCGCCTGTGCGCGTGGTTGCGAGAAAATCAGGCCGCCTGAGCAGCTTGCGCGGCCTGCACGGCCTGTGCCGCCCGCACCACCTGGTATTCCCCATGCCCGAAAGCCAGCGGTGCCCGCCCGGAGCGGCCGATGCGCTCCACACGGCCGATATAGACCACATGGTCGCCACCGGGATACGCCGCCACCTGCACGCATTCCAGATGGGCGGCCACGCCTTCGAGGATCGGCACTTCGCCCAGCCCGCAGTGATGGGCGATGCCATGGAACTTGTCTTCGCGCGAGCGCGCGAAGTGTTGGGACAAGCCGATCTGGTCGTGCGCCAGGATGTTGACGGCAAAGCGAGGGCTGTCGCGAAAGGCGGGGTAGCTGCGCGAGGCGATGGCCTGGCTCCACAGGATCAGCGGTGGCTCCAGCGAGACCGAGCTGAAGGCGTTGACGGTGACGCCGTGGGCGACGCCGTCGGCATCGCGCGTGGTGACCACGGTCACCCCGGTGACGAACGTGCCGAGCACATCGCGCAGTTGCCGTTGGTCGAAGGGCACGAAAGACATGGAAGTCGCGGTCATGGTTGTCGTTCTCCGGTGTTGGTTCACGGGGACCAATGCCCCTGGGCGAGGCCGCAAACGCTCAGGCCGCCTGCGCCTCCAGTCCCGCGGCCAGGTTCAGTCCGGCCCGCAACGCGGCCACCTTTGCGGGGTCAAGCCTGCCGCCGCGCCCGCTGTCGCACAGCGCGCCACGGAAGCCGGCGAAGTCCGGCCCGAGCGCCCGCAGTCGTGGCAGATGCTCAAGCCGCAACGATCCCGCCATCCCCACCTTGATGCCATGCCGCCCGGCAAGCCCGACCATGGCGCGCAGCGTTGCCATGTCCGTGCAGTCGAACAGGGTGCCGGAGCGCTTGTCGGCCGTGTCCGCCATCACCGCCGGAAAGCCCAGCGCGCAGGCGGCTTCGACCAGCGCGAGGTCGACGCCATCGTCGGCCAGGAATACCGGCACCACCTGCCAGGGCAGGCCGGCCAGTTGCCCCAGGGCTTCGCGTGCGTGCGGGCCGGGGGCGACGCCGACCTTGACGTAGTCGACGCCGCACCTGCCGATGGTGTTGGCCATCAGCACCATGAGTGCATGCTCGGCTGGCGCGAGGTCGCCGATGGTGGCGCTCAGCAGGCGGTTAGGCCAGCGCGTGCGCACGGCCCGGACGACCTCGCACACGGTCTGCGCGGGCAGCGCGCCGAGCGCGCCGGCCCTGGGTTCCTTGAGATCGATCAGGTCGGCGCCGGCCCGGGCGGCTTCCAGGGCTTCTTCCACATTGCGTACGCTGGTGAGCAGGGCGGTCATGGTGTGGTCTCCAGGGAGGCAGCGTTGTGCGCGTCGATCCGCTCGCGCAGCCACTGCCATGCCTCGTGTTCGGCGGGGCCGGCGGTCTTGTCGATGGCGATCTGCAGGTAGGCCATTTCGCGGGCGATCTTGTCGGGTGCAAGCATGTGCAGGCGACTGACCAGCACCGCGGCTTCGATGACAGCGGCCTGGGCACGGTTGAAGCCGGGAAAGTCGCCGTGGCGGCACTGGTACACGCGTGCCATGCGCAGCGTGGGACGGTTGGGGTCACCGCCTTCGTCGCGCAGGCGCAGTTCGAGGTGGCTCAGGGCGCCGGCCAGCCGCACGCCGCGGATGCGCTCGGCCGCGACGGTGGGCCAGCGGTGGCGGCCGGTGAGGCAGCCGGCGAAGACGCGCACGTCGTTGGTCAGGTTGACCACGGCGGCGCCGGTGCCGACGATATTGTCGTAGGTGGTGGATGGCCGGAAGGGCATCAGCACGATGTCGTCGCCACGGTGGCGCACGCCCATCGGTGCGATATGCGGCCGGCCCGCGGCCGAGACCGTGGTGACGATGGTTTCGTAGATGAGGTCGTTCATGCTGTGATGTCCGCTAGGCGCGCTTGCGCATGGTGGTGCCCGGCGCGCACCATTCGGCCAGGTTCTGCGCCTCGCGCCCGACGGCGCAGCCCCAGTCCAGCGACTGGTCCTGCACGTAGCGCTTGCCCAGGCGCCAGGCGACCTCGGCGCGGGCCAGTTCCACCCCCATGTAGAAGGCATGGTTGCCGTCATGCTCGAGCTGCAGGCGCGGGAACAGCGCAAAGGGGTCGGCGGCCACGTGGTGGCCGTCGCGGTTGTAGGCGTGGATGCCCTGCTCGGAGACCTGCACGCGGAAGTTCGGATCGCGGATGGCGCTGGCGGTCTCGGCGATCTCCTCGGCCGTGTCGGGATAGGGATCGCGCGCGTGCAGGGACATCATCTCGTCGGTGAGGCCCTTGGGCAGCGAGCGCTGCTCGCGCGCGGCATACATCATGCGGCGCGCCACGTCGGCTTCGCGGATGGCGCGGCGTGCGTGGCCGCTGACCTGGGTGGTCAGCACCGCCGACGCGCGCAGCTCCACCGCAATGCCCATCAGGAGCGCGTTGATGCCGCCGGTGTCGGCCTCGGTCAGCTCGGTCAGGTTGCCGATGCCGAGCATGATGGGCGCATCGGCGAAGCGCTGGCGCAGGCGCTCGTAGCGCCCCAGCGATGCCAGCAGTCCGAACGGAATCGGATCGAGGATGGCGTCGGCGATGTAGGCGCGTCCGCGCGCCTGCATGGCTTCGACGGCGGCATGGAGCGAGCGTTCGTCCCCGGGCTGGCTGGGCACGAGGATGGGCGTCGCGGCGACTTCGTCGGCCACCCACAGGGTATCGAGCGACAGGCTGAGCAGGTAGTCCGCGCCGGCGCGGCCGCCACGCAGCAGCTCGTCGGTATTCATGGAATCGACGCTGACCTGGAAGCCTTGGGCCTTGAGCGCGCGCACGGCGTCTTCCAGGTGGGGGAATGCGGTGGCGGGCAGGCAGCCCAGGTCGATCACGTCGGCGCCCTCGGCGCGGTGGCGGTACGCGCGTGCGCAGATGCCCGCGATGTCGAGTTGCGGTGCGTCAACGATCTCGGCAAAGATCGCGATGTCATGCCGGGACAAATCCACGGGCCGCGCCTTGCGATTGAAGAACCCGGGCAGGTCCTTGAGGTCTTCCGGCCCGCGCTCGACCGGCATGCCGTAGTGGCGGGAGAGCTCGTCCAGGTCGCCGCGGCAGCGCCCGGGCACCACGATACGGTCTGCCGCCACCGGCGCCGCCACCCGCCGGCGCACCATGTCGGCGGTCATCAGCGCGGCTACCTGCAGGCCGATCTCGCGGATTTCCCAGGTGAACGGCGCGGGCTCCAGGCTGCGCAGCACCCGCTCCAGGCCTTTCTCGGCCAGGCGCCCGGTCAGAAAGACGATGTGTTCCATGTCAGTGACAGTGCTCTCAGTCGTTGATCCAGCGCCGCGCGCAACTCGCCGATGGAGCAGGCCACCTGGCAATGGTCGATGCGGCGCAGCCGCTCCACGTTCTCCAGTTCGATATTGCGGGGGTGCAGCTTGAGCCAGCCCTGCGGGCCCTTGGTCACCACCACGGGTTCGGTATCGCACGCGAACACCAGGCCGGGGATGCCGAGCTTGCCGGCCTGGGCAAAGATATTGGTGGGCAGCGTGTCCGAGATGCCGAACCCGCATTTGGCGACGGTATTGCTGGTGGCCGGCGCGATCACCGTGGTGTGGTAGCGGTGCCCGTACAGCATGCCAACCGGCGCCGCGCTGGCGGTCTTGTCGCGGAACACGCGAAAGCGCGCTTTCAGCGCTGCGAGCGGAATGTCGTAGATGGCCAGTACTTCCTCGGCCGCGCGCGACAGGAAGAGGTCCACATCCGGCAGCGCGGCAGCCAGCGCCAGGCTTTCTTCCAGGAAATGGCCGGAGCCCGTGACGGCCCAGGCGAAGCGGGGCCCGCCGCCGGCCTGGGCGGGGTGCCCGTCGGTGTCGTCCGTGCCGGGCAGGGCCGGGCCTTCGGTCGCGGGACGGAGCACGGCGGATGGCAGGGCGAATGGTAGGGACAAGGCGCGTATTGTCGGGATGATCGGTCTGGGCGCAGTGATCGCAGGAGTCATGCCTGGTGCGGCCGGCCTTGATGCGACGGCCTTTCGGGGCCTGCGCGGGTCATTGCGCCGGCGCGACTGTCCCGCGGCCGGGACAGTCTGTGACGTGGCCGCGGTGCGCAGATGCGCAGGCGCGCTACAGCGGGTGCCCGCGCGCGGGCGGCATGGCTGGCACTGCGGGTCACCGCGGCGCTGCCGGCTGCGCGTGGCCTGCTATTTGCGTGAGAGGTCGTGGGAGCGGCCGCCGGCCGCGCAGCCATTGCACGGCAGGGAGGCCTGATGAAGCGAGACGACATGATGGTGGCGGCCGCGACCGCGGAGTTCAACCGGGCGGGGCAGGCGGGACCGATGGCCGGGCAGTATATGGGTGTCACCAGCGGTGCCACCAGCGGCGCCATGGACCTGATCTTTATCGAGGGTTTCGAGGGCCAGACGGTGATCGGCATCGATGACGGCGAGCTGCACACGCCGCAGCCCATCCGCATCGACCTCACCGCCGGGCTCGCGCGCAGCGCCGCCTGCAGCACGGACCGGATCGGCGACACCATCGACTACGGCAAGGTGCGCGCGGCCTTGCGCGAGCTGATGGCCACGCATGGCCTGCGCTTGCTGGAAGCCTTTGCCGAGCGTGTGGCGCAACTGCTGCTGGAAGACTTCGGCGCCCACTGGGTGCGCGTGGTCGTGGTGAAGCCGAGGAAGTTCGACGATGTGAGCGCGGTCGGCGTGGCCATCGAGCGGCGCCGGGACGATCGGCTGGCTGTCAGGGAGCAGGGACTCGGCTGGCCGAGCCCGGGCGCGATGTCCGCCTGAGGCATCCGGGGCGGCTACCCGCGCCGCAGCGGTGCCGGCGCGGGTACTGGGACCACCGGTGACTACCGTCAACTACATGGACTACAGGCCGACAGCGGACGTTGCCAGTGCCGGCGAAGCCGCGGACAGCGCGCATAGCGCCGGGTCGAGACAGCCGGCGATCATCGCGCTGGCCACCGTCAGGTCGGCGGTGGTGCCGGGATTGAGCCCGTCGGTCTTCAGCAGCCGGTCCCATCGGGCCAGCTCCTCGCGCGGGATGACCTGGCCGGCTTCGAGGCGCCGATGCAACAGGCGCGCCTTGTAGCTGACGTTCCTGGCCGCGGCCAGCCCATGCTTGCGCGCGATATGCGAATCCGGAAAGCGGGCCAGGAAGGCCAGGTACACCGCCGTGACCGCGCGTTGCAGCCGCGCCGGCCAGGGGCCGTGGCTCGCCAGGTGGCGACGCAGTACCGTCAGCCCGAGGGCGAACAGGTCGGCATAGCCATTGGCATACTGGCGCGCGACGCTGTCGCGCATGGCGGCCAGGCGCATGGCAGCGCGCAGGTCCACCGTCGGCGGTGCTGCCACATCCTGCTCGGGCGCCGCGCCCAGGCCGGCCGGATTGGCCTGGGCAATGGCGCGGTAGGCCGCCTGCGCATCGGCCACGGTCAGGCCAGCCAGGACGGTCTCCAGCCGCTGGCGCAGGGCTTCGGCGTCGCGCGGTGGCGTGCCTTCCATGGCGGCAGCGATCGGCGCGCACAGCAGCAGGATGCCGAGATTGGTGTTGCAGCGCGCGACCGCCTGCGTGGCGGACACCGCGCGCTCGATCCGTGCGCCGACCGCCAGCATGGTGTCGGTCAGTGGCGGCGCGGCCGCGGCGGCGCTGTCCAGGAACAGCCGCGCGGTCATGCCGTGGCCCGGCGCACACAGGCTGACATTGCCCGGCTTGGCCACCGCCACGTCGAGCGTGCAGGCCCAGAGAAAGGCGGCCGACGCGGCGCCGGCGCGGTCGTGCCCGCGCGCGGCCATCATGCCAGGGCTCCTGCACGCTTCGCGCACGCACGGGCGGCGGGCAGCTTGCGGCCCAGCAGGTCGTCCACCAGCAGGCCGGCGATGTCGCCTTCGGTGACGGACTGCAGGCCGCGCCAGGCGGCGACGCCGTTGACCTCGATCACGAGTGCGCCTGCCTCGCCTGCGCGAGCGCCGGCGGCAGGCACCAGGTCCACCCCGGCGTAATCCAGACCGAGTGCCTCGGTGGCGCGTATCGCCAGCGCGGCCAGCGCGGGCGAAATCTCGGCATGCTCACACTGCGCGCCTTGCGCCACGTTGTGAACCCAGTGATCGCTGACGCGGCGCATGGCTGCCACCGCCTGGCCACCAACCACCAGCACACGCCAGTCGAAGCCTGGCCTGGCACTGGCACCGTCGCTGGCACCGTCGCTGGCCGCCGGCGCCGGTACGAAGCGCTGCAGATACGCCACGTGCCGGTACGGCGACAGCGCGGGCAGCGGCGCATGTCCCGTCGCCAGCGCGCCGATGCGCTGCAGGCCCTTGCCTTGCGAGCCGAACAGGGGTTTTAGCACCAGCGCCCGCCCCGCCGCGCTTTCGCGCATCACCGTACGCCGGGCCTGCGGCACCGATTCGCTGACCCAGGTGGCCGGCGTCGGAATCCCGGCCAGGTGCAGCAGGAAACTGGTCATGCCCTTGTCTACGCTGCGCTCGATGGCACGCGCGTCGTTGTACACGGGAACGCCGAGCTCGCGCAGCGCGTGCAGGATGCCCAGGCGCAGCGTCACCTGCTCGAAGCTGCCGCCCGCGACGCCGCGCACGATCACGGCGTCCGGCAGGCCGCGGCCGTAGCCGGGGATCGCCAGGCCGTGCCAGGCCCAGGTGGTGTCGATGCGGCAGTCGGCCAGGTCCACGCAGTGACCCTCGCAACCGCGCGCGCGCAAGGCGCGCTTGAGCCTGGTGGTGTGCCAGCCGCGCTCGTCGGTCATGATGGCGACCCGCAGCCCTTGCGCCGTGCCGGCCACGGAGGGTGGGGGAAGAGAGGTGGGCCGCATCTCACGCTTCCTGCAGCCACTGGCCGCGCAGCAACGCCATGTTCAGCGCGCCCGCGTGCCAGGTCCGCCCGGAGGCCAGGTTGCTGACCCACACCTCGGCCGGGGCAAACAGTGCGGGGTCGATCCGGTAGAAGTCGTGATCGTATTCCCTGAAGATCTCGGCGAAGGGCCGGCCATAATCGCGCGAGCCGATAGAAGGCAGCGCCAGTGCCAGCGCGCGCGCGGCATCGTCGCCGGTGTCCACGGTCAGGTGCACGGTGCCGCCGTAGAGGATGGCATCGTTGGTACGGCCCATGGCCTCGCCGGCGTCGGCGCCGGGCGGCGGCAGCGGCGCGGCGGCGCTGCCTTCGACGATGCGATCGAGCGCAAAGCCCAGCACATGCGCCTTGTGCAGCGCCACTTCCAGCACCCGCCCCACGACCTGTGTGGTGCCGGCCAGGCTCGCCGTCGGCGTCAGGATCAGGGTCAGCTGCTCGGGCCGCAGCCCGCAATCGCGCAGGATCTTGGCGACGACGGCCTCGGGCGGGGCGCGGTCGACCTCCAGCACCAGGCAGGCGCCGCCGTTGGCGTTGGCATCGGCGTTGGCATCATCCGCGATGCGGTCGCGATAGCCGAGCTCCGCGAACAACGGCTCCTTGCCGGCGAGCGCGCGCGCCGGGCCGGAGCCCAGCGCGAAGAATTTTTTGCCGCCGGTTTCTTCCTTGCTGGCGGCCAGGCTCCAGCCCGCATACTGGCTCGCCAGGCAGGCCAGCACCGGGGCGCCGCTGCTGACCTCGACCCGCGTGGGCCAGCCGCCATCCGGACCACTCTCGCTGCGATCGCTGCCGTGCCGTAGCTGTACCCGGCCCAGGCCGCCCATGCAGATCTCGGCAATGGCGAGACCCGCCGCGATGCTGCCGCGGGTCTCGACACCCGCGTCGACGATGCGCACGCCCAGCGGCCCGGCGGACACCGCGAGCCGCCATGGCCCGGCCTGCGCGAGCAGGCGCGCGAGCAGTGGCTGGCTAAGCGAATTGACGCTGGGGCTGGGGGCTGCCCCGGCGTTCCTGGTGGCGGGCGTGGTGCTGGGCATGATGAGCCTCGAGTCGGTGGTGGATTTGCGCATGCCGCTGCTGCAGGAGGATGGCGAGGGAGCCTGCGGTCGCGGCTTCGACGAAGACCGTGCAAATGGGGTTGCCGCGGTCGACGGCGGTGCCCGGCGGCGGAATATCGTGGCACCAGCCGGTTCGCATCAGGTCTGCGGCGAGCGCTGTGCCAATGTGGGCCGCGCGCGCGGCGAAGACGGTGTGGAAGCCGCGCAGGGGGCTTGTGCCAGCCGCTGGCAGGGGCGCCGGGAGCGGCGGAGGCAAGATCCCCCGGCACGCCTGCAGATGGGCCTGCACCAGGCCGCCGGCGAAGGCATCGGCGTAAAGCGCCATGGTCGCGGATAGCCGCGGGTTGATTTCGAGCACGGCGATCTCGTCCGCGTCGAGCAGGAAGTCGATGCTGTTTAGCCCGACCAGGCCCGTCTCGCGCACGATGGCGTGGACGATCTCGCCCAGGCGGTTGGCCGTGGCCGGTTTCAGCGCCGTCGGTCCGCTGGCGCCGCAGAAGAGGAACGAGGTGGCTTCGTCGGGCACGTCCGCACTGCCGCATGCGCCGATTTCGCCGGCCGTATGCTGGCGGCTGACGCCCACCATGCGCGCCTCGCTGCCGTTCGCCAGGAACAGCGCGGACATGGACTGGCCCGCTACGCGCTGCTGGTAATACTGCGCCTCGCCGGCGCTGGCGCTGGCGGATGCCTGGTACAGCGGCCGGATATGCCAGCCACCGGTGCCGCCAACGCGCTTGCTCAGCCAGCCCTCGCCGCACGGTGGCGGGTTCAGGCGGGTAGGCGGATGGGCGATGCCAAGTGCATCGAGCAGCCGGAAGAAGCTGGCGGGCTGCTTGACGGTGCGCACGGTTGCGGCGCCATTGCCCAGCAGGGGCACGATGGCGTGCGCTGCCTCGATCAGCCCGGGCTGGTGCTCGAAGCCGCCGCCCGCGATCCATCCCAGCAGCGGGTGGCTGGCGCGCAGGCGCCGCAGCGCGGCCAGCAGGCGCTCCGGGTCGATCGACAGCGCGTCGGGACCGCCCAGCGGCTCCCAATGGCAGGCGGCATGGCGCGTGTCGGTATCGCCGAACACGTCCAGCGCGATCACGGGCAGCCCGGCCTGCGCGGCCGACTCGGCCATCATGCGGGCCGATAGTCCGGCGGCGATGAGCATGGGGGCATTGGGCATGGTCTTGCGTTCCTGTCTCAGGGCAATTCCGCAGCCACCGCGCGCGCCATTGCCATGGCTTCGGGGAAGCCCAGGTAGACCGGCGTGGTCGCTTCGCGCATGGCGAGAAAGAGCCGGTGCTGGACCTGATACTTGATATTGCCGATGGCAAGCGCGCCCACGCCCACCGCGGCCGCTGTGCCGATGCGCTTGCCGTCGTCCATCACCTCAACGCCGGCGATGCCGGCGGGCGGCACCGCGTTCACGTCCGCTGCCACCAGCAGCCTGCCGGCGGCGTCCCGGTCCGCTTCGCTCATGACCTGCACGCCAGCGCTGGCGGTGGCGAACACGATATCGGCTTCGGCCAGTGCGGCGCGCAGCGCTTCTGTGGTGCGGATCAGGATGCCCTGGGTCTGCGCCTGGAAGCGCGCATTGGTTTCCTGGCTGGTGCGCACGGCCTGTTCGTCGTCGACGCGATTCGACAGCCAGACCCGGGCGCCGAGCTGCGAGGCCAGTGCGCCGGCCACGCGCCCGACCGCGCCGCTGCCGCCAAGCACCAGCACCCGCTTGCCGGTGAAGTCGCTGCCATGCGCCTTGCGCAACTGGCGCTCCACCGAGGCCACCAGTGCCGCCGCGGTGGTATAGGAGCCGCTGGGGTCGGCGAAGACCGATACCGCAAAGGGCGGGACCATGGACTGGCGCGCGAGGTCGAGCATGTCGGCAGCCACCATCACGTCGCGGCCGCCGATGAAGATGCCGGTATTGGCCACGCCCTTGGGCCCGCGCGAGAAGATCGCGTCCTGCGTCATCGCGGCGACATTGGCGGGCCCGACTTCTGCATAGGGCACGACGTGGTCAAAGCCGGCGTCGATGGCCATATTGACGTCGAACGGGCTGGCCTGGCGGCCAGGCGTGAACATATGCAGGATGCAGGGGCGTGCCATGGGGATCTCGCTCGGATAGGGTTCGGTGCGGCCTGGCCGCTTCAGTTCGTTTCTGGTTGCTTCTGGTTGCTTCTGGTTGCTTCAGGCCGCGCTGCGATGCTGCGCCGGCAGCACGCTGCCGGCGCCATGGTTGGCGCCGCGCACGATGCGCGCCTCCAGGCAGCCCGGCAACAGGCCCGCCGCGCGCGCGCCGGCCACGGCTTGCTCGGCGGCCGCCTGCGACGGCACGATGGCAAAGCCGGTCGGCCCCCACGAACTCTGGCCCACCGCAACCGCATCGCTGCCGGCCTGCCGCGTGACCCAGTCCAGCACGCGCGCAACCGCCGGGCTGCTGTAGACCCCGCCCTGGGCTGGCGCGAAGTAGTTGCCGATGACTTGCTGCAACTGGTTCAGGCCCTGCGCGAACGGGGCGAACTCCTGCTCGGCGGCCGCCGGCAGGATCTGCATCAGCACGCGGTGGCAGAGCTCCGCGGCCAGCGGCCTGGGGAAGGGCGGCAGGGCCTGGATGGCCTCCTTCTCCGCTGCGCCGTGCAGGCCGGTGCGACTGTCGTCCAGCAGCAGCACGATGCGCCAGTCGGACGGGAACCCGAAGCGCGCCGTCAGCGGCGGCACGGTGCCCGCGCCGCGCGGTCCACCGTCCAGCAGCAGGCCGCCATGCTCGAACGCCGCGATGCCCACGCCGGAGCGGCCGCCGCGCTCCAGGATGCGGGCAATCTCCGCGCCGGACCACGGCAACGCGTGGCACTCGGCATAGGCCCGGCCAAGGGCCAGTGCGAGCTGGGTGCCGGAGCCGAAGCCGGCATGCGCGGGCAGCACCTCGTGCAGCCGCAGCGCAAGCGGCCGGCGCATGCCGCTGGCCTGCCGCAGCCGCTCCAGCCAGGCGCTCACGCGCGGCAGTTCCGCTTGCGCGGCAGGGTGGAGCGCGGTGATCCGGTCCTGCGCTGCGGGCGCCAGGTCCAGGACGGTGGCCGGCCCCTCGATCGCGAGGCCGAGGCTGCCGAAGCGCCGGCCCAGCGTGGCGCCGGGGTCGAGAAAGCCCAGGTGCAGCCGGCCGTTGGCGCGGATGCCGATGGCGCCGGCGGGCTGGCTGCGATGCGGTGAGGTGGCAATCTTGTGCATGGTCGATAGCCCGCTAGGTCATGGCAAGGCGCTGGCTTGCGCCTCGCCCTGCAGGTATGCCGGCATGTCATCGGTGGCGCCCGCGTTGCGCGCGGGGGGTTCCGCCTGCGAGACCCTGATGCAGAGCTGGTGCATCTTGCGGTACAGGGTATTGCGGCTGAGCCGCAGCGTGCGGGCCACGGTGCTGACGTTCCAGCGGTGCGTCTCCAGCAGCTCCAGGATGGTCCGGCGCTCGTTGAGCTGGATCGCGTTGAAGCGCGGCAGGTTCTCTTCGTCCGTGCCCGCTGAACATTGCGCGCTGCCGGCCTCGGCGCGCGAATCGGCACGCGCATGGGCGCCCGAATCGGCCGCGCGTGCGCGGCGCGCCCGTGTGCTGCCGTGCACGATTTCCGGGGGTAGTGCCTCCAGGCACAGGCGATCGCCGTCGCACAAGGCGGCGGCGGTGCGCAGCACGTAGCGCAGCTGGCGCAGGTTGCCGGGCCAGTCATAGCGCATCAGGGCCTGCTGGGCTTCGGGCGCTAGCGTGGGCGCGGCGTGGGGGGCCGCTTCCTCGGCCAGGATGGTGCGGATCAAGGCGAGCCGGTCGGTCCGCTCGCGCAGCGGCGGCAGGCGCAGTTCGACCCCGCTCAGCCGGTAGAACAGGTCTTCGCGGAAGCGCCCTTCGCCGACCAGCTCGGCAAGGTTGCGGTGGCTGGCGCTGATGAGCTGGAAATCGACCCGGGTCGCGCTCTCCGAGCCCAGCGGGGTAACCTGGCGTTCTTCCAGCACCCGCAGCAGGCGAGCCTGCAGCGCCAGCGGCATGTCGCCGATCTCGTCGAGAAAGAGCGTGCCGCCGTCGGCCTGCAGGATCTTGCCGCGCCGGCCCTCGCGCTGCGCGCCGGTGAACGCGCCCGCGCGGTAGCCGAACAGCTCGCTCTCGATCAGCGCTTCGGGCAGCGAGGCACAGTTGATGGCCACGAAGGCGCCCTGTGCGGCCGGGCTGGCCGCGTGCAGCGCATTGGCGAAGACGTCCTTGCCGGCGCCGGTTTCGCCGTGCAGCAGGATCGGCACATTGCGCTCGATCACGCGCGTGGCGAGCCGGATCTGCGCCTCCATGCGCGCATCGCCAGCGGCCAGGCGCGACAGCGCATGCTGTGCCGCGGCACGTTGGTGCGAGGCGGGCGCGGCGGGTGCCGCCTGTGCGGGCCGGCCCGCGCCGCGCACGATCGCGCGGGCAGGGCGCGGATCACACGCTTGCGGCGGCTGCTGCGCCACCATGAAGAAGCGGTTTGCCGCCTGCGTACGGTAGATCGGCACCGGATGGAAGGACTGGCGTGCGCTGCGCGCCACCAGCTCGTCGAGCGACGTCATGAACAGTTCGTCGATGCGCTTGCCACGCAGCGCCTGCAGCGTATGGAAGCCAAGCTGGTGCAGCGCACTGCGGTTGGCGCCCAGCACCGCACCGTCCTGGTCGACCGCGAGCTTGCCTTCGCCCCGGGTGTAGACCAGCTCCGACTGGCTGTGGAAGCGGATCGGGAAAGCATGGCGAAAGCGCGCATCGAACAACCGGTTCTCGATGTTGCGGCAGGACATGGCCACCAGCACCAGCGAATGCTGCTGCTGCAGCGGCGAGCGGCTGGTGACGTCCAGCACGGCGCACAGCTCGCCGTTCTCGTCGAAGATCGGCGCGGCCGAGCAGGTCAGCGAGGTATAGCGTCGGAAGAAGTGCTCGTCGTGCCGTATCGCCACGGCACTGCCTTCGGCCAGGCAGGTGCCCATGCCGTTGGTGCCGGCCTCGCGTTCGCTCCAGATCGCGCCGACGCGCAGCCCTTCCGGCGCGATCTCGCGCGCGAACGGATCGGAGGCCACCAGGTGCATGATGGCGCCCTCGGCGTCGGTCAGCATCACGGCCATGTCGGCATCGGCCAACTGCTGGTGGAGCGTGCTCATCTCCAGGCGCGCGCAGCCGGCCAGCTCGCCAAAGCGCTCGCTGCGCTCGCGCAATTCAGTCGCGGTCAGCACCGGGGGCGCGGGGCGCAGCTCGGGGTCGAGCCCATAGTCGCGCAGGCAGCGCGTCCAGGAACGTACCACCGCCGCACTGACCTCGCACGCCGCGAGCGGCTGGGCTACGGCCTGGGCGATGCGATGGGCATGCGTGTCCATGGTCCTGTCCATGCACCGGTCCGTGCTCCTGTTCGTGCCCAGAAGCGGCTGGGTCAGGGTCATCATGTCTTCCTCCTGCTGGGCTTGCGCACTGGCTTGGGATGGAGTCTGCGCAACGGGGCCGGGCCCGGGCAATACCCAATAGGCGGTAGCCCGGTCGGGGCCAGGGTTTGCACGGGGTACCGCTACTACCTAGGAGGTAGTGCCAAGGGGAAATTGTTGGGGGGGTAGGTGCCAACCATACTCCGCCAGACACACCGAACCCATGCGGAGACAACCGATGACCCGAGAGTCCATCCTGAACGTACGACACCGCGAGCTTGGCTCGAAGCTGGACGGCGACACCTGGAACGACATGCCGATTCCCTGGCGTTACCAGCGCGATCCGCAGGACGAAGTGGTGGCGGTGCGCACTGCGGCAGGCCTCTATGACATCAGCGGCCTGAACATTGTCAGGGTGTGGGGGCCGGACGCCGCCGCGGTGATCGACAGGATGGTCCCGATCGACGTGCGCCGGCTGCGCCCGGGCACGGCGCGCCTGGCAGCGGTGGTCGACGAGAAGGGCGCCGTCAGCGACGACCTGATGGTGATCTGCGACGGCGAGAACCAGTACCGCCTGTCGCACGGCAGCGGTGACACGCAGCAGAAGCTGGCCGCGCTCTCGCAAGGCCGCGACATGCAGTGGGAGCAGGACTTCGACGTCCATATGCTCTCGCTGCAAGGGCCGCGCTCGGCTGCGATCCTGAAGGCGCATATCGGCATCGACCTGGCCACGCTGCCTTACTTCGCCCACCGCGAAACCACGCTGTTCGGCCGCAAGATCGTGATTTCCCGCGGCGGCTACTCGGGCGAGGAGGGTTTCGAGATCTCCTGCGCAGCGGCGGATGCCGTGGCGCTTTGGGACGCCATCCTCGAAGCGGGCAAGCCGCACGGGCTGATTCCGTGCTCCTGGGATTCGCTGGAACTGGCGCGGATCGAGGCGGCGCTGCTGTTCTACCCCTTCGACATGCCCGAGGGCGACACCACGCCGTGGGAGGTCAACCTCGGCTGGGCCATCGACTCCGACAAGGCCGGCGACTACGTGGGCAAGGCAGCGCTGCTGGCGGCCCGGGGCAAGGAGCGCTTTTCCCAGGCCGGCGTGGCGGTGCGGCTCGATCGCGCGGTCGAGGCCGGGGCCAGGATCTTCGTCGACGGCAAGGAAGCGGGCGTCGTCACCAGCGCCACCTTCAGCCGCTACCTGATGCAGTCGCTGGCGCTGGTGCACCTGAAGCCGGCGTACAAGGCACTGGGCACCAGGGTCGAGATCCGCGACAGCACGGGCGCACATGTGGCCACCGTGACCAAGACGCCGTTCTACGATCCGCAGCGCCTGCGCACGCAGATCAAGGCGGCCTGAACGGCCCCGGGGCAAAGGAGCTTGCCATGCTGGTGACAGGGATCAAGAGCATGCCGGTGTACCGCGCACTGCAGTTCGACCGCAGCGGGCACACGCACCTGGCGGTGGCGTGCGGGGCGGGCGCAGAGGCCCTGCTGCGCCTGGCCGCGCAGGCCAGCCGGGCGGGCTCCGCGGCGTCGGCATGCGAGCTGCTGTACGCCCCCGCGGCCAGCGCCGACCTTGCCGAAGGCGTGCGCGCGGCGTGGCCCGGCGCCACCATCGCCGCATCCGGGAACGCATTGCTCGCGGCGCTGGCGCAGGCCCTGGCGCGCCAGCCGATGGGGCTGCGCTTCTACGCCGCCGGCGACGAGGACTTCCTTGCCCAGGCGAGCCGGAGCGCCGAGCAGCATGGGCTCGATCCCGACGAGATGCAATGCGAGCACGTGGCCCCGGCCGCGGCGCGCCGTGTGTACTGCATCCATTGCCACACCTGCAACGCGGCGGTGAGCGGCAGCCTGGCGCCTTGCGCGGGCTGTGGCCGCACGCTGCTGGTGCGGGATCACTATTCGCGCCGGCTCGCCGCCTTCATGGGTGTGATGGCCGACGCGGAAACCCCGGGGGCAGCATGAAACCGCAGGAATCCATTCCGGTGCGCGTGGCAGAGATCGAGCCGGTGACGCCGCTGATCAAGCGCTTCACCCTGCAGCATGCCGACGGCGGCGCGCTGCCGCGCTTCTCCGGCGGCAGCCATATCGTGGTGGAGATGCAAGGCCACGACCGGCTGCACCGCAATCCGTACTCGCTGATGAGTTCGCCCTGGGACGGTGACCACTACCAGATCGGTGTGCGCCGCGTGGACGAAGGGCGCGGCGGCTCGCGCCACATGCATGAACGGGTCACGGTCGGCTCGGTGCTGCGCGTGTCCGCGCCGGTCAATCTCTTTCCGCTGCTCAAGACCCGGCGCAAGCACATCCTGATCGCGGGCGGCATCGGCATCACGCCATTCTTTTCGCACCTGGCGGAGCTGGAGCGGCTCGATGCGGCCTACGAGCTGCACTACGCCGTGCGCAGCCAGGAACATGCCGGCTTCGCCGTCGCGCTGCAGCGGATCGCCGGCAGCAAGCTGCATCTCTACGTGGACGAGGGCGGCAATCAGCTCGACTTCGCCACGGTGCTGGCGGGGCAGCCGCTCGGCACCGATGTCTACGTGTGCGGGCCGGCCGGCATGATCGACGCCGTGCGCCAGGCGGCGCGCGCGGCGGGGTGGTCGGACGGCCACGTGCATTGGGAGCAGTTTCTCGCGCCGCAGCCCGGCGTCCCGTTCGAGGCGGTGCTGGCGCGCAGCGGCATCACCGTGCAGGTCGGCAGCGAGGTCAGCCTGCTGGAAGCCATCGAGGCGGCCGGCGTCAGGGCGCCTTACCTGTGCCGCGGCGGTGCCTGCGGGCAGTGCGAACTCGAGGTGCTGGAGACCGACGGCGAACTGCTGCATCGCGATCACTATCTCTCCGCCGAGGAACGGGCGGGCGGACGCAAGCTCATGCCCTGCGTCTCGCGGGCGCGCTGCCAGCGCGTGGTGCTGGCCATCTAGGAGGCGAGGAAGCGCGATGGAAACCATCTTCAAGCAGGACGAGACCTATCGCGGCGATTTCGTCTATAGCAACAGTCCCGCTGCGATCCGGCGCTTTCCGTTTCCGTTTGCCGAAGACCGGTACATGTACTCGGTCAATATCGAGCCCCACGCCGCGGGGCCCGCCGGTAGCGTCACCGAGCATCCCTTCGACATCGACGAGCATTACCTCGGCGAATGCCGCGAGCGCGCGCTGGTGCTGGCGCAGGACCCCGGCCGCTGCATGGCGCTGCCGCACATGATGGAAGCGCAATGGGACACGCTGGAGCTGATGATGACCTCGCTGGCGGCCAGCCATCCCGGCCATTTCCAGTTGCGACGCGACGGCGCGCACTGGACCTGGGAGAACCGCCTGCTCGGCCTGGAACAGCGCTTCGTCTTCGGCGACACCGCCTCGCTGCCGCAGCCGCCGCTGGAGTACATCCTGCGCCAGGTGCAGGGCGACTGGGTGCTGATGGACCAGCGCCAGGACAACCTGTTCATGGATGCCGGCATGGTCACCACGCAGGCCGACTGGTCGCTGGACTTTGACCTGGGCATGAGCTTCACCGAATGGCACGGGCCGGTGCCGCTGGCGCACGAGCTCGGCATCTTCGACCGCGCCCTCAAATACCTGCTGCACCTGCGGGTGGGCGGGCCAGTGCGCCGCCTGAACTGGACCATGACCATCCATCCGCGCCTGGATACATCGCCGGAGCGCTATTGCGACTGGGGCGCCGAGCGGGCCGCCGTCACCCGCGAAAACGCCGGCGAGCTGGTTCACCTGCGCGTGGAGCTGCAGACCTTGTTCCGCCTGCCGCGCAGCAATGCCATCGGCTTCGGCGTGCGTTGTTACCTGATCAGCCTGCAGGAGCTTGCCACGGTGCCCAAATGGGCGGCGCGGCTGCACCGCGTGCTGCGCACCTTGCCTGGCGAACTGGTCGACTACAAGGGGATCACCCGCTACCGCCAGGCGGCGATCGACTGGCTGGCGCCATTCGACGACGCCCGCATGCTCAGCGAAGGCACGGCGCCGGATTAGCGCAGCGCAGCCAGAGAACAACAACAGACGTCCCGATTCGATTCAAGGCGGAGCTCGCGCTCCGCGTTGCCTGCGACGCCCGAGAGCGATCGCCCCACAAACCGGCTGGAGACCATCAATGGCCCGCGACCCACGCTACGACATCCTGTTTGAACCGATCCAGATCGGCCCCAAGACACTGCGCAACCGCTTCTACCAGGTTCCGCATTGCATCGGCGCAGGCTCCACGCTGCCCGGATTCCAGGCGGCCCATCGCTCGATGAAGGCGGAAGGGGGCTGGGCAGCCCTCAATACGGAATACTGTTCGATCCACCCGGAATCGGATGACACGCACCGGATGTCCGCGCGGATCTGGGACGAGGGCGATGTGCGCAACCTGCGCGCGATGACCGACGAGGTCCACAAGTACGGCGCACTGGCCGGCATCGAGATGTGGTACGGCGGCGCCCACGCGCCCTGCATGGAAAGCCGGGCCACGCCGCGCGGCCCGAGCCAGTACGCCTCGGAGTTCGAGACCCTGACCTACTGCAAGGAGATGGACCTGCGCGACATCGCCCAGGTGCAGCAGTACTACGTCGATGCGGCCTACCGCGCGCGCGATGCCGGCTTCGACATCGTCTACGTGTACGGGGCGCACTCCTACCTGCCGCTGCAGTTCCTCTCTCCCTACTACAACAAGCGCACCGACAAGTACGGCGGCTCGCTGGAGAACCGCGCGCGCTTCTGGCTCGAAACGCTGGAGAAGGTGCGCCGCGCCGTGGGCGACGACTGCGCCATCGCCACGCGCTTCGCGGTGGATTCGCTGTACGGCGTGGCTGGCATCGAGGTGGAGCAGGACGGCATGAAGTTCGTCGAGATGGCCGACCACCTGCTAGACCTGTGGGACGTGGACGTGGGCGACATCGCCGAGTGGGGCGAGGACGCCGGTCCCTCGCGCTTCAACCTGCAGGGCCACCAGATTCCCTGGACCCGCTTTATCAAGCAGGTGTCGAAGAAGCCGGTGCTGGGCGTGGGCCGCTTCACCGATCCGGAAAAGATGACCGAGATCGTGACCAAGGGCATTGCCGACATCATCGGCGCAGCGCGTCCGTCCATCGCCGACCCCTTCCTGCCGAAGAAGATTGAGGAAGGCCGCATCGACGACATCCGCGTCTGCATCGGCTGCAATGTCTGCATCTCGCGCTGGGAAATCGGCGGCCCGCCGATGATCTGCACGCAGAACGCCACCGCCGGCGAGGAGTACCGCCGCGGCTGGCACCCCGAGAGGTTCGCGCGCGCCAAGTCCGACGATTCCGTGCTGGTGGTGGGCGCGGGCCCCGCCGGCTCGGAATGCGCGCGCGTGCTGATGGAGCGCGGGCACACCGTGCACCTGGTCGACACTGCGGAGAAGATCGGCGGCCACCTGAACCAGATCATCACGCTGCCCGGACTGGGCGAATGGGGCTACCACCGCGATTACCGCGAGACGCAGATCGCCAAGCTGCTCAAAAAGAACAAGCAGAGCCAGCTCGCGATGGGCCAGAAGCCGCTGAGCGCCAACGCCATTCTTGAATACGGTGCCGAGAAGGTGGTCATCGCTACCGGTTCGCACTGGGTGACCGACGGCACCAACTGCCTGACCCACGACCCCATCCCGGGTGCCGACGCCTCGCGCGACGACCAGTTGACGCCGGAGCAGGTGATCGCCGGCAAGAAGGCGATCGGCAAGCGCGTGGTCATCCTCAACGCGGACACTTACTTCATGGCGCCGAGCCTGGCCGAGAAGCTGGCGACTGCCGGCCACGAGGTGACCATCGTCAGCGGTGTGCACCTCGCCAACTACATGCACTTCACGCTGGAGTATCCGAACATGATGCGGCGCCTGCACGAATTGGGCGTCAACGAGATGGGCGACCATTTCGCCAGCCGCATCGAGCCGGGCCGCATCGAGATCTACAACATCTGGGGCGACGGCTCGCGCCGCACCTACCGCGGACCCGGCAAGTCCCCGCGCGACGAGAACAAGACCCATCGCTGGCTGGAGTTCGACTCGCTGGTGCTGGTGACCGGCCGCCGCTCCAACGACGGCCTGTACCGGCAGCTGAAGGCGGCGCAGGACCGCTGGGCCAGCGTGGGCATCAAGGAGGTCTACCTGATCGGCGATGCCGAGGCGCCGCGGCTGATTGCCGACGCCACCTTCGGCGGCCAGCGGCTGGCGCGCGAGATCGAGGAAGACGACGCGCAGATCCCGCTGCCTTACCGCCGCGAAGTGCCGGTCTGGGGCGTGCCGCACAAGAAGGAAGGCACCTTCGAGATCATCTACAAGGTGTGATCCGCGGGGGGAGGGCCAGGCAGGCTGTGCCTGGCCCTCCTCGTCGCGCCGCGCCCCGCCGCGCCCCGCCGCTCCTCCACGCATCGACCCAGACGGAAGCCGCCATGTTCGCCGCAGACAAGTTCGACCCGCTCCAGATCACCCGGGTCCTGTTTGAAGGATTCTCGTCCCACGCCATCGTGCTGTTCTACCTGGTGGGCTTCGGCGCCATCGGCGTGTTCTGCTGGGGC
Organism: Cupriavidus oxalaticus; assembly: GCF_004768545.1. Taxonomy (NCBI): domain Bacteria; kingdom Pseudomonadati; phylum Pseudomonadota; class Betaproteobacteria; order Burkholderiales; family Burkholderiaceae; genus Cupriavidus; species Cupriavidus oxalaticus. The sequence goes on along the minus strand of NZ_CP038636.1, from coordinate 829,380 downwards.
ACCTATGTGCAGGTGCGCAAGTACCGGCGTGGCCAGCCCCTGGGCGCGCCGCTCGATCTGTTCAAGCGCTTCCTGCAGATGTGCCGCACGGTAGCGAGCCATCGCACTATCGCCAGGCGCGATCCCGCCGCCGGGCGCGCGCACCGGCTTATCTTCTATGGTTTCGCGCTGCTCTTCATCGGCACCGCAACCATTACGCTCGACTACGACATCACGGCCAAGCTGTTCGGCATCAGCTTCTGGCACGGGAATTTCTATCTGTGGTTCTCGCTGGTACTGGATTGCGCCGGCGTGGCCATGATCGGCGGTCTCGTCTACATGATGGTCCGGCGCGGCTGGATCAAGCCGCCCAAGCTGGACTACACGCGCCCCGACCGCAAGCCCGGCGAGCCCGGCTACGACCGCAGCGGCTACCGCCGCGAGGACTGGGCCTTCCTGTGGACACTGATCGTCATCGGCGCGACCGGCTACGTGCTGGAGGCCGCCCGCCTGGTCTGGCTGCAGCAGCGGCCGGAGGTATGGGAGCTGCGGTGGTGGTCGCCGTTCGGCGCGGCGCTGGCCGAAGGCCTGCGCGCTGCCGGGCTGAGCGCCGCCGCGGCGGGGCTGCTGCGCACCGGCCTGTGGTGGTTCCACGGTTTGCTGGCGCTGACCCTGATCGCGCTGATTCCCTTCACGAAGGTCAAGCACATCTTCACCGCGGCCGGCTCGCTGATGTTGCGCGATCCGCTGGCCGCGCAGCGCCTGCCGCGCCAGGCCGCCACCGGCGACAAGGTGGGCTATACGACCATCACCGACTTTACCTGGAAGCATCTGCTCAACCTCGATGCCTGCACCAAGTGCGGCCGCTGCCATGAAGCCTGCCCGGCGCGCGCCGCAGGGGCGCCGCTGTCGCCGCGCGACGTGATCCTCTCGCTGCGCGAGTTCGCCAACGATGCCCTGCAGAAGAACACCTTGCCGGAGCAGGTCAAGCTGAGCCCGCACGGCAAGGATGGCGGCCAGGTGTTCATGGAGACCCTGTGGTCGTGCCGCACCTGCATGGCCTGCGTGGAGATCTGCCCGGTGGCGGTGGAGCATGTACCCATCATCGTGCAGATGCGCCGCAAGCTGGTGGAAGAGGGCGAGATGGAGCCGCAGCTGCAGAAGACCTTGCAGACCATCCACAAGACTGGCAATTCCTTCGGGGAATCCAAGCGCAAGCGCGCGGCCTGGACCAAGGCGCTGCCGTTCCAGATCAAGGATGCGCGCAAGGAGCCGGTGGACGTGCTGTGGTTCGTGGGCGACTACGCCTCGTTCGATCCGCGCAACCAGAAGGTCAGCCAGGCCTTCGCCACCCTGCTGCACGAGGCCGGCGTCAATTTCGGCCTGCTGTTCGAAGGGGAATCGAATGCCGGCAACGACGTGCGCCGCGTGGGCGAGGAAGGGCTCTACGAACTGCTGGCCGAAACCAATATCGCCACGCTGGGCACCGTGCAGTTCCAGCGCATCGTGACCACGGACCCGCATTCCTACAACACCATCCGCAACGAGTATCCGGACTTCGGCGGCAACTATGAGATCGAGCACTACACCAGCTTCGTGCAGCGCATGCTGGAGCAGGGCCAGCTCAAGGTGCGCCAGCCGCAGCATTTGCGCGTGACCCTGCACGATCCCTGCCACCTGGGCCGTTTCAACAAGGGCTACGGCGGCCCGCGCGAAATCCTGAAGCGCATCGGCTGCGAACTGGTGGAGATGCCGCGCCATGGCGACAACTCCTTCTGTTGCGGCGCCGGCGGCGGGCGCATCTGGATGCCGGATCCGGTCGGCGCCGAGAAGCCGTCCCAGCTGCGCATGCGTGAGGCGGCGGGCATCGACGGGCTGGAAGTCTTCGTGGTTTGCTGCCCCAAAGACCTGACCATGTTCGAGGACGCGCTCAAGACCAGCGGCTATGAGGGCAAGTTCGTGGTGCGAGAACTGATCGAGATGATCCGCGACGCGCTGGCCGAGCCCATCACGCTGGAAGCCGAGGTTGCCGGTGCAGGTGCCGGTGCAGCCGCCCTGCGTGCTGGCGGGTCCGCCAGCCCGCAGGGCGGCCTGGTGGAAGCCTGAGGCGCGCGGCGATGAAATTCACCGGTCGGCACTGGATGGAGCTGCTGCGGCGCGCGCGGGAAGACGCGGAGCCGTACCCCGCGGCCGCGCTCTATCCCTACGCCTCGGCGGTGCACCGGCAGTGGCTGGCGCCGCGCCTGTTCGAGGCGCGCCGCGACCGGCTGCTGCTGGCATCTGCGGCCTTCGTGGCGCCGCCCGTGCTGGCGCGGCTGGGTGCGGAAGCGCGCGACGATGCCATGGTCGGGCAGCGGCTCGCGCGCAATCCCGCCGCGCCAGCGGATTGCCTGGCTGCGCTCTGGCCGCGGGCGCGCAGCGAACGCATGCGACTGCTGCTGGCGCGGCACGCGCATATGCCGCGTGCGGTGCTGGCGCAGATCGCCGACGACACGGCGCAGGAGGAGATCCTGTGCGCGCTGTGCGAGAACGCGGGCGTCGCCGCGGACGTGCTGGCCGCGCTGCAGCAGCGGCACTTGCCGGTCCTGCAGCGGCTGCTGGCCATCAACCCGGCCACCGGCGAGGCCACCTTGCAGGCTTTGTGGCGCGATGCAGGCCAGGGGGACGAGGGGGACGAGGGCAACGGCGTAGCGGTGCGAGCCCAGATCCTGTTGCATCCGCATTGCCCGGACAGCCTGCTGCAGGCATTGCCGGCATCGGCGCTGGAGCGGCGCTGCCTGGCGCAGCAGGCGCGGGCCCCGGGGACGCTTCTGCGCCAGCTCGCGGCAGATGCCGATCCCGCCGTACGTCGTGCGGCAGCGGCGCACCCGGCCATACCCGCCGATGCCTTGCTGGCATGCTGCTTCGACGGCGATGCCGGTGTGCGCCGCGCGGTGGCGGGGCGCAAGGACCTGGCGGCGCGCATGGCGGGCTGGCTGCTGGAGGACACCGACCCCTGGGTGCGCCGCACGGTGGCACGCAACCCCGGCTGCCCGGTGGACTGGCTGGTGCTGGCCGCAGCGGATCCAGAGCCAGAGGTGCGGCGCTGCGCGGCGCGGCACCCGGGCTGTCCTGCGGGACTGCTGGAGCGGCTGGGCGCGGATCCCGTCGCCTGGGTACGGGCCGGCGTGGCCTACCGCGATGACCTGCCGTTGCCGCTGCTGCGCCGCCTTGCACGCTGCACGGACGTCGACGTACTGGCGGGCGTGGCACGTCATCCCGGCACCTCGCCCGCGCGGCTGGCGACGCTGGCGGCCCACCCGAGCGCCGATGTCCGCCGCGCCGTGATCCTCAACCGGAAGGCGCCGCGTGGCGTGCTGCTGGTGCTGCGTCACGACGGCTACGCCTTGCACCGCGCCATGGTGATCGAGCATCCCAACCTGACGGACGCGGACCGTTGGCGCATGCGCGGCGACCCCGACGCGCAAGTCCGCTTCCGCATCTTCGGCCATTTCGCCCGGCTGGCGGGCATGCGCGCGGCGCCGGCGCGGCGCCAGGCCATGCCGCGAGCCATACAACAAGCAGCGCAGACGATGGAGACGATATGAAGATACTGGTGACGATCAAGCAGGTGGCCACGCTGGACGAGGACTTCGAGATTCGCGACGACGGCCGCGACATCGATCCCGACTTCCTGGTGCACGACCTGAACGAGTGGGACCACTACACCCTGGAGGAGGCCATGCGCCTCAAGGAGGGGCCGGGCGGCGAGGGCATCGAGGTGATCGTGGCCACGGTGGGCCCGGACAGCGCGGACGAAGAGTTGCGCAAGTGCCTGGCCAAGGGCGCCGACCGCGCCATCCGCGTCTGGGACGATGCGCTGGAGGAATCCGACCCCATCGCCGTGGCGCGGGTGCTGGCCGCGCTGGCACGCCGCGAGTCCGCCGACCTGGTGTTTGCCGGCGTGCAGGCTTCCGACCACGCATTCGGCGCGACCGGCATGGCGCTCGCCGGGCTGCTGGATGCGCCCCATGCGGCGGTCGTTGCGACGCTGGAATACACCCCGGGTGATGGCAAGGCAACGGTGCGGCGCGAGCTCGAAGGCGGCACCTATGCCGCGGTGAAGATCGACACGCCCGCCGTGCTCACGCTGCAGCTCGGCATCAACACGCCGCGCTATGCCTCCTTGCGCGGCATCAAGCAGGCGGCCTCGCGGCCGATTGAAGTGGTGTCGCCGGAAGACATCGGCCTTGCCGCCGGCGAGGCTGGTGCGGCGGGCTCCCTGTCGCGGGTGCGGCGCATGTACGTGCCGGAGAAGGGCCGCGCGCAAATGATCGGGGGCACCCCGGCCGAGCAGGCGTCGCAACTGGCAAAGATCATCAAGGAATACAGGGGAGAAGCATGATGACGGGCATTCTGGTGGTAGGTGAGCATCGCAAGGGCGAGCTGCGTCCGGTCAGCCGCGAACTGGTCGGCCTGGCCGTCAGCCTGAAGGCGGCAAGCGGCCAGCCGGTGCGGGTGGCGGTGATCGGCGCCGATCCGGGGCGCTACGCCGAGGCGCTGAAACTGGCGGGCGTGGATGAGATCGTGACGGTGCAAAGCGCGGACGATGCCTTCGATCCGGAAGTATATGAAGCGTCGGTGCGCGCGCTGATTGCTGCCGGCAAGCCGTCGCTGGTCTTGCTGCCGCATAGCGTGGATACGCTGGGCTATGCGGCGCCGCTGGCGGTGCGTGATGGCCATGGCTTTACCACCGACGTGTTCAAGGTCGAGCGCGATGGCGATGGCTGGGTGGCCACGCGTTCCGGATACGGCCAGAAGGTGAACGTCGAGATGGAGTTCCCCGATCGCGCCACCGTGGTGCTGACGGTACGGCCGGGCTCGTTCAAGCCCGTGGAAGCGGCCGGGACACCGGCGGTGTCCAGCCAGGCGGCACCGCAGGTCGCGCCGCGCAGCCAGCACCTGGCCTTCGAAGAGCCGGCCGGCGGCGACGATGTGGACATCCCGGGCGCGGACTTCATCCTCTCGATCGGACGCGGCGTGGGCGAGGAAGACAACGTCGAGCAGTTCAAGGAGCTGTCGGATTCGGTGGGCGCCACGCTGGGCTGCTCGCGGCCGATCGCCGATTCGGGGTGGCTGCCGAAGTCGCGGCAGGTGGGGCAGTCGGGCAAGACCGCCGCCAACTGCAAGCTGTACGTGGCGATGGGCATCTCGGGTTCGGTCCAGCACATGGCCGGCATGAAGCATGTGGACACCATCATCGCCGTCAACACCGACCCCGAGGCTTCCATATTCACGATTGCGAAGTACGGCATCGTGGGCGACATCTTCGATATCGGCAAGGAGCTGCGCAACCATTTCTGAGGTGGATGGTGCAGCAAGCCGACGGCGGGAACCTGCCGGCGGTGACCTTCCTCGCCCGGTTGCACCCGCCCTCCGTCCGCATGGGAGAGGGCCCGGGTGAGGGGGGTATGGCAAGGCGCCAGCCGGACCAGAGCGCCGCGGCATGGGGAGCAACAACAAGCCACCAACAGTACGCCACCAACAATACGCAGTCGATGCAGCGCAAACATTCCTTGCCAAGGATCAAGCATGAAACTGTCCTCGCAATCCTGGTCCAGGGCCTTCGCCTCGGGTTGCTTGCTGGCCTGCGGTGCAGGCGCGGCCCCAGGCGTCTTCGCGCAGGAGGAGCCGAAGCCGCCCGCCAGCCCCCATACCTTCAGCGCCAATGTCGCGCTGATGAGCAACTACGTCTTTCGCGGCATCACCTACACGCAGGACCGGCCTGCCTTGCAGGGCGGCTTCGACTACGCGCACGATAGCGGTCTCTACGCTGGCGTCTGGGCGACCAACGTCAGCAGCAAGGCGATCAACGGCGCCAGCCTTGAGATGGACCTGTACGGCGGCTTTACCAAGTCCTTCGGCGACTGGCGCTTTGATGTCGGGCTGCTGCAGTTCTACTATCCGGAAAACCCCAAGCTGCCGGGCTCGGACGAGAAATACAACACGCTGGAACTGTACGGCGCGGTCGGCTGGAAGTTTGTGACCCTGAAATACTCCAGCACGCTGACCGACTTCTTCGGCTTCAACAGCGCATCGATGGGGACCAACCAGGGCAGCTCGCATGGCAGCGGCTACCTGGAGCTCAACGCCGATGTCCCGCTGCCGGAAGACTTCGTGCTGGGGCTGCATGTGGGCCGGCAATGGGTGCGCAACTACGGCGCCTTCAACTATACGGACTGGCGCGCCGTGGTCAGCAAGAGCTTCGGCACCGGCTGGACCGTCTCGTTGGCCTACACGGGGACGAATGCCGATCGCAGCCTGTGGGTGGCCGACGGCAAGCGGCTGGGCACCGCGCACTGGATACTCGGCCTGAAACGCGTGTTCTGAGCACTGGCTGCCATGGAGCGGGGCGGCGGCAGGCTAGGCGGCCGGCGCGATCGGCTCGGCCACGCCAACCCGGTGGATGAGGCGGCTGCCAAAGGCGCCGGCATCGCCGGCGGCCACCACGGGGATGTCGTGCAGTGCCGCAATCCGCAGCAGGCGTTCGAGCCGGATCCGTGCCATGGCGGCCTGGTCGACCCCGATGCGCCAGAAGTCGGCGAGCAAGGCCCACGTGGGAAAGGGCTCGCCGTCGCGACTGGCGGCCGGGGTAAGGTCCACGCCGACACGCACGCCACGGCTGCGCAGGCCGGCCAGCGTGGCTTCGAGATCGGCCAGTCCCGGGTCGACCTGTTGCGGCAGGAGCAGGTCGACCCGGGTGGCGCCGGGCTGGCCCGCGATGGCAAGCAAGGCGCCGTGTATCCCTTGCAGTATGGCCGCATCGAGCGGTACGACATCGATGCACAGGCACAGGCGCTGCTGCGGCTTCAGATGAAGACGGGCCTCTGCGAAGATGGCGAGCAGATAGCGCTCGACCACGGCCTGCAGCGTGCCGGCGCGGCACGCATGCAGGAACATGTGCTCGGCAGGAATCAGGCCGGCGCGTGGGCTGTGCCAGCAGGCCGTGCCTTCGGCCCAGCCCGGCTTGTCGCCGAGCGGCCTGACCTGGGCCAGGCTGACCTGCAGGCGCAGCGTGTCGCAGGCACGCGCAAATTCACTGGCCGAGCGTCGCCAGGCTTGCGCGACATGCCTGGCGGACTCGCCGGCGAAGGCGTAGCGCACGGTGCCGCTTGCGGTCTGCCAGCGGGCCGAATACACGGCGTGCAGCGCGTCGCGCAGCATGGCGCGGGCGTCGGTGCCGGCCTCGGTGCTGAATGCAATGCCCAGCCTGGCGCTGATGGAAATCGAGGTGCCGTCGAGGTCGAAGGGCGTGTCCAGCATGCCGGCAATGGTGTCCACCAGGGTCAGCGCGGCGATGACGCCACCGAGCTGGCGGTCTGCCGGTGCGCAGCCGGCGGGGGCTTCGGCGCAGGCGGCCGCGTCGCCACGGGTTGGCGCTTCCAGCGCGAGAATGGCGAACTCATCGCCGCCGCTGCGGCCGGCGGAGATGCCTGGCCCGCACCACGCCGCGAGCCGCTCCCCGAGCCGGCTCAGCAGCTGGTCGCCAAACGCGCGGCCGTGCCGCTCGTTGATCCGCTTGAGATTGTCGACGTCCAGGCACAGCAGCATGAAGGTCGCGCCGTACTGCAGCGCAAGATCGACGCGATCGAGCAGCAGGGCACGGCTCTTCAGGCCGGTGAGCCGGTCGCGCAGCGGCTCCCGCTCGGCACGTTCCTCGTCGCGCTTCTGGCTGCTGATGTCGGAGATAAAGCCCTCGATCGCCAGCAGGGTGCCGTTGCCCGCGTAGATCCCGCGGCTGCGCTCGTCGACCCATTTCTCCTGGCCGGCGCGCGTGCGGATGCGGTAGCGCAGGTGGAAGGCCTTGCGCTGCTCGAGCTGGCTCTGCACGTAATCCCAGACATAGGCGCGGTCTTCAGGATGGATCAGTTCGTCGTAGGACGGGTGGTTGAGCAGGTCGACCGCTTCCAGGCCGGTCAGTTCGAAGCAGCCATCGCTGACGAACTCCATGGTCCAGCGGCGGTCGTTGCGGCAGCGGAAGGCCATACCCGGGAGATGGTCCAGCAGGGTCGACAGGCTGCGGTCGCGTGCGCGCAGCACGTCTTCGGCGCGTTTGCGGGAATGGATGTCGGTCATCATGCCGGTGGTGCCGCTCACCTGGCCGTGCCCGTCGAAGCGTGGCCGCAGCCTGACTTCCACCCAGCGCTGCTGCCCGTCATGGCGGATCAGGCGGGTCTCGTAGCGGCAGGCATCGCCATGCTGCGAGAGGATCGTGAGAAACTGCTCGCGGTTGAGCGCCTGCTCGTCCGGGTGGACGTAGCGGAACAGCGGCGTGTGCAAGCTGACGTGCACATCCAGCATGGTGATGGACTTCCAGGCATGATTCAGGAAATCAAAGGCAGCCTCGGCGTCGGTCTCGAAGACGATGTCCTCGAGACCGTCGATCAGCGCACGGTAGTCGTGAAGGGGCGGGATCGGGCCAACGCCGGGGCGCGGCACCGCGGCGGCGGCAGGCCGGCCCGGCGCGCGCCGGTTGGTGGCCGCGGCCGCTACCACCAGGCCGAGCGCGCCGCCGAGGCACGCCACGGCAAGCGGTGTACTGGACGGCAGCCAGCCCATGGTGGCGCCGATGGCATAGCCGCACGCAGCGGCTGCGCCGGTCAGGTACAGCCACACGGTCAGCATGATGCTCCCCTCGCGTGGAACCTGTCCGCATGCAAGACGCGCGTACGCTTTGCATGCGAACAGACCCTGGCCGCGCTTGTCTCCTTTTATATTCCCGCGTTCCTTCGTTATGCTGGTAATCGAACGCTCTGGGCTGAATGCGCGTTGCGACCCAAGGTGAACCCATGAATCTCAATTCCGTACCCGGCAGACGCGCCCCGCAATCATACTTGCTTTTCCTTGCCCGGCAACAGCGCGCGGTGCGGGCCTGGGCCGTGGTGATCACCGTGGCGGCGCTGGCGGCGCTGGCGCTGATGGTGCAACCCATCCTGACCGCGGCCTGGTCCAGCGAGGCGGTGAGCTTCCTGAGCAAGGCGGCCGAATTGCGCCAGCGCGGCAGCGGCTTCGACCAGCGCAACGAAGCCGGACGGGAGGGGCGCCAATGGCTGGCGGAAACGCGCCGGCTGCTGTCCGACCCGCCATTCGGCGCGGGGCTGGCGGACGAAGGGCAGGCCCATGCCTACGGTACGGTGTCGGCAGCCATGCCGGTGCTTGAGCAGGCGGCCGTCGATGTATCCGAGGCCTTGCAGCGCCACTTGCGGGTGGATATTGCGGTCCGCATTGCCTTGCTGATCGTGGCCGCCGGTGGCGTGCTGATCGGCCTGGGGATGCGCCGCCAGGCGCGTGAGGCGCGCGCGCCGGCAGGCGACATTCCCGCGGAGCGCAAGGACCGCTGGCTCAGCCTGCTCGAGCAGGTGATGACAGCGCTGTCCGGCGAGTCGCTGGGGGCGCAGGCCTTGCGCAATGTGTGCGAGGCGGTGGCCGGCGGGCTCCAGGCGCGCGCCTGCTGCATCTGCCTGGACGACGAGACCAGCGAGGCGCTCGAACTGCCGGAAGTCGTGCACGCCGGGGAGCTGGGGTGGGCGCAGGTGGAGCGTGTGCGCGCGCTCACGGTGGCGGGCCCGCACATGGTGTTCGAGCTGGCGGAGCAGGGCGGGCACGCCGAGGTCGGGCTCGCGGTGCCGATCAGCGACGGCAAGGAGCGCTACGGGCATCTCTTCGTGCTGTTCCGGACGGCGCAGGACTGCCAGGCGCAAGGCAGCCAGATCGGCGAGGCGATCGGGCGTCACCTGTCCCTGGCGATCGGCAACTTCCGGCGCATGCAGGAAGGGCGCCGGGTAGCGCTGATCGAGGAGCGCACGGCCATGGCGCGCGAACTGCACGACTCGCTGGCGCAGTCGCTGTCCTACATGAAGATCCAGGTCAGCCGCCTGCAGACCCTGGCCGACCGAGGGGACGCGCGCGAGGGCCTGGAGGCGACCGCGGAAGAACTGCGCGACGGCCTGAACGGCGCCTATCGCAAGCTGCGCGAACTGATCACGACGTTCCGCACGCAGATCAATGTACAGGGCCTGGCCGCGGCGCTGGAGGAGGCCCTTGATGAGTATGGCGCGCGCAGCAGCGTGGCCATGACGCTGGACAACCGGCTCAAGGGCTGCCAGCTCAGTGCCAACGAAGAGTTCCATATCGTGCAGATCGTGCGCGAGGCCCTCTCCAATGTCGTGCGCCACGCGGGTGCATCGCAGGCCACCGTCAGGCTGCTGCCGGAGGAGAATGGCGCGATCGCCATCGTCATCGAGGACGATGGACTGGGCTTCGAGCCGGCCGCGGATCCGCGCAACCAGCACGGCACTGCCATCATGCGCGAGCGCGCATTGAGCCTGGACGGTGCGTTGTCGATCAGTCCCAGGCCGGGCGGCGGCTCCTGCGTTTCGGTCCAATTCCGTCCGGTGCGGCAGCCTGAGTGGTGAGCGTCAGCGCACAATCGGGAAAACCCCAGTCGCGCTGGCATGCGCTGACGCCTTCCCCAAAACCGGGGATGCCGGTAGTATTTCCGTTGCTCTCGCAAACAACCGCCGATACAGGCGGCAATGCGTCCCGCAGAAGTATCAGGCCGGATCAGGAACCGGCAGCGTGGCTGCAAAAAATACGGAGACAACGGCCATGGAAACGAGCAACACGGTTCTGGTCATCGACGATCACGCCTTGTTCCGCAAGGGTCTCGCGCAACTCATCGGCATGGACCAGGACTTCCGTGTCGTCGGCCAGGCCTCCTCCGGCGCGGAGGGCGTGGACATGGCAGTGCGCATGCAGCCGGATGTCATCCTCATCGACCTGAACATGCCGGGCATGAGCGGCATCGAGACCATCGGCGCCTTGCGCGAGAAGCACGTCGACTCCCGCTTCATCATGCTGACGGTATCGGATAACGAACGCGACGTGGTTTCCGCGCTGCGCGCCGGAGCGCATGGCTACCTGCTCAAGGACATGGAGCCGGAAGACCTGTGCGACTGCCTGCGGCGCGCGGCGAATGGCGCCTCGGTGCTGAGCGATTCCGTGACCGGCAGCCTGATGGAGGTGGTCGCGTCCAACCAGCGCGTGCCCGCCGCCCAGGCTGACCTGACCAGCCGCGAGTCCGAGGTGCTGGACTTCCTGGCGGAAGGCCTGTGCAACAAGACCATCGCCCGCCAGCTCGGCATCAGCGTTGGAACCGTCAAGGTGCACGTCAAGCACGTGCTGTCCAAGCTCAATCTTCACTCCCGTCTCGAAGCCGTGGTCTGGCGGCACGGGCAGCAGAAGCCGCGGCACTGAGCTAGTCCCCCCAGCGCAAGTCAGCACCGCCTGCCGCGCCGCGCGGCACGGCGGCGTTCGCGCTCTCGTCCCCTCGCACTACGCGCATTTTTCCGCCAAGTATGCCGGCCGCGCATGCCTCTTTGTAGGTATCTCTCCTTTGGATTATTGTGCCGGCCCCGCGCCCCTCCAATAATCCAACGCACATGTTCGTGCGGTCCTTTCCGTATGTGGACATGAGGCTCGAATCAGGCGTGCATTCCGACGCGCCCACCACAGGAGGATTCATGACGACCGTCGGCCAAGCGAAGGTGAGTTTTCGTGCCCGCAGCATCCGCTGGGGCTTTATCTGGGCGCTGTGGTGTGCGGTCTTGTGGGGTGCGTGGTACGTGCCCGGCGCCGCGGTGTGGAAGGAGGCGCCGTTCGCCGCCATGGACATGGCCAACCCGCGCCAGTTCCTGACGGCGGCGGCGGTTATCACGACCTTCAACGCATTCTCGGTGCTGCTGTTCCTCTTCCTCTGGCTGATCGTGCTGGACAAGTTCAAGGACTTCGGCCGCACGCTGGTCCAGGTGCGGCGCATTTCCAAGTGGTACTTTGCCGCGGCGATCTTCGGTGGGCCGATGGCCATCTTCGGCTCCTTCCTTGCCATGGGCTACGTGGGCGCGGTGTTCGCCGCCATTGCCGGGCTCTTGTATCCCATCGTCGGCGCCAGCATCGCCCGCGTCTGGTACAACGAGAAGATTACGATGCGTGCCGCGCTGGGCATCCTGGTCATTATCGGCGGCGGCGTGGCAATCTACGCGCCCGGCATCCTCGGCGAGCTTTCCGGCGCGTCCGGCAAGCACACGTCGTGGCTGGGCTACCTCGGCGGCGCCATGGCGGCGCTGGGGTGGGGCGTCGAAGGGGCGCTTGCCGGGCGCGCGCTCGATGTCACCGATCCTGACTGCGGCATCACCGTGCGCTTCACTGCCGAGGCCCTCTACTGGCTGTGCCTGGTCCTGCCGGCGCTGGCACTGTTCGGCGACATCGACGTGATGCGCATGATGGCGCAGACCTGGAACCTGAAGGCGATGACCTGGCTGCTGCTGGCGGGCATCACGTTCGGCTTCTGCTACGTGTCCTGGTACAAGTCCTTTCCGCTGATCGGCGTCGGCCGGGGCCAGGCCATCGCAGCGCTCTATGGCGCCTTCGCCGTGGTGTTCCTGGCCGCGTTCACGCTGCAGTTCCCGGCGTGGAACTTCCTGCTGGGACTGACGCTGGTGGTATCGGGCGCTTTCCTGATGTACACGGAGAAGAGCGACGTCCTCGAAGTGGTCCGTGCGCTGTAACCCGTTCTGGACATGTGGGTGGTTCTCAATCCGGAGATGAGAGATGGCGAAGGTGCATATCAAGGGATTCATACTGCAGCAGATCGCGGGGACGGACGGCATGTGGGATAGCGATATCGCCGCCTCGGTATGCCAGGAGTACGGCAAAGGGGGAAACTACTGGGCCGGATCCGTGCGGGTCATCCTGACCGACCTGTATTCGGGCGGGCTGCTCACCAGCGTGGAGGAGAAATTCGACACCTGCGCCGACAAGATGCGATTCCGCTTCCGGTTGAGCGATTTCGGCCGGCAGCGCATGCGCGACACGGGCTTGCTTTGACAGCGGCGCAGCACCGGTGCTGCGCAACCACACACTAGGAGATTGCCATGTCGGATTTCTGGGGCTATGCGGGCGCCGATGTGCTTGCCATTGTCATCATCACGGCGTTGAGCCTGGTCGCGCTGTACCACGCCAGGACGTTCGTGACGAAGATCTAGAGATTGAAAGCCGGCATGTCGTGCAGGGAAACGGAAGACCTCGATGTGCTTGCCCGCGCGGCTGCCGCCGCCACGCGCTACCGCCAGGCGGCAGGCGCGGCGCGGACGTGGCCGGCCACTTCCTATGCGGACTGCCGCGAGGCCTGGGATGCGCCCACCCCGGAAGCCGGCACGCCGGCGGACGAAACCATCGAGGCCCTGCGCGCACTGGCCGAGCCCGGCCTGCTCGCCACCACGGGCCCGCGCTTCTTCGGCTGGGTGGTCGGCGGCTCGCATCCGGTCGGGGTCGCCGCAGACTGGCTGACCAGTGCCTGGGGACAGAATTGCGCCAACCATCGCGGCGCGCCTGCGGGCGCCGCAGCGGAAAACACCGCGGCCCGCTGGCTGCTCGACATCCTGCGCCTGCCGGGTACCGCCTCGGTCGGCTTCGTCACCGGCGCCACCATGGCCAATTTCGTCTGCCTCGCGGCTGCGCGCACGCAGGTACTGCAGCGCGCCGGGTGGGATGCCGAGACGCAAGGCCTGTTCGGCGCACCGCGCATCCAGGTGCTGATCGGCGCGGAGGCGCATACCTCCGTCTACGCCGCGCTGCGCCTGCTCGGCTTCGGTAGCGCTTGCGTGTCGCGCGTGCCGGCGGGCCGTGACGGTGCCATGCGTGCCGCTGACGCGCAAGCCGCGCTGGCGGGCGGTGCGGGCCCCGCCATCGTGATCGCTCAGGCCGGCCACATTCATACCGGCGCCTTCGATCCGGTCGCGCAGATGCTGCCTGCCATCCGCGCCCGCGGCGCCTGGCTGCACGTGGACGGCGCCTTCGGCCTCTGGGCCAGGGCCTGCCCTGAAACCGCGGCGCTGGCCGCCGGATTCGAGGCGGCGGACTCCTGGGCGACCGACGGGCACAAATGGCTGCAGGCCCCCTATGACAGCGGCTACGCCATCGTCGCGCACCCCGAGGCGCACCGGCGTGCCATGACTGCCGCCGCCAGCTACCTGCCGCTGGCGGATGGCGATGAGCGCGATCCCTCCCACTACGTGCCGGAGCTCTCTCGCCGCGCGCGCGGCTTCGCCACCTGGGCCATGCTGCGCCACCTGGGACGCACCGGTGTTGCCGGGATGATAGCGCGGCACTGCCGGCTGGCGCGCCGGCTGGCAGCGCGGCTGGGGCAGGAAGCCGGCATTGCCGTGCTGAACCGCATCTCGCTCAATCAGGTGCTGCTGCGCTTCGGCCCGGAGGAAGACCCCGTCGCCGCCGACCGCCTGACCCGTGCCGTAGTCGCACGGGTGCAAACCGCGGGTGAATGCTATGTCGGCGGTGCCGACTGGAGGGGCCGGGCCGTGCTGCGGATGTCAGTGATTTCCTGGGCCACCACGGAGGAGGACATCGACCTCGCGGCCGGGAGCATTGTCAACGCGTGGCGGGCTGTGGCCGGAGAAGACCGGTAGCGCGTTTGCTCGGCCCGCCGTGACCGCTAAAGCAGCGAAAAATTACGGTCCAAGCGTTCAACCAACCAACCAACCAACCAACCAACCAACCAACCAACCAACCCCGTGCTGGCTTCACGCGACCTAATGAAGCTTGGGCCGATGCGCCACACCAAAACGCACTGACAAATCGTCGAGACGCTTGTCCAGCGTCCATAGCTGCGCACCGGGTGTGATCAGAGTGGAAGCCAGCAATGAGACGTCCACCAGGCCGCAACCCAGTCCATACAATTTCTCGAGTTCGATAAACGCCATTACCTCTGCCAGGCTCGCCTGCTTGGCGGGCTGCAGCAGTCCGATGTCGCCGAGTGTCCGGGCGCGTGGGGCTGGGGGTGTCCCGCAAGCCAATTCCAACAGGACCATAGGGTGGGTCGTCCTCACTGGCCGCAGAACTTAAATAATTTCATCTTAGTGAAATAACTTGACGGGCGCCGGCAACGTCAAGGCTCACGGACACGGTGCCCTGCGAACTGTACTGCAGGCTTCGACAGTAATGGTCTCCCCTTGCACGTCGCTGGAGACGAAGCTTACCCACACGGGCGAGAATACGATCGATCCCACCGAGAACTTGCCTCAAACGATCAACGTAGACCAAACCGGCCGGAAATAAAGGCCTTGACTCGGCCGTCACACAATGTGCGGAGACCCGCAAATTCTGTCACTTCGGAATCTGCCTGGAACCCGCGCCGTATATAGAAGTGCCGGCGAGCCGCCCACAGCTGGCAATCTTCAACCCTTCAGATACATATTCAGCCGTTCCGCGGCGTTGCGCAGGTGGATTTCCGCGGCTGCCGCAGCGCGCGCCGGATCGCCGGCGGCGATGGCGTCATAGATGGCCTTGTGCTCTTGCTGCACGGCCTCGATCAGGTCTGCATGCTGCGCCTTGGTGTTGCTGCGTGCCTGCCGGATGACGCGCCTTGCCCCATGCTCCAGGTGCTCCGACAGCGCCCGGAAATGCGGGTTGTGCGTGGCGTCCACGATCGCCTGGTGGAAAGCAAAGTCCTCCTCATCGCCCAGCCGGTCGTTGGCGATCTCGTATTCCATTCCGATCAGTGCGCGCTTGATGCGCTTGAGGTCTTCCGGCGAGCGGCGCATGGCGGCGAACCGGGTTGCTGCCACTTCGATCGTCACCAGCAGTTCCATCACCATGGCCAGCGAGTCCTTCTCGTCAATGGTGACGTCCTGCATCCGAAATGCCTGCTTCTGGCTGCGCTCGGTGACAAACACGCCGCTGCCGGCCCGTGACGAGACCAGTCCCTCTCTCTTGAGTTGCGAGAGGGCTTCGCGGACCACCGCGCGGCTGCACGAGAACTGTTCGCAAAGATCGCGCTCGCTGGGCAGCCGGTCGCCGATTGCGAACTCGCCGGCCTGGATGGCTTGCGTGAGCCGCGACGCAATCTCGTCGGGCAGGTGCTTGGGCTCGGGGTAGAACGATGTCCCTTCCGCGCGTTTGGGTGTCTTCAGCACTTGGGCAGATCCTCTCGACGTCATGATTCTTCTCCCTCGGCCGGGCGCTCGGTTCCTTGCATGGATCGGTGTGTAACTGGTCTTACAGGTTAATGTAGCATGCCCCGCGCGCTACATTCCGGGAAATTGCTTTCCCCGTGGAAACCCTAGATCCGCCAATACGGCATTGACTGTGTTTGCCGGACTTCTTATATTCCACTGGTCTGACCACTTTTGATTGTTGTCAGGCCACTTCCGCCAGAACATCACAATAGGAGACAACCATGAGCGGTAGCCGTATTCCCAGTCGTCTTGTCGCTTGCGCGGCCCTTTCGCTGCTGGGGGGCGCCGCAAACGCGGCTCCGGTCAAGATTGCCATCGTCGAGACGCTGTCCGGCCCGCAAGCCTCTACCGGCCTGATGTTCCGTGCCGCTGCGCGCTACGCGATCGACAAGATCAATGCCGCCGGGGGCTGGAACGGCGAACCGCTGCAGCTGGTGGAGTACGACAACCAGGGTGGTCCCGCCGGCGCCGCCGACAAGCTCAAGGCCGCCATTGCCGATGGCGTGCAGATCGTGGTCCAGGGCGCATCGTCGGCGGTATCGGGCCAGCTGACCGAGGACGTGCGCAAGTACAACCTGCGCAATCCGGGCAAGGAGATCCTGTTCCTCAACGTTGGCGGCGAAGCGCTCGAGCTGACCGGCGAGAAGTGCCACTTCTACCATTTCAAGTTCGCCACCAACGCCGAGATCCGCGTCAAGGCGCTGGTCGGCGCGATGAAGCCGCTTAATGCGCTCGGCACGCGCGTGTACTCCATCAACCAGAACTATTCCTGGGGCATGGACATGGAGAGGGCGATCGCCAAGGACGCGGCCGCGGGCGGCTACCAGGTGGTGGAGAAGACGCTGCACGACGTCAACAAGGTGCAGGACTTCTCGCCTTACGTGGCCAAGATCGCCGCGACCAAGGCCGATACCGCGATGACCGGCAACTGGTCGAACGACTTGCTGCTGCTGATGAAGTCCACCAAGGCGGCGGGCCTCAAGACCCGCTTCGCCACGGTGTTTCTGGACCAGCCGGGCAATCTCGGCAACGCCGGCGAGGTGGCGCTCGGCCACTATGTCGCCCATCCGTTCAACGCGGAAGCGGGCGGCGCCGAGGGCGAGAAGTTCGCCAACGACTTCAAAGCCAAGGCCGGGCATCTGCCCGCCTATGTCGAGTCGCAGGCGGTGTTCGGCATCGAGATGCTGGGCCAGGCCCTGAAGACGGTCAAGCCCGAGAGCGGCAAGCTCAACGTCACCGCGCTGGCCAAGTCGCTGGAGAAGGCCACGCTCAAGGGGCCGCTGGGTGAGCTGAGCATGCGTGCCGACGACCACCAGGTGCTGCTGCCGATGGTGGTGTCGGTGGTCAGCAAGGATGCCAGGTTCAAGGTGGACGGCACCGACATGGGCTTCAAGCCGGTGAAGGCTTTCCCCGCCGCGGAAGCCGCCACGCCGCCGCAGGCCAGCTGCAAGATGCAGCGCCCGGCCTAGGCCTCTTCCCCCGCGTCCGCGGCCCGTCCGGGCCGCACCCGCCACGCGCGCACGGGCTGGTCCCGGCGCGCGGCGGCCCGGTTCGTCCCCAGGAAGCGCACATGGAATACTTCATCGTCTCGCTGCTCAACGGCGCCATCTACGGGCTGCTGCTGTTCATGGTCTCCGCCGGCCTGACGCTCATCTTCGGCATGATGGGCGTGCTCAACTTTGCCCATGCATCGTTCTACATGCTGGGTGCCTACCTTGCCTTTTCGCTGCAGGGCGTGATCGGCTTCTGGCTCGCCATCGTGGTGTCGCCGCTGCTGGTGGGACTGGTCGGCGTGGCCGTGGAGCGTTTTTTCCTGCGCCGTGTCCATCACCACGGCCATGCCCACGAGCTGCTGCTCACGTTCGGCCTGTCGTTCATCATCGCCGAACTGGTCAAGCTGTTCTTCGGCAACTTCCCGGTCGACTACCGGGTGCCCGCGTCGCTGGATTTCGCCGCGTTCCACGTGGGCGCGTCAACCTACCCGTTCTACCGCGTCTTCATGGGCATCGTGGCCGTCGCGATGTTCGTGGTCATCTACCTGCTGCTGACCCGCACCCGCGTCGGCATCGTGGTGCGCTCGGCCATCTATAAGCCGCGCATGGCCGAGGCGCTGGGCCACAACGTGCCGCTGGTGTTCATGGGCGTGTTCGGCATCGGCGCGGCGCTGGCCGGCCTGGCCGGGGCGGTGGCGGGCGCCTTCTATACCACCAACCCCAACATGGCGCTGGAACTGGGCGTGCTGGTTTTCGTCGTGGTCGTGGTGGGCGGCCTCGGCTCCCTGGAGGGCGCCATGGTGGCTTCGCTGCTGATCGGCCTGATGACGGCGCTGTCGGTCGGCGTCGACCGCAGCCTGGCCGACCTGCTGGCGCTGGTGGGCGCGGGCGACTGGGCCAGGGATGCAGGCGGGCTGCTGACCCTCAAGCTGTCCAGCCTGTCGGCAACGATCCCCTTCGCGCTGATGTTGCTGATCCTGTTGTGCCGCCCGTCCGGCCTGATGGGCGAAAAGGAGTAAGCATGCGTCATTCCCGCACGATCCTGCTGGCGCTCGCCATTGCCGCGCTGGTCGCCGCCCCCGCGGTGCTGTCGCCGTCGCTGGTCAACGCCACCATCCAGATGCTGATCGCGGTGCTGTTCGCGATGGCCTTCAATCTGCTCAGCGGACAGGGCGGCATGCTCTCGTTCGGCCATGCCGCGTACTTTGGCGTGGGTGCATTTGCCACGGTCCACGCCATGAACGTCGTGGGCGGCAACGGCCTGCTGCCCACGCCGCTGCTGCCGCTGGCAGGCGGCGCGGCCGGGCTTGCCATCGGCCTGGTCGCCGGGTGGTTTGCCACCAAGCGCACCGGCGTCTACTTCGCCATGATCACGCTGGCACTGGCCGAGCTGCTGCATGCGCTGGCGCCGCATATCAAGAGCTGGTTCGGCGGCGAAGCCGGCATCTCCACCATGCGCATGCCGGCCTGGGGCCTGACCTTCGGCGACAGCAACCAGGTCTACTACCTGACGCTGGCCTGGGTGCTGCTGTCGCTGGCGCTGCTCTACCTGTACACGCTGACGCCGGTCGGCCGCCTGACGCTGGGCCTGCGCGAGAACGCCAACCGGCTGCGCTTCCTCGGCTACGACATCCATCGGCTCGGCGTGCTGGTGTTCGCCATTTCCACGATGTTCTCGGGCATTGCCGGCGGCCTGCAGGCCATCAACATGGAGGCCGCCAACTACGTCGTGTTCGACGCCGGCGTCTCCGCGGCGGTGGTGCTCAACAGCTATATCGGCGGCGTCAAGGTCTTCCTGGGGCCGGCGCTCGGCGCGGCGCTGATGACCTTCTTCGGCTATGCGGTGTCCGACCTGACGCGCTCGTGGCTGCTGTACCAGGGCATCGTGTTCGTGCTGGTGATGCTGTTCATGCCGGCCGGCATCTCGGGCCTGCTGACCTGGTGGGTTGCGGGCAGCAAGATTTATGGCGCGCGCCGCCTGCTGCCGATCGCCGTCGCGTTCGTCGCCGCCACGCTGCTGCTGGCGGGCGGCACCGTGTTCGGCGTCGAACTGCTGCAGCGCTTCTTCTCGCAGGACTATCGCGCGCTGGCCGCGCTCAATGGTGGCGCGGGCTGGCCGCCGATCCCGCTGTTCGGCCGCGAATGGGCGCCGCTGTCGCCGCTGACGTGGCTGCCGCCCGCCGTGCTGGTCGGCGCGGGCGCACTGCTGGCGCACCGTGCCAGCCAGCGCTGGCAGCGGCTGCGCGAGGACGCTGACACCACGGACATCGCCGCCGGCGATGCCATCGAGGCCGGGAGGAACCCCGCATGACCGCATCCCCCATCCTGTCGCTGCGCGGGCTGCGCAAGTCGTTCGGCGACGTCGACATCATCCGCGGTGTCGACCTGGATATCGTGCCGGGCGAGCGCCATGCGCTGATCGGCCCCAACGGCGCCGGCAAGTCCACGCTGTTCCACCTGATCTCCGGGCGCCTGCCGCTCACGCGCGGCGAGATCCTGCTCGGCGGCAAACCGATCCATGGCCTCTCGCCGCAGGACATCAACCGCCGTGGCCTGGCCCGTTCGTTCCAGATCACCAATATCTTCGCCGGCCTGACCGTGTTCGAGAACCTGCGCCTGGCGCTGATGCGCCGGCATGGCCTCCAGTACACGCTGTGGAAGTTTGCCCACAAGGCGCGCGCGGTCAATGAGGAGGCCGCGCACCTGCTGGAGCAGTTGCGGCTCGCGCGCCGCGCGCAGGTGATTGCCGGGGAGCTGTCGTACTCGGAGCAGCGCTCGCTGGAGATCGCCATGACGCTGGCGTCCGATCCGCAGGTGATCATGCTCGACGAGCCCATGGCCGGCATGTCGCACGAGGAAACCAGCTACACCGCGGGGCTGATCCGCGAGGTCACGCGGGGCCGCACGCTGATGATCGTGGAACACGACATGGACGTGGTGTTCTCGCTCAGCGACCGCATCAGCGTGCTGGTCTACGGCGAGATCGTCGCCACCGGCACGCCCGACGAAATCCGCAACAACGCCCGCGTGAAGGAAGCCTACCTGGGCGAGGAGGTCAGCGTATGAACCCCGCACCGCTGCTGTCGGTGGAAAAGCTGCACGCGCACTACGGCAAAAGCCACATCCTGCATGGCGTGGACTTCCAGGTCGGCCAGGGCGAGGTCGTGAGCCTGCTCGGCCGCAACGGCGCCGGCCGCTCGACCACGCTCAAGGCGATCATGGGGCTGGTGCCGCCGTCGGCCGGACACATCCGCCTGCGCGGCCGCGACCTGGCTGGCGCACGCTCGTATGCCATCTGCCGCAGCGGCATTGCCTACGTGCCCGAAGAGCGCGAGGTGTTTGCCAACCTGACCGTCGACGAGAACCTGCGCATGGGCGAGCAGCGCGCGCCAGAGGGCGCGCCGCAGTGGACCGTGGCGCAGATGTTCGACTACTTCCCGCGCCTGAAGGAACGCCGCAATACCAAGGCCGGCAGCCTGTCCGGCGGCGAGCAGCAGATGCTGACGATGTGCCGCTCGCTGCTGGGCAACCCGCTGGTGATGCTGATCGACGAGCCCACCGAAGGCCTGGCACCCAAGATCGTCGCCGTGGTCGGCGAAGCCGTCCGCGACATCCACCGGCGCGGCGTCTCGGTGGTGCTGGTGGAGCAGAAGCTTGCCATCGCGCTCAAGGTGTCGAGCCGCGTCTGCGTGATGGGCCACGGCCGCATCGTGTTTGAAGGCACCCCCGAACAACTGACCTCCAACCCCCAACTACTCAAGGACTGGCTCGCGGTATGAACGCTCCTTCCCTTACCGGATTTCCCGATGCGCAAGCGTTTGCCCCGGCCCGCTACCCGGGCCTGGAGGGCAAGGTGGTGCTCAACACCGGCGGCGCCAGCGGCATCGGCCGCGCCATGGCCCACGGCTTCGCGCGCCACGGCGCGCGGCTGGTGCTGCTGGACCTGGATGCCGAAGGGCTGGCCGCCACCCGGAACGAGCTCGAGGCGGCCTTCCCCGGCGTGCAGGTGCTGACCGTGCAGGCATCGATCACCGACGACGAGGCGGTCGAGCGCGCGTGCGCAGAGGCCGAGGCGCGCTTCGGCCGCATCGACATCCTGCTCAACAACGCAGGCATCTCGATGAACAAGCCGTCGATCGCACTGACGCCGGCCGAGTGGCGCCGCACCATCGATATCGACCTCTCCGGCGTCTTCTACTGCACTCAGGCCGCCGCGCGCCGCATGATCCGCCAGAACGGCGGCGTGATCCTGAGCACGGCGTCGATGTGGGGCATGGTGTCGTCCGCCAACCGGCTGGCCTACTGCGCGGCTAAGGCCGGCGTGGTGTCGCTGACCAAGTCGCTCGCGGCCGAATGGGCGCAGCACAATATCCGCGTCAATGCCGTCTGTCCGGGCTATACGCGCACCGCGCTGACCGACACGCTGATCGAGCGCCGCGCGCTGGACGCCGAGGCGCTGATGGCGCGCACGCCGCTGCGCCGCTTCGGCACGCCGGAGGAGATGGCCGAGGTCGCGCTGTTCCTGGCGTCGGACGCGGCCGCGTTCATCACCGGCCACGCGCTGGTCTCCGATGGCGGCTGGACGGCCGACGGCTTCTGAGCCCGGGCGGCCCCGACTCGCACGACTCGCACGATCCGAACATCCTGAACCAAGGACTATTCCATGTCTGAATGCATCGCCCTGCAACCCGGCGCCGACTGGGTCGAGTTGCGCACCACGGAGGAAGACTGGGCCAACGCGGCCCCCGGCCTGCTGGGCACCATGCTGACCCACATGCACCTGATCCGCGGCTTTGAAGAAGCCGTGCTGGAGCTGGCCGCCGAGGGCCTGGTCCACGGGCCGGCGCACTCCAGCATCGGGCAGGAGGGCGGCGCGGCGGGCTCTATCGTGGGCCTGACCGGTGTCGACCAGGTCAACGGCTCGCACCGCGGCCACCACCAGTTCCTTTCCAAGGCCCTCGGCTACCTGGCGCCGCAGGGGCTGGATCCGGACGCGCCATTCTCCGCCCCCGTGCAGACGCTGCTGCAGCGCACGCTGGCGGAGATCCTCGGGCTGGCGCAGGGCTTCTGCAAGGGCCGCGGCGGCTCGATGCACCTGCAATGGGCCGAGGCCGGCGCGCTAGGCACCAACGCCATCGTCGGCGGCGGCGTGCCGCTGGCGGCGGGCGCGGCCTGGGCGCACAAGCATGCCGGCACCGACGCGGTGGCCGTGGCCTACTTCGGCGACGGCGCGGTCAATATCGGCTCGGTGCTGGAGACGATGAACCTGGCCGCCGCATGGAAGCTGCCGTTGTGCTTCTTCATCGAGAACAACGGCTACGCGGTCTCCACCACCGTGGCGGAATCGACCGCCGAGCCGCGCCTGTCGGCGCGCGGGCTGGGGTTTGGCATCCGCAGCTGGAAGGTCGACGGCATGGACCCGCTGGCCGTGCACCTGGCGATGCAGCAGGCGCTGGCCCATATGCGCGCCGGCCACGGCCCGGCCGTGATCGAGGCGGACGTGTATCGCTTCTTCCACCAGAACGGCCCGTTCCCGGGCAGCGCGTTCGGCTATCGCAGCAAGGAAGAAGAACAGCAGTGGCGCGCGCGCGACCCGCTCGAGCTGCTGGCGCACCGCATGCAGGCGCGCGGCCTGGTCACGGCGGAGCAGGTGCAGGCCCTGCGCGAGCGCGTCAGGGCAGCCATGCAGGCCGCCATGGCGGCGCTGACGCAGCCCGACCCGTCCGGCAAGCCGGGCAAGCGCATCATCCGCCCGGAACTGTGGCCGAGCCCGGACTTCCGCGACGTGGGCATCCGCAGCGAGCTGAAGGAGCTGGAAGGGCTGCGCTATGAAGAGCAGGAGAGCTTCACCGGCATGCTCGACACGCGCAAGTTCGTCGACGTGGTGGCCGACGTGATGGGCCGGCGCATGGAAACCGACCCCACGGTCGTGGTGATGGGCGAGGATGTCCACCGGCTCAAGGGCGGCACCAATGGCGCCACGCGCGGGCTGCGCGACCGCTTCCCCGAGCGCGTGCTCGGCACGCCGATCAGTGAGAACGCCTTTGTCGGTCTGGGCGGCGGCGTGGCGCTGGACGGCCGCTTCAAGCCGGTGGTGGAGTTCATGTACCCCGATTTCATGTGGGTGGCCGCCGACCAGGTCTTCAACCAGATCGGCAAGGCCCGCCACATGTTCGGCGGCGACAGCGACGTGCCGCTGGTGCTGCGCACCAAGGTGGCAATGGGCACCGGCTACGGCTCCCAGCATTCAATGGACCCGGCCGGCATCTTCGCGACCAATCCGGGCTGGCGCATCGTGGCGCCTTCGAACCCGTTCGACTACGTGGGGCTGATGAATACCGCGCTGGCCTGCAAGGACCCGGTGCTGGTGATCGAGCATGTGGACCTGTACAACAGTTCCGCGCTCGGCCCGGTGGACGACCTTGACTACTGCCTGCCGCTGGGCAAGGCCGCAGTGCGGCGCCAAGGCAGCGAGGTCACGGTCATCACCTACCTGTCGATGGTCGGCCACGCGCTGGAAGCCGTGGAGAAGACCGGCGTGGATGCCGAGGTGATCGACCTGCGCTGGCTCGACCGCGCCAGCCTGGACTGGGAAACCATTGAAGCCAGCATCCGCAAGACCAACAATGTGCTGATCGTGGAGCAGGGTGCGCGCGGGACCTCCTACGGCGCCTGGCTTGCCGACGAACTCCAGCGGCGCTGCTTCGACTGGCTGGACCAGCCCGTGCAGCGCGTCACCGGCGCGGAAGCGGCGCCGAGCATCTCCAAGGTGCTTGAGCGGGCGGCGGCGGCGCGCACCGAAGAAGTCATCGACGGCCTGCGCCATGTGATGCGCGAGAAGGGCCAGGCCTGAACCGGGGAGTCATGGAAATGAAGCTGAACATGGTGGTACCACTCGAAGTCGGCATCGCGGTCCGGGACCTGCCCCGCATGCGCCGCTTCTACGAAGACGTGCTGGGCTTCACCTTCGTCAGCGAGGTGGTGGTGCCGGCGGAGAAGTCGGTGCAGGCCGCGATGCATGCGCAGGGCTATACCGTCGTGCGCCTGCAGACCCCGTATGGCGAGCGCATCAAGCTGCTGGCGCCGCAGCGGCCGCCCGCCGCCGAGCCGGCGACGGCGTATATCCTGGACAAGGCCAATGCGTCGTACCTGACCTTCATCGTCGACGATATCCAGGCCGTGGTCGATGCGCTGGTAGCGCAGGGCGTGGAATGCATGACCGGTCCGCGCCGCGTCGAAGTCCGCCCCGGCACCTACCTGGCCTTCTGCCGGGATCCGGAGGGCAATGTGCTGGAGATCGTCCAGTACACGGACATCGCCGGCTATCGTCCCGACCTGTTTGCCAGGGGAGATGCCTGATGGCCGTCCTGCTGCGCATGCCCGAGGTGGCCGCCAATGCCACCCACGCCACCCTGCAGGCCTGGACCCGCCAGGAAGGCGACAAGATTGCCGTGGGCGACTGCATTGCCGAGATCGAGACCGACAAGGCGATCGTCGAACTCAATGCCGACACCGCCGGCACGCTCGGCCGGATGCTGGTCCGCGCCGGCCAGGAGGTGGAGGTCGGCGCGCCGATCGGCGTGCTGCTGGTCAATGGCGAGACACACGCGGATATCGATGCGCTGATCGCTACGTCCGGCGGCATCGCGGTGCCTGGGTCGCAGTCGCCGATGCCGGTTCCGGAGGCGGCCGTCGCGGCCGCCGTTGCAGAACCCGCCGCCGCGCCGGCCGGAGTCCCGGTGCGCATCTTTTCCAGCCCGCTGGCACGGCGGCTGGCCGCGCAACGCGGCCTCGATCTCGCCACGCTGGCGGGCAGCGGCCCGAACGGGCGGATCGTCAGGCGCGACGTGGAGGCGGCCCGGGCTGAGGCGCCTACCGCGACTTCCACCGCAACCCCCATCGCAACCCCGGCGCCGGTGCGGGATGCCGGCACCGAAGACTTCATCGAGATTCCGCACAGCAATATGCGGCGGACCATTGCGCGCCGGCTGGCGGAAAGCAAGTCCACCATCCCGCATTTCTACCTGTCGGTGGATTGCCGGATGGACCGGCTGCTGGCGCTGCGCGCCGAGATCAACGCCGGCGCCGCGCGCAAGATCTCCGTCAATGACTTCGTGGTGCGCGCGGTGGCCGTGGCGCTGCGCGAGGTGCCGGAAGCCAATGTGGCATGGACCGACACCGCGATGCGCCAGTTCCGCAGTGCCGATATCGCCGTGGCCGTGTCCACCGACACTGGCCTGATCACGCCCATCGTACGCGCGGCCGACAGCAAGCCGCTGTCGGTGATCAGCGCAGAGATCGCCGAACTGGCGGCGCGGGCGCGCGCGGGCCAGCTGCGCCCGGACGAGTACCAGGGCGGCAGCTTCAGCGTCAGCAACCTTGGCATGCATGGCGTGGCCGAGTTTTCCGCCATCATCAATCCGCCGCAGGCGGCCATCCTGGCGGTGGGGGCCACGCAGCCGGTGCCGGTGGTGCGCGACGGCCAGGTCGAGGTGGCCCAGGTCATGCGCTGCACGCTGTCGGTCGACCATCGCGCCATCGACGGCGCGCTGGCGGCGAAGTGGCTGGCTGCGTTCCGGCGCCTGCTGGAAAACCCGCTGGCGATGCTGGTCTGAAGGGGGCGCGATGACATCTTCGTTCGACCTGGCCATTGTCGGCGGCGGGCCCGGCGGCTACGTGGCCGCCATCCGCGCTGCGCAACTGGGTATGCGCACCGCCGTGATCGAGAAGGCCGCGCTCGGCGGCATCTGCCTGAACTGGGGCTGCATCCCGACCAAGGCGCTGCTGCGCTCGGCCGACGTGCTGCGCCTGGTGAGGGAAGCCGCGGCCTATGGCGTCACGGTGGCCGAGCCCCGGGCGGACGTCCCGGCCATGGTGGCGCGTTCGCGCGCGGTCGCGGCGCAGCTCAACAAGGGCGTGGCGCACCTGATGAAGAAGCATGGCATCACCGTGCTCAATGGCCATGGACGGCTGGCGGGCCAGGGCCGGTTGCAGGTGCGCGGGGCCGACGGCCAAGCCAGCACCGTCGGCGCCGGCCATATCGTGCTCGCCACCGGCGCCCGCGCGCGGCCGCTGCCGCAATTGCCGGTCGACGGCAGCACCGTCTGGAGCTACCGCGAGGCGCTGGCGCCACCGGCGATCCCGCGCCGCATGCTGATCGTGGGCGCGGGGGCGATCGGCGTCGAGTTCGCGAGCTTCTATCACGCGGTGGGCGTGCAGGTCACGCTGGTCGAGATGGCCGAGCGCATCCTGCCGACGGAGGATGAGGAGATTGCCGCGCAGGTGGCGAGCCAGCTCCGGCGCGACGGTATCGCCATCCACGCCGGCACGCGCCTGGAAGGGGCCCAACGCGGTGCGTCCGGGTGGACGGTGACGCTGGCCGGCGGCGCATCCACGCAGTTTGAGACCGATGTGGTGCTGGTCGCGGCCGGCATCGTCGGCAATGTCGAAGAGCTCGGCCTGAAAGGCACCGGGGTCCGGGTGGAGCGCACGCATATCGTCACGGATGCATTCGGCCGTACCGGTGAGCCGGGCGTCTACGCCATCGGCGACGTGGCCGGCCCGCCGTGGCTGGCGCACAAGGCCAGCCACGAAGGCGTGATTTGCGTCGAGAACATCGCCGGCCTGCAGCCGCACCCGCTCGACCCGCGCCGGATCCCGGCGTGCACCTACAGCCATCCGCAGGTGGCCAGCGTCGGCCTGACCGAA
The DNA here is from genome assembly GCF_004768545.1 of Cupriavidus oxalaticus. Taxonomy (NCBI): domain Bacteria; kingdom Pseudomonadati; phylum Pseudomonadota; class Betaproteobacteria; order Burkholderiales; family Burkholderiaceae; genus Cupriavidus; species Cupriavidus oxalaticus. Next base: position 802,130 of record NZ_CP038636.1, on the reverse strand, counting down.
GCGCAGGCGATCGCGGGGGGCCACCGCGTGCGTGTCGGCAGGTTCCCGTTCTCGGCCAACGGTAAGGCCATCGCGATGGGCGCGACGGCCGGGCTGGCCAAGGTGGTGTTCGACGAAGGCAGCGGCGAGCTGCTGGGCGCCCACATGGTGGGCGACGAGGTGACCGAGATGATCCAGGGCTACGGCATTGCGCAGGCCCTGGAGACCACCGAGGCCGAACTGATGTCCGCCGTGCTGCCGCACCCGACCCTGTCCGAGGCGATGCACGAGGCCGTGCTCGCCGCCTACGGCCGCGCTCTGCATATCTGAATCGAACTGACCGCACGGAGACACCGCATGTCTGACTTTGCATCGCGCACGCTGCTGTTGACCGGGGCCAACGGGGGGATCGGCCGCGAGGTCGCACGCCTGTTCCATGCCGGCGGCGCCAACCTGGTGCTGACCGACCTGGATGCGGACAGCCTGGCCGGCTTCGCGCAGACGCTTGGTGACCCGGACCGCATCGCCACGCTGCACATGGATGCTGCCAGCCCGGACGACAGCGCGCGCGCCGTCGCCACGGCGGTGGAGCGCTTTGGCGGCATCGATTTCCTGGTGCCGTCCGCTGGCCTGTACCAGGCCCAGCCCGTCGCATCGATGACCGACGACCAGTGGCGCCAGACGCTTGGCATCAACCTGGACGGCGTTTTCTACCTGGTCCGCCGCGCGATGACCGCCTTGCGCGAAGACAGCGCCATCGTCAACCTGACCTCGGTGGCGGCGCACCGCGGGGCCTACAGCAATGCCCACTATGCGGCCTCCAAAGGGGCGCTGCTGAGCCTTACGCGCAGCCTGGCGCGCGAACTGGGGCCGCGTACCCGTGTCAATGCGGTGTCGCCTGGCATCATTGAGACGCCGATGACGACCGAACTGGTGCGCACGCGCGGTGCCGAATCGGTGGAACAGACGCCGCTGCGGCGACTGGGCCATCCGCGCGAAGTCGCCAGCGCGATCGCTTTCCTGTGCAGCGGCGCCGCCAGCTTCATCACAGGCGAAGTGCTGCACGTCAACGGCGGCCTCTATATGGCCGGCTGATACGGCTCAACCCATCACACCGACTATGCTGAACCTGCAAGATTCCTCGCTGCTGCGGCAGCAGTGCAATATCGATGGCCGCTGGATCGACGGCGAGCGCCGCATTGACGTGACCAACCCCGCCACTGGCGAACGCGTGGGCCAGGTGCCGCAACTGGGCGCCGACGAGACCCGCCAGGCCATTGAAGCCGCCAACCGTGCGCTGCCCGCCTGGCGCGCGCGCACCGCCAGGGAACGTTCGGCGCTGCTGCGCAAGTGGTTCGAACTGATCCTGGCCAACCAGGAAGACCTGGCGCGCATCATGACCGCCGAGCAGGGCAAGCCGAATGCCGAGGCGCGTGGCGAGATCGCCTATGCGGCCTCCTTCATCGAATGGTTTGCTGAAGAAGGCAAGCGCGTCTACGGCGACACGATCCCCGCGCCGGCCACCAACCAGCGCATCGTCGTGACCAAGGAGCCGGTCGGTGTCTGCGCCGCCATCACGCCGTGGAACTTTCCCGCGGCAATGATCACGCGCAAGGCCGGCCCGGCGCTGGCGGTCGGCTGCACCATGGTGCTCAAGCCTGCCTCGCAGACCCCGCTGACCGCGCTGGCGCTGGTCGCGCTGGCCGAGCGTGCCGGCATCCCGGCCGGCGTGCTGTCGGTGGTGACGGGCTCGGCGAGCGCGATTGGCGGCGAGATGAGCGGCAACCCGCTGGTGCGCAAGCTGACCTTTACCGGCTCGACCGAGGTGGGCCGCGTGCTGATGGCGCAGACCGCGTCGACCATCAAGAAGGTGTCGATGGAGCTGGGCGGCAACGCGCCCTTCATCGTGTTCGACGATGCCGACCTGGATGCCGCGGTGGAAGGCGCGATCGTGTCGAAGTACCGCAATGCCGGCCAGACCTGCGTCTGCGCCAACCGCATCTACGTGCAGGCGGGCGTGTACGACGCGTTCGCGCAGAAGCTGGTGGCCGCCGTGGCCGCGCTCAAGGTCGGCAACGGCATGGAGGATGGCGTGCGCATCGGACCGCTGATCGACGACAAAGCCGTGACGAAGGTGGAGGAGCATATTGCCGACGCCGTCGGCAAGGGCGCGCGCGTGCTGCATGGCGGACAGCGCCACGCGCTCGGCCATTCGTTCTTCCAGCCGACCGTGCTGGCCGATGTCGCGCCCGGCATGCTGGTCGCGCGCGAGGAAACCTTCGGCCCGCTGGCGCCGCTGTTCCGCTTCGACACCGAGGACGAGGTCGTGGCCATGGCCAACGATACCGAGTTCGGGCTGGCCAGTTACTTCTATGCGCGCGACCTGGGCCGCGTCTGGCGCGTGTCCGAAAGGCTGGAATATGGCATGGTCGGCGTGAACACCGGCCTGATCTCGAACGAGGTGGCGCCGTTCGGCGGCGTCAAGCAGTCGGGCGTGGGCCGCGAGGGCTCGCACTACGGCATCGAGGACTACCTGGTGATCAAGTACACCTGCATGGCGGGCATCTGAACATGCTGATCGACGGCAATACCCGGTTGGTCGGCATCATCGCCGACCCCATCACCCAGGTGCGCACGCCGCAGCTGTTCAATGCCTCGGTGTCGCGCCAGGGCCTGAACGCCGTGTGCGTGCCGTTCCACGTCGCGCCCGAGCAGTTGCGCGTGCTGCTCGACAGTCTCCCGGCAATGAAGAACCTGGCCGGCATGGTAGTGACCGTACCGCACAAGGAAGCGGTCGTGGCGGCGTGCGCCGAGCTGACGGAGACCGCCCGCCTGGTCGGATCGGTCAACGCGCTGCGCTATGACCGTGACCGGCGCATCTGGGTCGGCGGCAACTTCGACGGCGACGGCTTCGTCGCCGGCCTGCGCGAGCGCGGCCACGCGCTGGCGGGCAAGCGCGCCCTGCAGGTCGGCGCCGGTGGCGCCGGCAAGGCCATGGCCTTCGCCATCGCGCGGGAACGGCCAGCGGAGCTGGTGATCCACAACCGCTCCGCGGAGAAGGCGGCGCAACTGGTCGAACGGTTGCGCGCAGCGCTGCCCGATGTGGCGATCCACGCGGGCGGCGATGACCCGGCCGGGTTCGATGTGGTGGTAAATGCCACGTCGCTCGGCCTGCGCGATGACGATGCGCTGCCGTTGCCGGCCGAGCGCCTGGCCCCCGGCACGCTGGTCTGCGAGGCTGTCGTGCGCGATCCGGAGACCGCGCTGCTGGCAGCGGCGCGCGAGCGAGGCTGTCGTATCCATCATGGGCAATGGATGCTTTACGGGCAAATCGTGGAGATCGCGCGCTTTCTCGGCGTGTCGCTCGAGGCCACCTTTGTAGAGCGGACACTGGGGCCGTGTTGAGTCCATTTGCGTCATGTCTCTCTTATATATTGAATTTAGCTCTCTCCCTAAACCCCTGTCGTCTCGCCGAGGCGCCCGGTGCAACAACTGATCGAAATCGCTAATGCCAGCACCACGGTAGAGTAGAAGGATGAAGATCCGCGACGCTGACACAGCGCACCCTTGCGGCGGTTGGCAACCGCGCTGGCGGTTGCCTTCGGCGTCGCTTCCTTGCATGCCACCGCTGCAACAACCGCGGAGACGCCCACGCGCATCATTATCGGATTTGCGCCCGGTGGCGCGCTCGCGTACTTCGACGCCTTGCAGCGAAAGTTGCCCAATCTCTTCTCGTTCCGCGAACGACAAGTACCTACCGGATATGGGGCTCGACATGAATAGTGGCATGCCGCCACTATGCCGGAACCAGCGAGTGCCTACTGCCTGCGACACGCCAACCGCCTCTGCAGCCTTCTCACTTGTAATCCCTGTCGCGATTTGCGCCCAAAATCGCCGTTCGGTCTCACGCCGATGTGACGGCGCACCTGGCAAACGCATCGCTTCTCGCCCTGTCAACTTCTGCATCCACCCCGCTGGTCGTCCCATAAACACCTCCTTGATTAAAGGTGTTGCGACGACCAGTTGAATCCGCCCTCTATAACGTTGGTAATTTTAATCAACTGCTTCGGAGAGCTCAGGCAACGCCTCACCGGGACCCTACTCCGCATGGGAAACATACATTCGCACGGATGCTGAGCGCAAAAATGACATGCTCGCATGAATGTTGAGCGTGGCTCGCACGAATGACGATCTTCAACAAACGTATGGCGATCTTCACCGGCCTCATAAAATGCAATTAATCGCAAAGAAAGGATCCCAACCCAAAACGAGGCCGCCAGAGACGCGGCCCCATCCCATTGACTAAGCCGTTTCCCGCTCTTCGCGTGCCGCCATCCATTCAAGCAAGACAACCTTCCCCCATTGGATGTCATCGCGGATGGCCTGCGACGCGGTGGCCGGGTCATGGCGCTCCAGTCCGTCAAGCACGCGATAGTGAGGGTGAGATTTCAAACTTTCACGGCTGGCGCGCAGTTCAGTATGGAAGATGTGCAGGAGCGGACCCATGCGTACCCACATGCTCTCGACGACTGCGTACAGGTTGGTCAGCCGCGATGCCGCCATCAGTTCGAAATGGAACTTGCGGTTCTGCGCTGCGGCCTCGCGCGGGCTGACCGCCACGGCCTTGATAAACGCCTCGTGCGTCTTGCGCAGCCGGGCGATTTCCTGCGGCGTGATGCGCTGCGCCGCGGTCTCGGCAGCGGCGCCCTCCAGCAATGTGCGCATCAACTGGATTTCCGCGACGGTGCCGGGATCCAGTTCGGGGACGGTGATCGAGGTGGCAGCGGTCATGGTCAGCGCTTGCTCGCTGACCAGTCGGAAAATCGCCTCGCGCACCGGCGTTGAACTGGTGCCAAGCGACTGCGCGAGATCGGCCACGCGCAGCCGTTCGCCGGGCACGTACTTGCCGCTCATCAGCGCAGAGCGGATTTGATCGTAGACTCGGGAAGAGAGATTGCCTTTTTCCACCCGTGCAAGTTCTTTCATGGGTCCTGCCTCAGCCATAGGTTCATGGACATATCATATATGATGTGCCGGCGCCGATTTTCCGCTGCGGCGATGGCGCTACTGCGCGGGGGTTGCGCTGAGCAGGAAGTCGGCTAGCAGCCTGATCTGCGAAGTGACCATGTGCTCGCCACGATGCACGCGGCAGCCGCGCTGCCGTGCCGCAATCAGCAGGGCGGTCTCGACCGGCTGCATGATGACCTCGGCGACGATGGTGCCGGGACGCAGCAGGGCGGGGTCGAGCGGCAACGGGTCGTCTGGCTTCAGGCCCAGCGAGGTGCCGTTGACGACCAGGTCCCAGTCGCCTTCCAGGCTGGCGGCGGCCTGAACCGCGGCACCGGGCCGGCGTGCCCGCAGCAGGGCGGCGAGTTCCTCCGCCTTTGCGCGCGTACGGTTCGCCACCGTCAACTGCGCGACACTGGCGTCGAGGAGTGCGGCAGCCACCGCCGTGGCGGCTCCCCCGGCACCGAGCAGCAGGGTGCGCTTGCCCGCCGGGTCGATCTGGTTGTTGCGCATGCCTTCGACAAAGCCGATGCCGTCGTACATGGCGCCAATGAGGCGGCCATCGGCGGTGCGCCGCACCACGTTGCATACGTGCAGGTCGGCGGCAATCCCCTCCAGTTCATCGCAAAGGCCGGCAATAGCCTGCTTGTGCGGCACCGTGACGATCAGGCCTGCGAGGTTCTCAACCTCGCGCAGGCCGCGTACCGCGTCGGCCAGCTGTGCCGGCGCGACCTGCCAGGGCACGAGGACCGCGTTGGTGCCGGTCTCGGCCATATAGGCATTGAAAAACGATGGCGTGCGCACGTGGTGGGTCGGGTAGGCGAGGATCACTATGATGCGGGTATGGCCATTGATGGCGGCGCGGGGCTGAAGATCGGGTGGCTGCATGAGCTATGTCTCCTGAAGCGGGTTGGATGAGTCCGAAAGAAATTCCTTGCCTGACAGGATATATCCTATATCATGTATCGAAATTCGGCGAGCGCCGGGTGAACGCGAGAGGAGACAACGTGCAAGCAGTATTCGGATCGCCCGGACGCTATGTCCAGGGTGCGGGAGCCATCGAAGTATTGGGCGAGCACGCGGCGCGCCTGGGCAGCAATGCCTTGCTGGTGGCCGACCGCATGGTGATGGGCATGGTAGGGGAACAGCTGGTGCGCCTGTGCGAACAGGCTGGCGTGGCGACGCGCAGCGTCAGCTTCGACGAAGCCCTGACACCTGGCCTGGTGGCGCGCCTGGCGGCAGAGGCCGGACAGCCAGGCCCCGACCTCGTGGTTGCGGCTGGCGGCGGGCGCAGTATCGATGCGGGCAAGGCGCTGGCCGACCACTTCGGCGTGCCGGTGATCACCGTGCCCACCGTTGCGTCAAACGACGCGCCGACCAGCAAGAACTATGTGCTGTATGACGAGGCGCACCGCCTGCTGGCCGTGCGGCATCTGCCGTACAGCCCCAGCAGCGTGATAGCCGACACCGCACTGATTGCCCAGGCGCCTGCCTCGATGTTGCTCGCGGGCATTGGCGACGCCATCTCGAAGATGTTCGAAGCCGAGCAGTGTGCGCGTGCGCGGGCGGGGCGGAATATGTTTGGCACGCGTCCGTTGCTGTCGGCCGCCGCGCTGGCGCGTGCCTGTCATGCGGTGCTGATGGCGGATGCGCAAGATGCGCTGGCCGCCGCCGGCACCGGCACGCCGACGCCCCCGTTTGAACGCGTGGTGGAGGCCACCATCCTGATGTCGGGCCTCGGCTTCGAGAGCGGCGGTTTGTCGATTGCCCATGCGCTGACGCGCGGGCTGTCGGCGCTGCGCGGGGTCAGACACGCGCCGCACGGCCTGCAGGTGGCGTACGGCCTGCTGGTGCAGCTGGAACTGGAGCGGCGCGACGATGCGGCGCGCACTGAAGTCGAGGCGCTTTACCGCAGCATCGGCCTGCCATTGTGCCTGGCTGACCTGGGTTTGCCCGATGCGACGGTGGAGGAGCTGCGCCACGCCGCGGAACTCTCGCTGGCCGCGCCCCATATGCGCAATTTCATGCGCGAACTGGACGCCGGCGACCTGGTCGCGGCGATGGGCGCGGTCAACGCGCGCGCGCTGCAGATGCTGCAGGCTGCGGAGGCATCATGAAGCTGCGCGATGCTGAACTGCTGCGCACGCGCGGCCTGATCGGCGGCGAATGGTGCGACGCCGACAACGGTGCCCGCTTCGCCGTGACCAACCCCGCCACTGGTGCAGTCATTGCCGAAGTCGCCGATATGGGTGCCGACGAAACCCGCCGCGCCATCGCCGCGGCCGAGCGCGCCCTGGCCGCGTGGCGCAACACCACCGCCAGGCATCGTGCCGAATGCCTGCGGCGCTGGTACGAGCTGATCCGCGCGCATGAGGCGGATTTGGCCGCGTTGATGACGGCAGAGCAGGGCAAGCCGCTGGCCGAGGCGGCAGGCGAGGTGGTCTACGGCGCGTCCTTTGTCGAATGGTTTGCCGAAGAAGCCACGCGCACCTACGGCGAGTGCATTCCCACGCCATCGCCTGATCGGCGCCTGATGGTGATCCGCCAGCCAGTGGGCGTGGTGGCGGCGCTCACGCCGTGGAATTTCCCGATTGCAATGGCCACGCGCAAGGTGGCGCCGGCGCTGGCCGCGGGCTGCACCGTGGTGCTCAAGCCGGCCGCGGAAACACCGCTGAGCGCGCTGGCGCTGGCGGAACTGGCGCAGCGTGCCGGCGTGCCCGCGGGCGTGTTCAACGTGGTCACCGGCGCCAGCGCACCGGCCATTGGCGAAGTGCTGGCGCGCAACGAAACCGTGCGCAAGCTGACCTTCACCGGCTCCACGCGCGTCGGCCGCCTGCTGATGGAGCAGTCGGCGTCCAATATCAAGAAGCTGTCGCTGGAACTGGGTGGCAACGCCCCCTTTATCGTGTTCGACGATGCCGATATCGATGCCGCGGTACGCGGTGCGATGGCCTCGAAGTACCGGAATGCCGGCCAGACCTGCGTCTGCGCCAATCGGATCTTCGTCCATGACGCGGTCTACGATGCCTTTGCCGCGAAGCTGTGCGCGGCGGTGGCGGGGCTGAGGATGGGCGACGGCAGCCAGCCTGGCGTCACCATCGGCCCGCTGATCCATGCCGGCGCGGCACGGCGCGTGCACGGCATGGTCGACGAGGCGGTCGGACTGGGGGCGCGCGTGCTGGCGGGCGGAACGCCGCCGCAGGATGGCTCTGCCTTCTATGCGCCCACCGTGGTGGGCGAGGTCAGCGCGCAGATGGCGCTGGGCCGCGACGAGATCTTCGGCCCGGTGGCGCCGCTGATGCGCTTTCATTCGGACGAGCAGGTCGTGCAGATGGCCAATGACACGCCGTTCGGGCTGGCCGGCTATTTCTACACGCAAGACCTGCGCCGCGTGTGGCGCGTGGCCGAGGCGCTGGAATGCGGCATGGTCGGCATCAATGAAGGCCTGATCTCGACCGCCGTGGCACCGTTCGGCGGTATCAAGGAATCCGGGCTCGGGCGCGAAGGGGCGCGCCAGGGCATCGAAGACTACCTGGAAGTGAAGTACCTCTGCATGGGGAGCCTCTGACGGCCGCCATGGCTGCCAAAGGCCAATTTTTTGCCCTATTAAAGGATATATGATGCATCATAAAAATGGAGATGTGAGATGAACCAGTCTGTAGCACCTGCGCTCGTCAGCACCGCCGCCGACCCGTTTACGCCCAGCGCCGAACAGGTGGCAATGCTCAAGGAGCGCGCCACCTTCGTGCGCCTGGAGACGATCCGCCTGATCGAGATCGCCAAGACCGGCCACTACACCTCGGTGTTCTCCGCGGCTGAGACCTTTGCCGCGCTGTACTACGACGTGATGAATCTGCGCCGCGGCGAGCCCGCCTGGGCTGGGCGCGACCGCTTCCTGATGGGCAAGGGGCATGCCGCAGTGGGGCTGTTCCCGATCCTGGCAGATCTCGACTTCTTCCCCAAAGAATGGCTGGACGACTACACCCGGTTGGGGAGCCCCCTGGGCGACCACCCCGACATGCGCAAGGTGCCCGGCATCGATTTCAGCTCGGGGTCAATTGGGCACGCACTGTCCGCGGGCTTGGGCATGGCACTCGCAGGCCGGCATGCGGGGCAGGACTTCACCACCTTTGTGATGCTGGGCGACGGCGAGATGCAGGAAGGACAGGTATGGGAAGCAGCGCTGTCCGCCGCGCACCATGGTACCGGCAGGCTGATTGCGATCGTTGACCGCAATGGCTACCAGCTTGACGGCGCAGTCGACGAGGTCATGGGCATCGAGCCGCTCGACGCCAAGTGGGAGGCGTTCGGCTGGGAGGTGCACAAGGTCGACGGCCACGATGTGACCGCGCTGACCGCGCTGCTGCGGCGGCTGCGGGCCGACACCGCGCGCACGCGCCCCGTGTGCGTGATCGCGAAAACCGTCAAGGGCAAGGGGGTTTCCTACATGGAGACCGAGCCGGGCTGGCACCTGGGCTACCTGGCCCCGAACGACGCCCAGCGCGCCATCGAAGAAATTCTCGCAAAGGACTGATTGCAATGAACCAGCCACTCTCCAAGGACTCCTGGCAGTACCGCGGCCTGAACGCGATCACCCCCGGACTCAGCTACCTCTCCGACGGCCTGATCGACCTGGTCGAAGCGGGCGCGCCGGTGCTCGCCGGCTCCGCCGACCTGCAGTACTCCAACGGGCTGATCCGCTTTGCCCAGCGGCATCCGGACCGCTATATCCAGTTCGGCATTTCCGAGCAAAACATGGTGACGGCCGCCGCGGGCATGGCCACTGCCGGCTATACCCCTTTTGTCGCCACCTTTGCTTCGTTCCTGGCGCTGCTGTGCTGCGAACAGATCCGCATGGACGTCGCGTACTGCGCGCTGCCTGTGCGCCTGATCGGCCATCACGCCGGCATCTCGCTGGGGTTCTACGGCACCTCGCATCATGCGACCGAGGACCTGGCCATCATGCGCTCGATCGCGGACCTGACCGTGGTCGCCCCCGCGGACGGCCCGCAGTTGCGCGCGGCGATCAATGCCTCGAAGGACCATGCGCAGCCGATCTACTTCCGCATCGGCCGTGGCCGTGAGCCCGCCGTCTACGAGGAGGGCACCGTCTTTGAGTTCGGCAAGGCGATCGAGCACCTGCAGGGCGAGGAACTGACGCTGATCGCGACCGGCTCGACGGTGCATCCGGCGCTGGAAGCGGCTAAGCGCATGAATGCCGCCGGCCGCTCGGTCGGCATGATCGACATGGCCACCGTCAAGCCGCTCGACCGCGAGGCAGTGTTGCGTGCGGCAGCGCGCTCCAAGGCAATCATGACCGTCGAGGAGCACAACGTGCTGGGCGGCCTGGGCGGCGCGGTGGCCGAGGTGCTGGCTGATGCGGGTGCGGGTACGCGGCTGGTGCGTCACGGCATTCTCGACGAGTACAGCCTGATCGCGCCACCGACCCACCTGTATGCGCACTACAAGCTCGATGCCGCCGGCATCGGCGAACTGGCGCAGCAGGTGATGGCGGCCTGACCGGCAGGGCGCGGGCCGCGCGCCCGCGCCGGATCACAGAAGCAACCCAGAGTTGCACCGGGCCGTCGGGTCCGGACCAAACCAGGAGACACTATGCATACGCACCCACGTTCGTCCCGCCGTCGCTTTATCGGCGCCTCGGCCTTGCTGCTGGCGCTGGCGGGCGGCAATGCCATCGGGCAAGTCAAGGAGATCCCGATCGGCTTCGTGCTGCCGCTGTCGGGCGGCGCCGCCACCATTGGCAACCAGACCAAGCTCGGCGCGGAAATCGCCGCCGAGCAGATCAATGCCGCGGGCGGCGTCAAGGCGCTGGGCGGCGCGCGCCTGAAGCTGGTGTTCGCCGACAGCCAGTCCAAGCCCGACGTCGGTGTCGCGGAAACCGAGCGCCTGATCCAGCGCGAGAACGTCACGCTGATCGTCGGCGCCTACAACAGCGCGGTGACCTTCCCGGCCACCGAGGTCGCCGAGCGCTACAAGGTACCCTGGCTGGTCACCGGCGCAGTCAAGGACGAGATTACCGAGCGCGGCTTCAAGTATGTGTTCCGGCCCAACAACAAGGCCATCTATGACGCACGCGAGCAGATCGACGCGCTCGACCTGCTGAAGAAGGAGACTGGCAAGGGCCCGAAGAGCATCGGCCTGTTCTACGAGGGTACCGACTGGGGCCGCTCGCATGCCGCCAACGTCAAGAAGCTGGCGAAGGAGCGCGGTTACGCCATCTCGCTGGATGAATCGTACCCGCCCAACCAGACCGACCTGTCGGCGCAACTGCTCAAGATCCGCAGCGCCAAGCCCGACGCGCTGATCGTCGTGGCCTACACGCCGGACCACATCCTGTTCACGCGCCAGCTCGCCGAAAGCCGCGTGTACGTGCCCTATGGCATCCACTCCGTGGGCGGTGGCTCGGAGGATCCGAACTTCTACAAGGCGGTGTCGCCCAAGGCCGTCGAGAACATGTTCGTGCAGGACGACTTCCAGGTCGACATCATGCGCGCCGCCAAGGATCCGGCCATGATCGCCGCCGATGCCAGGTTCAAGGCGGCGCTCGGTTACGGCATCAATTCCTACGGCGCACAGGGCGTGTCCAACGTCTACATCGTCAAGGACGCGCTGGAGCGGGCTGCCTCGACCGAGCGCGGCAAGGTGCGCGACGCCCTGGCCGCGACCGACATCAGCAGCGGTCCCGCGCTGATCACCGGCTACCAGCGCATCAAGTTCGACGCGCAGGGCCAGAACACCTTTGCCCACGGCGTGATCTCGCAGAACCAGAACGGTGAGCGCCGCACGATCTGGCCGGCATCGAACCGCCTGGCAGGCGTGGCGCCGGTGTGGCCGCTGCCCGCACCCGGCGCGCGCTGAGGCACCCGGCAGGACGGTCCGGCACGCCGTGCCGGGCCGGATGTATCGCAACACGGGCGCTGCCCGTGCTTATCGAGATAGTGACATGGACCCAACCATTCTGGCCTACGCCGTGGTCAACGGCGTACTGCTGGGCGGCATCTACGGCGGCATTGCGCTTGGCCTCAGCCTCATCTTCGGCGTGCTGAGGGTAATCAACTTCGCGCATGGCTCCTTCCTGATGCTCGCCATGTACCTGAGTTACCTGATCTGGTCGGTATTCGGCCTGCATCCTTACCTTACCGTGCTGTTCACCGTGCCGCTGCTGTTCCTGCTCGGCTATTTCACCCAGGCGGTAGTGATCGCCCCGCTGTTCCGGCGCGAGGCCACCATGGTGGTCGAGCCGCTTGGTGCCTTGCTGCTGACCACCGGGGTGTTCCTGGTGATCGACAACGGCATTCTGATGGCCTTCGGGCCCGATGTGCGCACGGTCACCACCGATGCGCTCAGCGGCTCGATCGACCTGGCATCGCTGCCGGTCAACGTGCCGCGGCTGATCGCGTGCGTGGCGGCGGTGGCGGTCGCGGCCGGCCTGTCGTACTGGCTGCGCGCCACCGACACCGGCCGCCAGATCCGCGCAACCGCCCAGAACCGCGACGCCGCAGCGCTTTCCGGTATCAACGTTGGCCAGGTCTACAACGTCACCTTCGGCATCGGCGCCGGCATCCTCGGACTTTTCGGCGCGCTGCTGGTGCCGTTCCTGTCGGTATCGCCGACCACCGGACTCGGGTTTGGCATCAAGTCCTTCCTGGTGGTGGTGCTGGGCGGGATCGGCTCGATTCCGGGTTCGCTGCTCGGCGGCCTGGTGCTGGGCGTGTTCGAGTCGGTCGCCTCGCAGTTCGTCACGGCCACGTCCGCATCGGTGTTCTCGTTCTGCCTGTTCATTATCGTGCTGCTGTTCCGCCCCAACGGGCTGCTCGGCCGCAAGTAGGGAGGGACACATTCATGTCCGTACTCATGACCGTATCCAGGACCAATATCAACGCCGTGATCGGAATTCCGCTGATGGCCGTTGCCGGCGTGCTGCCGCTATTCGTGCAGGACGGCTACGCGCTCCACTCGCTGATCATGATCCTCTACTTCGCCTACATGGCGTCGGCATGGAACTTCGTCTGCGGCTATGTAGGTCAGCTGTCCCTGGGCCATTCGGTGTTCGCCGGGGGGGCCGGCTATATCACCGTGCTGCTATTCACTCAGTTGGGCATCTCGCCCTGGTTCGGCATGCTCGCCGGCGGGTTGGCTGCGGCGCTGCTGTCGGTGTGCATCGGCTATCCCACCTTCAAGCTCAAGGGGCCGTACTTCACGCTGACCACCATTGCCTTTGCCGAGATCGTGCGTATCTGGATCGAGAATACCGATGAGTTCCTCGGTATCCCGCTCAAGGGGGCGCAGGGCCTTGTCATTCCGCCATCGCAGGCAGGCTGGCTGGCGTTCCAGTTCGACGACAAGGTACCGTACTACTACATCATCTTTGCGATGCTGGTGGCGATGCTGCTGGCCACACTGGCGCTTGAACGCTCCCGCCTGGGCTACTACCTGAAGGCGATCCGCGGCGACGAGGCCGCCGCCCAGGCGGTAGGCGTCAGCACTACGCGCTATCCGATCATTGCGCTCGCGATCAGCGCGTTCATGACCGGGCTGGGGGGCGCCTTCTATGCGCAATTCTTCCGCTACATCAATCCGGAGCGGAACATGGGACTGGACCTGTCGATCGACGCTGCCATCATGGCCATCGTCGGCGGCCAGGGGACCATCATCGGCCCGGTGCTGGGCGCCTTCGTGCTGCACCCCATCGCCGAACTCGCCCGCGCCTGGTTTGCCGGCAAATTCCTCGGCCTGCACCTGGTGATCTATGGCCTGATCCTGATGGTGGCGGTGCTGTATTTCCCCAAGGGCATTATCGGCCCGCTCGAGCGGCTGCTGCGCTACCGGCGCGCACCGCATGCTACGGCCAAGGCGGTCGTCGCCAAGGACGCCTGAAGGAAGATCCATGGAACGTATTCTCGAAGTGAAATCGATCTCGAAGCGCTTCGGCGGCCTGCAGGCTGTCAGCAAGCTTTCGTTCTCGGTGGGAAAGGGCGAGATCCTGGGACTGCTCGGCCCGAATGGCGCGGGAAAGACCACTGCCTTCAACCTGATCGCCGGCGCAATCCAGGCCGACGAAGGCGACATCCAGTTCGGCGGACAGCAGATCCGCGGCAAGCGGCCGCATCAGATATGCGCCGCTGGCATCGCGCGCACATTCCAGCTGTCGAAGCCTTTCGGCGGGCTCAGTGCGTTGGAGAACGTCATGGTCGGCGGCTTTTCGCGCAGCCGCGTAAGGGCGCGCGTGCGCGACGAGGCCTACGCCTGCCTGGAATTCCTGGGCTTGGCTGCGCGTGCCGATACCGATGCCAGCGACCTGACTGCCTTCGATAAGCGCAAGCTCGAACTGGGTCGGGCGCTGGCCACGCGTCCGCGCCTGCTCTTGATGGATGAGGTGGTGGCGGGGGCCACGCCCAACGAGGCGGGCGAGATGGTCGAACTGGTACGCAAAATCCGCGACACCGGCGTGACCGTGCTGATCGTCGAGCACGTGATGAAGGTCATCATGGGCTTGTCGGACCGCGTGATCGTGATGGAGCAGGGGCGCCTGATCGCCGACGGGGCGCCTGCTGACGTGGTCCGCATGCCCCAGGTTCTCAATGCCTATTTCGGAGATGGCTATGCCAGCAGCAGTATTTGAAGTGGAGGACCTGTGGTCCGGCTATGGCGAACAGCAGGTGCTGCGCGGCATCAACCTGTCGCTGGCGCCGGGCTCAATCACCGCGCTGATTGGCGCCAACGGCGCTGGCAAGACCACATTCCTGCGCACAGTGTCGGGGCTGGTCCGGCGCAAGCGCGGCGCGGTGCGCATGGACGGACGCGAGCTCGATGCCCAGGCGCCGCACCGCGTGGTGCTGGACGGTTTCGTTCAGTCGCCGGAAGGCAAGCAGCTCTTCCTCGGCATGTCGATCCTCGAGAACCTGCTGATCGGCGCCAGCAATCGGCGCGCGCGCCAGCGGCGCACGCAGACGCTGCGCGAGGTGTTCACGCTGTTCCCGATACTGGAGGAGCGCCAGCACCTGGCCGCCTCGACACTGTCCGGGGGGCAGCAGCAGATGCTGGCGGTCGGCCGCGCGCTGATGGCGCTGCCACGCGTGCTGGCGCTGGACGAGCCATCGCTCGGGCTCGCGCCGATCATGGTCGATCGGCTCTTCGACAGCATTCGCCAGCTGCGCGAGCGCGACATGGCCGTCCTTGTGATCGAGCAGAACGTCAACCAGGTGCTGGACATGGCCGACTACGGCTACGTCATCGAAAGCGGCACCATCGCGCTGTCCGGGCCGGGCAAGGAACTGCTTGCCAACCCGCACTTGCGCGCAACCTACCTGGGCGTGTAGCGCCCCGTTTCTTCAACAGGGAGTGAGGCAGTATGAGTCAACGGATTGCAGTGGTAACGGGCGGTGGAACCGGAATCGGCCGTGCCATCGCCGAATTGTTTGCACAGGACGGCCTGCGCGTGGTATGCCTGGGCATGGACGCCGACGAAGACCTGCCGGGCGCTCTGGACTTCCGACGCGGCGATGTCACTGCCGTGGACGCCATGCGTGACGCCACGGCGGACCTGGATGCGGTGTCGGTGCTGGTCAACGCAGCCGGCATTATCCTGCACGAACGCAAGGAGTTCTCACCGGAGGGATTCCGAAAGGTGGTCGACGTGAACCTGAACGGTTCGCAGGCGATGATCAGCGTGCTGGAGGAGCGCCTGGCCGCTGCACGCGGCGCCGTCGTCAACGTGGCGTCCATGTGGAGCTACTTTGGCTCACCCAACAATCCGGCGTACACGGCCAGCAAGGCCGGCGTGCTTGGGCTGACCCGCGCCTACGCGGCAGCGTTGGCACCAAAAGGCGTCCGCGTGAACGCGGTCGCGCCGGGCTGGATCCGCACGCGCTTGTCATCGGGCGCGCTGGATAACCCGGAGCGCAGTGCGGGGATCATGGCTCGTATTCCGATGCAACGGTGGGGCACGCCGCGCGATGTGGCGCGCGTGGCGCGCTTCCTGTGCTCCGACGACGCAGCCTATGTGACCGGTGTCATCTTGCCGGTTGATGGCGGGTTCGGCATTGCCTGATTCAGAAGAACCCAGGTCCGTTTGAAGGTGCTGTTGAAGCTCGGGCCGGTCCCGTGCACATGAATGCCATGTGGTCAATCACCCCAAATGGGGGTGCTGAAGTATCGCTGGAGATCAGATGCACGATCGGCCCACCGTTGCAGTACAGCCATGCGCCAGGGAACGATAGTCCGGGCGCGGTCCTTTCGAGAGCCAAAGTGTTTGCGCGTAGAACTGCACGCTGGACGCCAGGTTCTTTGTCAGGACAGTGAAGTGATTCATGCCGGTGACTTCCATCGCCTATTCCTTCGTGAACGATTGTCATTGATGCATGATATATCCTAGTGGAGATCGCGGACTGGCATCTACGTAACCTTGCGCGCATCATTTGGCTTCGCGCGCTCACCTGGCCAAAACGGGAATTCCTGCTGCTTGTTTTGCATGACGGAACAAATGGCCCGCGGCTTCGAAGCGCGACTACGTTTTCCTAATATCGTTCGACCAAAGCGAAAACGGCTGGCCAGCGCACCCATCCAGAGTATGCGGGATAAGGGCAGAAAGGCGGGCTTCACTCGGCTCTGATGCCGCTGTGCCGACCCTTTTCATTGGCGTAAGCCCCCGCTCCACGCTGGTCTTAGATATTTCCGAATCAGTTCGCTGAAGAGCTTGCCGTGAAGATCACGGAATTGTTTCGGTGGAGCGGACGACCATCATCAAGCAATGACGGTGGCACTCTTTCTGGAGTCCTGAGATGAAGAACGACATGACCAGCTTGCGCCAGAAGCTGGGATATTCCGTCCCTATTTTCGCCTTTTCCCACTGCCGCGATGTCGTTGTCGAGGTCACGCGCGCCGGTGGCTTCGGCGTACTGGGCGCATCGTGGTTTACCCCGGAGCAACTGGAAGTAGAGCTTGCCTGGATCGACAGGCACGTTGACGGCAAGCCTTACGGCATCGACATCGTCGTGCCTGGAAAGTACTCGAAAGAGGCGGAGGAAACCACAGGATCGCTGGATGCACTGATCCCTGGCGAGCACAAGGCATACATGGATACCGTCCTGAAGGAGGCGGACGTGCCGCCGCTGCCCGCGGAAGAACATGGCCGCCTCTACGAGGAGATCCTTCAGGTCGGGCGCAATCGTACGGCGAGCGGTGGCATGCGCCTGGTGGAAGTCGCACTGCAGCATCCACAAGTCAGGCTGGTGGTCAGCGCGCTAGGCGAGCCGCGCGCCGACATCGTGTCGCTACTGCGCAGCCGCGGCATCCTGGTGGGCGCGCTTTGTGGCAAGGCTGAACATGCCGAGCGAAACCTCAAGGCCGGTGTGGACCTGCTGGTGGCCGTTGGCACTGAGGCGGCCGGTCATACGGGCGAGATCACGACCATGGTGCTGGTGCCGCAAGTGGTAGCCGCCGCTGCCGGCCGAGTGCCGGTGCTAGCCGCTGGTGGGATTACCCGCGGAAGCCAGATTGCTGCAGCACGGGCACTGGGCGCGGAGGGAGTCTGGACCGGCACGATCTGGCTTGGCACACGAGAGAGCGAACTGATCGAGCCGTTCCAGAAAGAGGTGCTGTTTGCAGCGCGCTCCGAAGATGTCGCGCGGCGCCGGTGCTGGAGCGGAAAAACTGTCCGCATGATCAAGAGTCAGCTTTCCGAAGCTTGGGAGCGTCCTGATGCGCCCGTACCGTTACAGGCGCCGCTTCAAGCCGTGCTCTGGAATCCGGCACAGGCTCGTGTGGTGCGGGCGAAGCGCAAGGAGTACTTTTCATATCCGGCGGGCCAGGGCGTCTGGGACCTGACACATGAGCGCTCGGTCAAGGATGTCATGTACCAACTGCAACTGGAGTATGCCGAAGCCATGGAGCGCATGACCGCGCCCGACGATTGAGCGCCAGGGAGTCCATGCGCGCACGGCAGCAATCGATCAATCCGGTGCGCATATCACCACCCGCAGTTCGCTGTCGGGCTACGCATCGCGCCAGAAAACGTTCGCGTTGCGTCGAGCTCTTGTACTGTCTGACGACAAATCTTGGAGCCAACCGTGAGAGGATTTCCCAAAACATTCTTTGCCGCCGTGCCGCTTATCCTGGCGTGCACAGGGGCGATGGCGCAGTCGTCGTTCCCATCCCGGCCGATCCGTGTGATCGTTCCGTTTGCGGCCGGCAGCACTACAGACCAGGTGGCGCGCTTTATTGGCCAGCATGTCACCGAGCAGACCAGACAGCCTGTCGTCGTGGAAAACAAGCCCGGCGCTAATGGGATTATTGGTATCCAGTACGCACTGAGCCAGCCTGCTGATGGCTATACGGTCATCATCACGACCAGCACCACGCACGCGTCTAACGCGAGCCTGTACAGGAAGATGCCTTACGATCCCGTCGCGGACTTTGTCCCCATCGCCGGGATCTCGTTAGGTGGCATGGTGCTTGCCGTCTCACCGACCGTAAAGGCCGAGAACGTACCTGAGCTGATCGCCCTGGCCCGGGATAAACCCGGAACGCTAACCTTTGGCAGTGCCAGCTCGTGGACACTTGCAGGCGGGGAGCTGTTCAAGCAGCAGGCAAAGGTAGACATCCTGCATATCCCATACAAAGCGATGTCGGCAGTGGTCGGCGATATCATCGGTGGCCGTGTCGACATGACGTTCGGCGACTCGCTTTCGATCATGCCGCAGGTCAGGAACGGCAAGCTGCGCGCGCTTGGTGTCTCGACGCGCAATCGCATGCCTGGCCTTGAGACGGTTCCCACGATAGCCGAGCAGGGCGTCCCGGGTTACGAACTAAGCGGCTGGGTCGCGGCGTTCGCACCAAAAGGCACGCCCGCAGAAGTGGCGGACAAGCTGAATGAAGTCATCACTACTGCCGTGAGGATGCCCGAAGCTGCTCGACTGTTTTGCGAAAGCGGCTGGCGGCCGATGCCCATGTCGCGCCAGGAGCTCGCGGACTTCCAGAAGAAGGACATCGAACGCTGGTCGCGCATCGTGAAGACTGCGAAGATGGAACTCGAATAGCCTGCCATCGAGAACCGCCGGCCGTGCGAATGCCGAACGGTCGGCGGTGCGTTTTCACGCCGGCCGCGCTTATTCCCTTATTCCGAATCCGGCTGATAATGCTGGGGCCAGTAGCGCTGAATGACACTGCGGTGTTTCGCATAGCTGTAGCAGCTGTCCACCTGGACCGGGACCTTGCTGGTGTCCACGGTTGTCTGCCTTTCGCGCTGCACGCCATTAATGCCCTGGAAGGCGGTAGTGCCCATGGGAATCAGCATCTCCATCAGATGCGTACAGCTCGCCGCGCCGCGCAGCTTCGTCTTGACGGTCGAAGACCAGCCAGATGCGATCCGATCTCCAACGAGCACGGATAGTGTCGACTCGGTTTCCTTGCAAAGCGAGTAGGGCGTGGCATCAGACGAGGCTTCCACCGCGCGCACCACATAGTCCCGATCCACCGTGAGGCGCAGGGACAGGTCATGAAGCGGTTCGCCCGGTGGCAACGGATCCGGCAGGCTGATCCGCTGGAAGGCAAATGGCTTGGTATCGACCAGTCGTGCTTCGATTTCGTAGAGCCCGTCTTCACTCTGATACGCCTTCATCGAAATGACCCGCTCGTGGATTTCACGGCGGGCAGCGGGGGATGACAGGGCATTTGAAAGTCTCACATGTTGGGGCCGCGGATGGCGCTATCACGCTAACAGCGATACCTTCAGGTCATCTGCGACCTTCAGCAGCTGCGGCGCTATTTCCCGCTCGACGCGTTCGGGATAGAAGTCCTGGGCCGACATGCCACAACCAAGCACGAAGATATCGTCGCTGCCGGTGGGTATCACGGGGACCGCGACAGCGCCAATGTTGCGCGACAAGTTCGAGACCGAGGTACAGTAGCCCTTGCTCAGGTATTCCTGCCGCGATCGTTCGATCTGGCGCGCCAAAGGCGACCACCGTTCCCCATACTGCGACCGCAGCCGCTCGAGCAGCGGTGACGCCTCGCTTTCCTTGAGCGCACAGAGAGCGGCGAACCCAGATGCGGAACGACAGATCGGTAGCTTCCCACCGACATCCAGGACAACGGCATCCGGGTGGTACGGACTCACGACGTGCTCGACGACCTGGACCAGGTCGCTCTGCCGTATGCTCAGCGCTGCATACACATCGAGTTCGCTGGCGAGTTGTTTCAGTTGCTGCTGCGATGCGGAAGCAGGAATCCGCGCGAAGGCATTGCCAAAGCCAAGGCTCAGTGTCAATGCTGTAAGTCGCAGGCGTCCGCGCTGGCTTTCGCGAGCGAGGTAGCCCAGGTCAACCAGGACGGCGGAGAGCCGCGAGACAGTCGTGCGCGTCAGACCAGACCGCTCGGAAATCTGCGCGTTGGTGAGCCACGTATCGTGGTCTTGCCAGGATTCAAACAGCGCGAGGCCATGGGCCAAAGCTTCGACGAAATCGGAGCCCGGGTCCTGGCGCGCAGGCGCAGTCTTGCGTGTGGAAACGGCCTTCCTGCGCTCGCCAGAGGTGGTATGTACCCGGCGCACGATTCCCGTCAGGTCCAGCTTCGTCGCGGTCGGGTCGGCGATCTGCCAGACGTTTTGGAGCGGCTTGGTGTCCATGGGTTGCTACCTCTCGGTACAGCTATTGCTGCGCAATGTATCGCGCGGACTGGCAAAGATGCAGTCCGACACGGGCGAGGCGCGCCTCGGATGGCGCTTCGGGCTGCGGCACATGCAGCGTCAATACGAAGTCACCGACGTGCTCGAACCGCACTGCGGTACTGGCGCTCAGTTCGCTGGCCGCCACGTCCCACCAATAACACCATCCCTTCTCGCTGAGTTGCCTGGCAAATTCCCCAGTGACGCTGGTCTTGTCGCCATAAAAGAACTCCCGGCAATGGCGCGACGGAACCTGCTCATCGTCGGACACCTCGCCGGTTCCCTGTGACAGCAGCGTGCTGGCGGCAGCAGACCAGCGGAACACCGGGACCATGGTGCGTCCGATCATCGCTTCCAATACCGCGATCCCACCGGTTTCCTCGAAGAATGCCTGGAAGCGCGGCGCATGCTGCGCCAAGTCGAGTCCGGCGAGCATCGACCGGCCCGAGCGTGCGCTGAGATGCCCCGGCACATAACTGCCCTGGTCGGTGCGACGCAGGTAACCCATGGCCGCCAGCGTGTTGGTCAGTCGGGACACAGTCGCCTTCGGCAGTCCGGTGCTTGCCACGACATCCCGGTTGCGCAGCGGCCTGTCGGCGCTGCCTAAGGTTTGCAGTACTGCCAGGCCACGTTCCAAGGAAGTGACTTTGTAAGGCTTGGATGGCATGGGGAGATGCGAAAGACGGGGACGCCCCGAAGGATGACCCAGCTTAGTGTCGTGAATCGATAGCTGTCAACAACGGGTAATCCCTGCCCGATTTAGCGATTCTATTTGCCGAATACTGGGTTTTGCGAGGTGGAAGACTGCGTGGACGGCGACTCGCGAGTTTTCGCTGCCGGAACAACTTGCGACTTGCTGTCGCGCGCAGGCCGTGCTCCGCAAGATGCAGGTCATACGCGAATCTAGTCCAAGGAGCCTCCGGTGCGCGAAGCCGTCATCGTATCCACTGCACGAACTCCCCTTGCCAAGTCCCATCGGGGGGAATTCAACATCACGCCGGGTCCCACCCTGGCTGCTTTCGCCATCCAGGCCGCGGTTCAGCGCGCCGGCATCGAGCCGGGGCGCATCGAAGACCTGATCCTGGGCTGTGGCTACCCGGAAGGCACGACCGGCAGGAACGTTGCCCGTCAGGCAGCACTCCGGGCGGGCCTGCCGATTGGCGTCGCAGGTGCCACGGTGAACCGCTACTGCGCATCAGGTCTCGAGGCCATCGCTATTGCAGCCGGACGGGTGGTCATGGATGGCGCCGATGCCGCTGTCGCAGGTGGTGTCGAAAGCATCTCCCAAATCCGAGCGCGCGCAACCGACGGAACCGATACCACCATCGATCCCTGGCTTGCCGAGCATCGCCCTGAACTATTCCTGTCGATGATCGAGACTGCGGAAGTGGTCGCCCGGCGCTACGAGATCAGCCGCGAAGCACAGGACCGCTTTGCCGCCGACAGCCAGCGAAAGGTGGAAGCGGCGCAAAAGGCGGGGCGCTTTGCCGACGAAATCGTCCCATGCACGACGACGATGGCGGTCACCGACAAAGTCACCAAAGCCGTGACGCACAAGGAAGTGACCGTCGACGCCGATAACTGCAACCGCCCGGGCACCACCTACGAAAGCCTGGCAAAGCTGCAGCCCGTGCTGGGCGAAGGACATTTCGTGACGGCAGGAAACGCTTCGCAGCTGTCTGACGGCGCCTCGGCCTGCGTGCTGATGGAGGCGTCCCAAGCGTCGAAGCTGGGACTCGAGCCGCTCGGCGCGTTCCGGGGATACGCGCTGGCCGGCTGCGAGCCCGACGAAATGGGTATCGGTCCCGTCTACGCCGTTCCCAGGCTACTGAAGCGGCACGGCCTGGCCGTGGCGGACATCGGCCTGTGGGAACTCAATGAAGCCTTTGCGAGCCAAGCGGTCTACTGCCAGCGGCAGCTTGGCATCCCGGACGAGCGCTTGAACGTGAATGGCGGCGCGATCTCTGTGGGGCATCCGTTCGGCATGAGCGGCGCGAGACTGGCAGGTCACGTGTTGCTGGAGGGCCGCCGGCGGCGCGCCAGGTATGCGGTCGTGACGATGTGCATCGCCGGTGGGATGGGCGCTGCCGGCTTGTTTGAAATCTTCTGAACCCGGGCAGCGGCTGCATTCGCCGCCTCGGCTTGTTTTCACCCGCGGAACAGTCTCATGCCGGCTTCGCGCTGGACGCCAGCCGCCGCATCATGGTTCTCACCTTACAGGCAATGCGCAAAACCTCAATGCAATCCTTCCGTCATATCGTACCGGCCCTGCGCATCTTCCAGGGTGCGGACAGCCTCGGCTCGCTCGGGGCAGAGCTGGAGCGGCTCGGCAGCAAGCGCGCGCTGGTCTTCTGTGGCGCAACGCTCGGCCGCGACGCCGGTATCGTCGACCTGATCGTCTCGGCGGCGCAGGGACGCTGTGCCGGTGTCTATACCGGGGTGCGTTCGCAAAGCCCGCTGCCTGCGGTCGAGCAAGCCGCAGCGGAACTGGCGCGGGTAAATGCCGATGCCGTCATTGCGGTCGGCGGCGGGTCGGCGATCGTGACTGCGCGCGCAGCCAGCATCCTGATGGCCGAGCAGCGACCGGCCGACGCCATGTGCACGCAGCGCGACCCGGCGGGGAAGCTAACCAGCCCCAAGCTGCTCGCCCCCAAGCTGCCCCAGCTGGTCATTCCGACCACGCCGACGACCGCCATCGTGAAGGCCGGCAGCGCCGTCCTTGATCCGGCCGACGGCAGCCGCCTGGCGCTCTATGACCCCAAGACCCGGGCGCAGTCCGTGTTCATCCACCCGGACCTGCTCAGGACTGCGTCGCGCCAGCTGATCCTCAGTGCCGGACTCAATACGTTGTCGCTGGCAGTCGAAGGCCTGATGTCGCGCAAGGGCGATTCCATGGCCGATGCCATGCTGATGCACGCGGTGCGCCTGCTCACGAAGCATCTTGGTGCGAGCGAGCACGAATATGACGACGGCGAGCGTGCGGAACTCATGGCGGCTTCGATCCTGTGTGGCCATGGTTCCGACTACACGGGTGCGGGCGCTGCCCTGACACTCGGCCACGCCATCAGTGCCAGGTTCGGCATCGACAACGGCATCACCGACGCCATCGTGCTGCCCGCCGTGCTTCGTTTCAATGCCCCCGAAGCCGCGCAAGGCCTTGCCAAGATCGCTACCGCGCTTGGGTTGCCTTTGCAAGGCGCGGAACAAGAGGTGGCCGGCGCCCGGGTGGTCGATGCGCTTGCGTCGGTGTTCGGCGCACTGAAGCTGCCCACGCGCCTGCGCGACCTCGATGTCCTGCAGGACGCGCTGCCCGAGCTGGCCCGGGTTTCCTTCGACGACTGGTACCTGCAGAACAACCCGCGCCCCGTGCGCGACGCGGAACAGTTACAGCAAATTCTCCAAGAGGTGTGGTGACAACATGAAAGACATCGTACGTATCGGATCTGGTTCTGGTTTTTGGGGAGACGCACTCGACCCCGCCCTGGAACTGCTGGAACACGGCAAGCTTGACTACCTGTCGTTCGACTTCCTCGCCGAGCTGACCATGGCGCTGCTGCAGCGCCTGCGGGCCAAGAATCCGCAGTTGGGCTACGTGCCGGACGTCATCGACTACATGCGCGCTACCATGCCACTTGCGCGCCAGTCCGGGACGAAGCTGATTTCCAATGGCGGTGGCGTCAATCCCATGGCCGCTGGCAACGCCATCGTCAAGACAGCGCAGGAATTGGGCTTGTCGGGGACGAAGGTTGGGGTCATCGAAGGCGATGACGTGCTGCACCGGCTCGACGACATTATCGCGAGTGGCATTCCCCTCGTAAACATGGATACCGGCGACACGGATTTCGCCAGAATCCGTTCGCGCGTCGTCGCGGCCAATGTCTATACCGATGCCTCGGGCATCGTGGAAGCCCTGGGGGCCGGCGCGGATGTGGTGGTGGCGGGCCGCGTGTCCGACAACGCGCTGTACGTGGGCCCAATGGTCCACGAATTCGGGTGGCGCTACGAAGCATCTTACGAGGACCGCATTGCCGCGGCGGTGACGGTCGGCCACGTGCTGGAATGCGCGGGCTGCGCCAGCGGCGGGATCAACTCGCGCTTCGCCGAGATGCCGCATATGGGGAATCTCGGCTTTCCGTTCGCGGACTTCTCCAAGGACGGCACCGCCGTGATCAGCAAGCTCCAGGGAACTGGCGGCCGGGTCGACCAGTTTACGATCAAGGAGCACCTGCTTTACGAGATCAATGATCCTCGCCGCTACGTGATGCCGGATGGCGTTGCCGATTTCACATCGCTCTCGCTTGAAGAACTGGGCGGCGACCGCGTTCGCATCAGCGGCATGACGGGAACGGGTCGTCCGGACCAGCTCAAGGTCGTCATCGGCTATGAAGACGGTTGGATTGGCGAGGGCATGATGTTCTTCCCCTGGCCGTCGGCGCTGGCGCGGGCGGAGAAGGCCCGCGAAACCCTGCTCGAGCGCTTTGAGCGTCTGGGCCTGAAGGCCGACGAGATCCAGTTCGATTTCGTCGGGGTCAATATGCTGCACGGCCCGGCGGCACCCAGAAGCAACTGCGACCACAACGAGGTCGGTCTGCGCGTCGCAGTGCGCACGCGCACAAAGGACGAGGCCGAGAAAGTTCGGCGGGGCTGCGCCCATATGTGGATCATGGGCCCCGGCGGCACGTCGTTCGGTGCACCGATGAAGCCGCGTCCCGTGGTGTCGCTGTGGCCGACGCTGATTCCGCGCGAGCTGATCCAGCAGACCGTGACGGTCCTCGACGTTTGAAATGGAGATCGAAAGCATGACTTCCCTGCTCAAAGACATTGCCTACGTGCGCTCCGGCGATAAAGGCGACACGGTGACGATCGGCGTGATCGCAAAAACGCCACAGGACTACGAGGCGCTGCGCCGCTCCGTGACCCCCGAGGCCGTGAAGCAATTGTTCGGCGAATGGGTCCGCGGTGACGTCGAGGTATTCGAGGCCGCAAATCTGCACTCGCTCAGCGTATTCATGCACAAGGCGCTGGGCGGTGGCGCCACCCGGACGCTGCGGCTGGACCAGACCGGCAAATCGCTGGGCAATGCCATCCTGCGCCTGCCAGTGATCGAGCCATGAATGCCGAAACCATTGCGGAAGGTTTGGTCTTGGCCGAAGTGGCACCCGGCGTGGTGGAAGTCAGGATCGACCGCCCACAGGCCCGTAACGCGCTGTCTGTGGCGGTCTTCAACGGCCTGAGCGCGGTATGGAAGCGCATCAACAAGGACAAGTCAGTCCAGGTGGTGATCCTCACATCCGCTGACTGCGGCACCTTTTGCGCCGGCATGGACCTGAAGGAAGCGGCGGCCATCCGTCGGGACGATGCCACAGCCGACATTACGGACCGGATCGAGGATCCCTTCCAGCAAGGCATGAGAACGGTCAACGTGCCGATCATCGCTGCCATGACGGGGAGTTTTACCGCGGGCGGCATGATGCTTGCGCTGAACTGTGACTTGCGGATCGGCTTGCGAGGGACGTTAGGGGGCATTGCCGAGGCGAAGGTGGGGCGCGGCTCCCCCTGGGGGGTTCCGCTGCTCTGGATGCTGCCGCAGGCAGTGCTGATGGAAATGACCCTGACCGGCGACTTTTTACCGATCGAGCGCCTGCACGCGCTTGGATTTGTCAACCATGTGGCAGAGACGCCAGACGAGGTTCGTACTGTCGCACTCCAGATGGCGACGAAGATTGCAGCCAATGCGCCGCTTTCCGTGCGCGCCGGAAAGAAAAGCATCCAGCATGCCGGCTCGGTCGGTGTCGAGCAAGGCCTGCGCGATGCGGTAGACATCTATGCCACGGTGTACGCAAGCGAGGATGCGCAAGAAGGCATGCGCGCCTTCGCGGAGAAGCGGGCGCCCCGCTGGCAGGGGCGCTGAGATTGGCGGTTTTGCATGGCGGAACAATGCGCAACATGGTTCAGCCGCCAGGCAAAGCCCGTCATGATAAGTATCAGAGGCCAACAGTGGCCGAGCGCTTCCGCGTGCTGCGGGACGCGGTAAGTCATAGCAAATGAGGAGATTGGTGATGCTTGACCTGCACGGAGAGGATATCGCTGCGATACGCGACAGCGTGATCCGGTTCATGGAGCGTGAGGTCGTGCCCGTGATGGACGGCTTCGAGGCGCGCAAAGAGATGCCGCGCGAGCTGGTCAGGAAGGCTGGGGAAGCCGGGTTCTTCGGGTCGCTGTTCCCGGAGGAGGTGGGTGGCACCGGCACAGGCTACTTGGCCGCCGTCGTGATCCTGGAAGAGCTGGCCCGGATGGATGTGCGCTTTGCCTGCTGCAGCAACCAGCAGTCGGGCACTTGTCCCGCCGGCATCTACCTTGCCGGTACGGAAGAGCAGGTGCGTCGCTACGTGCCGCGCCTGGTGGGCGGTGAGATCATTGGCATGATGTCCCTGACCGAGGCCGGCGGCGGCTCGGACGCACTGGGCAACATGAAGACCACGGCACGACGCGACGGTGACAAATACATCCTGAACGGGTCCAAGATGTGGGCGTCGCTCGGCAACGAATGCGACGCCGGCATCCTACTGGCTAAGACCGATCCCAGTGCCGGCGCGAACGGCGTGACCGCGTTCATCGTCGAACCCAAGAAGTACCCGGGATTCACCGCGCATCCGATCGACACGATGGGCCTGTCCAAATCCTTCCGGACAGCTGCGCTGTACCTGGACGACTTCGTTGTTCCGGTTGAAAACCGGCTCGGCGAAGAAGGCGAGGGCTTCAAGATCATCATGCGCGCGCTGGAGTCGGGACGCGCGGTGGTCGGCGCTCTTGCGCTCGGCATTGCCCGCGCGTGCTTCGAGGACGCCGTGCGATACGCCAACGAACGAATGGTCCGCGGCAGCCCGCTGGGCCGTTACCAGATGATCCAGGCGGATATCGCCGAAATGGCTGTCGCGATCGAGGCCAGCCGCGCACTGCTCTACAAGACTGCCCAGCACATGGACGCGGGGTTACCCACTAATCGGCTGGCGTCGATGGCAAAGTACCATGCGTCGCAGACCGCCAAGCTGTGCGCTGACAAGGCGCAGCAGATCTTTGGCGGCTACGGCCTCGCAGTGGAATATCGGATCTCCCGCTACAAGTGCTTCGCGGACATGATGTTCACGGGCGAGGGCTCGGCGAATGTACAGAAGATCATCATTGCCGAGGACGCGCTGGGATATAAGTCGGCGGACAGGCACCATGGCACGTCAAAGCTCAGGACCTTGCGCAAGGAGCCAGTTACCGGTTGACCGGTGTCACGGCAAGGCGTTTGCAGGCGGATCGGATCCGTCCGCCACACTCTATCAATACAGCTATGTTGACCAACATCTCGCGACCCCTGCATGGCATCCGCGTGCTCGACCTGACCGTGGCGCTTTCCGGTCCGTACGCGACTTTGATCCTTGGCGGGCTTGGCGCGGAAGTGATCCGGGTAGAGGCCCCGGGCGGAAGCGATATCTCTAGTTCGAATCCGCCGTCGGTGGGCAAGGCCGGTATCAACTTCGGACCGAATCCGGACGGGGACCTGTCGCTGACCACGCTGAGCCGTGCCCGCAACAAGAAGAGCGTCACCCTCGACCTGAAGACCGAGCGCGGGCGCGAGATTCTGATGCGCCTGGCCGCGGAATGCGACGTGGTCGTGGAAAACATGAGCGAAGGCACGGCCGCACGGCTCAAGGTTGACTATGAGCACCTGCGACAAGCGAATCCGCGCATTGTCTACGCGTCCATCAAAGCTTTCGGCGAGCCCAGCGAATACCCGAGTCTCAAGGGCATGGACATCATTGTTCAGGCACTCAGTGGTGTCATGGAGGCGACGGGCTTTGCCGATGGCCCGCCCACCCGGCTGGGCATTCCCGTTGCCGACTTGCTGGCGCCGATGTTTGCCGTGCAGGGCATCCTCGCCGCGCTCATTCAGCGGGGCCGCACAGGGGAAGGACAGCAGATCCAGGTGTCAATGCTGGATTGCCTGGCGTCCTGGGTCGCTGAAGAGCACTTCGATGTGCTGTGCAGGGATGGACAGCCAACGCGCACGGGCAATTCCCTCGACCGGCTCGCGCCATTCGGCGTGTATCCCACAAAGAACGGCCACGTGGCGATCGTGGCGTTTCGTCCTGACTGGATGAAGGCGCTGCTGGAAGTCGTCGGACGGCCGGAGCTTGTGGACGACCCGCGCTTCGCTACGCGTGGCCCGCGGCTGCAGCACGCAGCGGAACTCAATACCGTCATCCAGGCCTGGACGCAGACCGTCACTTCAGAACACGTGGTTGATGTGCTGCTGGAACAACGGGGCATTCCCGCAGCGAAGATCCGGACCCCGCACGAAGTCGTGCAAGACCCGTCCCTCCATGAAAGCGGCGCGGTGACCAGGCTGACGCATCCACGATACGGCGGTGTGGCCGCGACCAGCATGGGCCTGCCGATCCGGTTTTCGGCCAGCGTCGCGCAGTTCGACCAGCCGGCGATGGAGTTGGGCTCGTCGAACGAAGAGGTGTATGGCCAATTGCTCGGCCTTTCCGGGGAAGAGATTGACGCCCTGCTAAAGCAAAAGGTCATCTAGGCATTCGCTGCCGTGCGGCGTGCAGCCGAGGCCTGTGACCTCGAAGGCCAGGCTGGATAACGATAATCAACGGAGACAGCACCATGATATTCACGAAGGCAATCAGGACTTTCCTCGTCCCATTTGGTATTGGGATCGCTGGCATGCTGGGGACCCCGTTCGCAGCGGCTGCGGAATGGGCCCCGTCCCGGCCGGTCAAGCTGATCGTCCCCTCGACGCCTGGCGCCGGTGCCGACATTACCGCGCGCTTGTTCGGCGAGCGGCTTGCCGTCGCGCTGGGCCAACCGGCGGTGGTGGAAAACCGCGGTGGCGCGGGCGGCCTCGCCGGCGCGGAGGCGGGCGCGAAGAGCGCACCGGACGGACAGACACTGGTGCTAGGTTCGGATTACGCTTTCACGATCTACCCGCAGCTGGCGAAAACTCCATACGATCCGGTCAAGGACTTCGTGCCAGTCGGCCTGATTGCCAATGTGCCAATGGTGCTGGTGGTCAATCCGAATAAGGTTGGGGCGCGCAATGTGAAAGAACTGATTGCGCTGGCCAAGACAAATCCCGGCAAATTCGCCATTGCCTCCGCCGGCAACGGTTCGTCCCATCACCTGGCGGCGGAGTACTTCAAGCATAAGGCCGGGATCGACCTGCTGCATGTTCCGTACAAGGGTGCCGCACCGGCGATGACCGACGTCCTCGGTGGGCAGGCCGACATGATGTTCGTTAGCCCTGTCACGGCGTTGCCCTACCTCAAGTCCGGAAAGCTAAAGGCACTCGGCGTTTCGGTGCCGCACCGGATTCCTGTCCTGCGCGACGTGCCCACGCTGGATGAGGCTGGCGTGCCGAATTTCGATATCGGGATCTGGTTTGGCTTCCTCTATCCGGCGCGCACGCCGCCGGGCGCGATCTCCCGGGTGAATGCAGAACTGCAGAAGATCGTCCAGATGCCGGAAGTGCGCTCCCGGTTGGACGAAATGGGTTACACCCCGGTGGGCGGGACGCCGGAGATGCTAGCAAAGCGGATCGAGAAAGACTCGGCAACCTACCGCAAGCTGATCCACGACGCCAAGATCAAACTTGACTAAGGGAAGCGGCATGCCCGGCAATGCCAGCGAAATAACAACGACAGATAGAGCAGGGAGGAGATTCATGAACAAGCATTACGCCGCCGCATTGCTGGCGGTCGCAGCACCCTTTGCCGCACCGATCGCCAGCGCGCAGAGTTCGGTCACACTGTACGGTGTGGCGGACATCGGCATCGAGTTTCTCAATCATGCCAATGCGAACGGCAATACGCTGACACGCATGAACTCTGGCAATGTATCGGGTTCGCGCTGGGGATTGCGCGGTACGGAAGATCTAGGTGGCGGGCTGAAGGGGCTATTTGTGCTGGAGAGCGGCTTCGATCTCGACACTGGTGTGATGAGCCAGGGCGGCCGCTTATTTGGCCGGCAAGCCTTCGTCGGGCTGGAGCACCAGTGGGGCAGGCTGACGCTGGGCCGTCAGCAGAACACTCTGTATGACCTGCTGATCAACTACGAACCGATGGTGCTGGCGGCGCGCTATTCAGCGCTTGGTTTTGATTCCACGCTGGTCGGCCGCTATGACAACACGGCCAAATACACCGGAAAATTCGGGCCGGTCACCGCGACCGCATTTTACAGCTTTGCGCGCGGCACGACTGTGACCACTGCAACTGGCAGCACCATCGCCGGCGAGACGCCCGGCGACGTCAAGAGCGACCGGGCGTTCGGTGGTGGCGTGGAGTATGCAAGCGGCCCGTTCGGCGCAACGGTCATCTACGACCAGCAGCAAGGCACACGCGGCATTACTGGTCAGAATTCGGCACAGGCCGACCGCCGCATCGCCGCTGCGGCGAACTTCTCTTTCGGCAATTCGACGATTCTGGCGGGATACCGCTGGTTCAATGGCGACATCGGCGGAGCGCGCCGCAACGACCTGTTTTGGTTGGGCTACCGGTACAAGGCGACTGAGGCCCTAACCCTGACTGGCGCGGGTTACTACTTCAACAACAAGCGCAACGGCCAAGACCCCTGGGAATTGGTGGCATCGGCCAATTACGCATTTTCCAAGCGGACGGATGCCTTCCTTACCGTTGGCTATGTACATAACAAGGACAACTCGAACCTGGGTCTGAATGGGTTTGGCAGCACCATAACGCCCGGTGCCAGCCAGACCGGAGTGTCCTTGAGTATGCGTCACAAATTCTGAGCAGGGCGAGTCAGATCAGTGTCTCCATCCGGGGGAATAAAGTCCTCCAGGACTTAGGGGCCCGGGCCAGAAGGCTTGGGCTCTTTTTCTTTGGCTGCTAACACGACCGTCTCCCTGAGTTCGTCTTCTCGATAACGCAGCGCTTCAATGACGAGTGCGAGCGCCGGCGAGATGTGACGGCGGCTGGCGTAGTAAAGGTGATAGCCCGGAAACAGTGGCCACCACTCCTCAAGCACCGGCACGAGCCTTCCAGTCTGGATATGAGGCGCCATCAGGTCCAAGGGCACATAAGCGAACCCCATGCCGTCTAGTGCCGCCTGCAACATCAGAAAGGTGTTATTGAACACTGTCTGACCACTTACTCGCACGTTGAGTGCCTGTCCATCACGCTCGAAGTCCCAGGCATACAGGCCGCCATGAGTTGGAAGACGTAGATTGATACACCGATGCTGGGTCAGGTCGTGCGGCGTGGCTGGAATAGCCTTGCCGGCCAGATATTCGGGCGAGGCGGCCACGGCCATGCGCAAGTCCGGCGCGATACGCACGGCAACCATGTCCTTGTCCACGCGGTTCCCCGTACGGACGCCAGCGTCGAAGCGATTCGCGGCGATGTCCGTGAAGCCGTAGTCGACGCTGAACTCGATTTCAATGTCTGGATATTGCAGCAACAGCGGCTGCAGTCGGGGCCAGAGCGCCGTCGCGATGGAGTGGTCATGGGCTGTGATGCGGACCGTACCTGCCGGCTTATCCCGCATGGCACTGAGCGAGCTTAGTTCCTGTTCTATCTCATCCAGCCGCGGCGCCAGTGCGTTCAGCAATCGCGCACCCGCTTCCGTCGTCGAGACGCTGCGGGTGGTGCGTGTGAGCAATCGCACGCCCAGGCGAGCTTCCAAAGCTAGCATCGCATGGCTTAGCGCCGAACGGGACAATCCCAGTTTCGCGGCGGCTCGCGTGAAGCTGCACTCACGCGCCACGGCAACGAAGGCCTGCAAGTCGTTGAGGTTTTCCTTGGACATTGGTGAATCTCACACACAAGCGTGTTCTGATTTTACAGTCTTCTCAACCAATCAATCGGCCCATACAGTTGTATCGATCGTCATTTTTCGAGATAAGAATGCCCAACCTTCTGAAAGCCACACTGCTGGTCACTGCCGGCCAGGCCGCCGTAGCTTGCGCCGCGGATCCGCAGATAACCACGCAAGCGAACGCGGTGAGCCAGCAAATTGCCCGAGCCGGGAGCCAGGCGTCGACGGTAGGCCCGGCCGATTACTTTACGGGCCGCGCAAGGATTGATCCGGTCTGGCCCGCCGACAAAAACATCAATGCTTCGGGCAGTCTGGTGACGTTCGAGCCGGCTGCACGCTCGGCGTGGCACACGCACCCAGCCGGGCAACGCCTGGTGATGGTGTCTGGGGTGGGACTCACGCAAGAATGGGGCAAACCTGTTCAGGAAATCCGTCCCGGCGACGTGGTCTGGTGTCCGCCAGGCGTCAAGCATTGGCACGGCGCAGCCGCTGCCACGGCGATGACGCACCTGGCTGTTACCGGCACCGTGGATGGGAAAAATGTCACGTGGATGGAGAAAGTCAGCGATGAGCAATATCACGCGCGCTAAGCCGCAGAAAATATGCTGCAGGGGCTCCGTGCTTGCGGTCGCCATGGGCTTCGGCATGATCACTACGCTGATACCCGTAGTCGCTAATGCGCAGGAGGGTCCAGCTTTGAATGCTCCCCAAAGTCGCGCGCCAAGCGCATCTGAAACGCTTACGGCGCGGCAACAAGCCATCGTCCCTATTGCTGCATTCGGTGCTGCAGGCGACATCGCAAGGCTGAACGCGGCATTGAATCGGGGTCTTGACTCGGGTTTGACGGTGAGTGAGGCAAAGGAAATCCTGGTGCAGCTCTACGCTTACGCCGGTTTCCCGCGCAGCCTCAATGCCCTGGCTGAGTTGATGAAGGTGCTTGACGCGCGCAAGCAGCGGGGCGTCCACGACGTGCCCGGCTCAGACCCGAGCCGTGCCGTGCCCAAGGGCGATGCGTTACTGATTGCAGGAACGGCCAACCAGACCAAGTTGTCTGGCGCCCCGGTCAGGGGCGCGCTGTTTGAATTCGCTCCTGCCATTGACGAATATCTGAAGACCCACTTGTTTGGCGATATCTTCGAGCGCGACAACCTCGACTGGCAAAGCCGCGAACTGGCGACGGTGGGTATGCTTTCCGCTTTGCCGGGGGCTGAATCGCAATTGCAGGCACATATGCGTATCAGCATGAACGTGGGCCTCACGGCGGGCCAGTTGCGGCAGCTAGTCCAGGTCCTGGGCGATAACGTGGATGCCGATAGCGCTCGTCGTGCGCAGGCCGCGCTGGAGCGGCACCTGGTCCAGTTATCGGGATCGTCGTGAGTTCGGACACAGCGTCGGTACGATCTGCTCTCGTGAGCTTCCTTTCAAGACCTCCAAAATGCAATTAATCGCCAACGGAGCACCCTGACAGACAATGCTGTTTTGCAGGCGAAGACCATTATTTCATGTTCGTGAAAGTATGCAGGTTGTAGCCGTCTGCCGTTAGGCATAGGCGCCAACGCTTCGATGGTCATGCAGGAATTTACTGGTGAAGTGAGCGCTCAGGCGCTTGCGCCGCTTCGGAGCGGGAAGTCAGATGGGTCAGTCCGGCGGCAATGAGTAACATCGCTGCACTCGCTTCAAGCGTGCTTTGATAACCAAGCGTGTCAAACAGCAAGCCGCCGACTGTGGAGCCAATCGCAATCGAGAGCTGGACGACGGCAACCATGAGCCCGCCACCGACCTCGGCGTGGTGGGGAAACGTCCGGGTGATCCAGCTCCACCATCCGACGGGTGCGGCCGTCGCGACCAGCCCCCAGAGCCCCAGCAGCGCGATGACGGCACCCGCTTGATGGCCGAAAGCGATTAACGCTAGCACAATGACCGCCATCGACAAAGGGATGGCAATCAGCGTGGCGTAGAACCCGCGTCTTAGCACAGTGCCGATCAGAGAGGTGCCGACGAAGCCCGCCACACCCATGACAAGCAGGATCAGGGAGAGCGCCGCAGCATCGACCCGCGTCACCGTTTCTAGGAAGGGCCTGATATAGGTGAACAGCGTGAACTGGCCCATGAAAAACACGCCGGCCGAGAGCATGCCTAATGCCACAACCGGCCGCCGCAGGTGTGCGAACGGATTGCCCTGGCCGGCGTGACGAGATTGCACTGGCATGGCAGGCAGGCTGAACCATTGCCATGCGAGCGCGAGCAGGGCAACGGGTACGAGGCAGTAGAAGGCTCCGCGCCATCCAACGACCGCGCCGAGATAGCTGCCCAGCGGCGCGGCGACGACCGTGGCCAGTGCATTGCCGCCATTGAACACGGCCAGCGCCCGTGCCACCTGGTGGGCCGGCACCAGCCGCATGGCTGTGGCAGCCGACATCGACCAGAACCCGCCCACGACCACACCGATCAACGCGCGTCCGGTCATGTAAGCGAGGTACGTCGGTGCCAACGCGATGATGGCGCCGGACAATGCCATCACGCCTGTGAGGCCAAGCAGCAGGGTCTTCCGGTTCATGTTGCCGGCCAGGGCAGAGATGAAAAGGCTCGTGATGACGGCAAAAGCACCGGAGATGGCGATGCCCTGGCCTGCCATCCCTTCCGTCACATGCAGGTCGGCAGCCATCGGGGTCAGCAGGCTGACCGGCATGAACTCGGAGGCGATCAAAGCAAAGACGCAGAGCGTCATTGCGAAGACCCCACTCCAGTACGCCCGCGGAGTAGGGGTCTGATGTGCGGAAGCGGACGAAACGCGGGGAGCAGCAACTGCGTCCAGGCCGATATTGCGCGGGGTGGCGCTGGCTTGATGAAGAACTGATTTTTCCATGGTGCGACATCTTGCTAAGAAATGGCGCACCCGCCTAGATCATGAATACTCAAAGCCTTTATGAAATGCACTCATGAACACCCTATGGCAGACTCCGCTCCATCGACGTGCCGGAGGTTGCGCATTCATGAAGAGGATTCATAAGCGTATGCAGGACCGGCACATTAATCGGGCCGCGCTTTTCCGCTACCATCCCGCGAACTTCAGCCACGTAATTGCCGATGACATCGCTCAAGATCAATGGTCAGGTTCATGATGTCGACCTGTCCCCCGATACCCCATTGCTGTGGACGCTCCGTGATGCGTTGGGCTTTACGGGCACGAAATTCGGATGTGGCATGGCGCTGTGCGGCGCCTGTACCGTCCACGTCGACGGACAGGCGGTGCGCTCCTGTGTGACGCCGATTTCCGCGGTGGGCGGGAAGGCCGTGCGCACGATCGAAGCGATGGATGCGGATCGGGTGGGCAAGGCCGTGCAGGACGCGTGGGTAGAGCTCGGCGTGGCGCAGTGCGGCTACTGCCAGGCGGGCCAGATCATGACGGCGACCGCGCTGCTGAAAAGCAATCCAAAGCCGACCGACGCGCAGATCGTCGCCGCGATGAGCGGCAATCTCTGCCGATGCGGTACCTATACCCGCATCAATGCCGCCGTGCGGCTGGCATCGTCACGGCTCCAGGGCAACAAGTCGGGGGCCAGGGCATGACGCGCACCGATATTCAGCTGTTGGCGCAACCGGCTCGCCGCCGTCTTTTGCAGGCCGGCGCGGCGTTTGCGTTGTCTGTTCAGTTCGGCGGCCTGATCGCAAAGGCCGATGCCGCTGAAGGGGAGAAGAAGTACGGCGCCGCCTCGATGCCGGGCGGCGTGGTGGACAACCCGCTGGTCTTCGTGTCGCTCGCGCGCGACGGCACCGTGACGATCGTCGCGCATCGCGCCGAGATGGGCACCGGCGTGCGGACCAGCCTGCCGATGGTGGTGGCAGACGAGATGGAAGCCGACTGGCGCCGCGTTAAGATCGTGCAGGCCGACGCGAACGAGGCACGCTATGGCAGCCAGAACGTGGACGGTTCGCGCAGCATGCGGCATTTTCTGGCGCCGATGCGCCGCGTGGGCGCGTCGGCGCGCCAAATGCTCGAAGCCGCCGCCGCCGGCCAGTGGAAAGTGCCGGCGACCGAGGTGCGGGCGCGCAACCACGAAGTCATTCATCTGCCAACGGGCCGTCGGCTCGGCTACGGTGAATTGGCTGAAGCCGCCATGCGGCAGCCGGTGCCGCAGCCCAGCCAACTCCGGCTCAAGCAGCCCGACGCGTTCCGCTATATCGGCAAGGGCAAGATCGTACCGACCGACAGCCGCGATATTGCGCAGGGCAAGGCCACCTACGGCATCGACGTACGGCTCCCCGGCATGGTCTACGCTGTCATGGCGCGGCCGCCCGTGTACGGCGGCAAGCTGCGCAAGGTCGACAGCGCCGACGCCATGAAAGTACCCGGCGTGTTGCGCGTCGTCGAACTGAAGGGCTACGACGGTCCGCCGCTGTTCAACCCCGTTGGGGGCGTTGCCGTGGTGGCGACGAATACCTGGGCGGCAATGCGGGGGCGCGCCGCGCTCAAGCTCGAATGGGATGATGGCGCGAACGCAGGCTACGAATCTGGCGCGTTCCGGCGTACCCTGGAGACGGCGGCGCGCCAGCCCGGCAAGGCGTTGCGCAACAATGGCGATGCCGTGGCAGCGCTATCGTCTACCAACGGCCGGCGCAAGGTTTCGGCCGAGTACTACATCCCCCATCTAGCCCACGCGTCGATGGAAACACCGGTGGCCACGGCGCGCTTCGTCGATGGCAAATGCGAGATCTGGGCGCCGTCGCAGGCGCCGCAGGGCGCCCTGGAAAGCGTGGCCAAGCATGTCGGGCTCGAGGCGAAGGATGTGACCTTGCACCTGACGTTGCTGGGCGGCGGGTTCGGCCGCAAGTCGATGGCAGACTTCATCTCCGAAGCGGCGCTTGTTTCCAAGGCGATGGGTGGTACGCCAGTCAAGCTGCAATGGACGCGTGACGATGATATCCGTCATGACTACTACCACACGGTATCGGTCGAGCGCATGGAGTCGGTGCTGGATGCCAGGGGCAAGCCTGCAGCATGGCTTCACCGGTCCGCCGCCCCCACCATCGCCTCCACGTTCAGGGTCGGCGCGCAAGGCAAGGCCGCGTTCGAGGCGGCGATGACGGCCATCAACATCCCGTTCCAGATCCCGTCGATCCGGCTGGAGTCGGCCGATGTGCCGGCGCACACGCGCATCGGCTGGTTCCGTTCGGTGTCAAACATTCCGCACGCCTTTGCCGTGCAGAGCTTTGTCGCCGAACTCGCGCACCAGGCCGGCAGGGACCCGAAAGACTACTTGCTGGAGCTGATCGGGCCGCCGCGGAAGATCGATCCTGCGACCCTATCTGACAACTGGAACTACAGCGAATCGCCGGACCTGTATCCACTCGACACCGGCCGCATGCGGCGGGTGATCGAGGAAGCCGCGCGGCGGGCCGGCTGGGGTCGCAAGCTGCCGAAAGGCCATGGCCTGGGTATCGCCATGGCATACAGCTTCGTCACGTATGTGGCGACCGTCGTCGAAGTCGCCGTCGATGCCAAAGGCCAGCTCTCGATCCCGCGTGTCGATATGGCAATCGACTGTGGTCCGCAGGTCAACCCGGAGCGCATCCGATCGCAAGTGGAGGGCGGTTGCGTGATGGGCGTGAGCCTTGCCATGCTTGGCGAGATCTCGTTCCAGCAAGGCCGCGTGCAGCAGAGCAATTTCCACGACTTCGAGCTCTTGCGCTCGCATATGGCGCCGCGTGCCATCCACACGTGGCTGGTCGGCGGTGATTTCGACGTGCCGCCAGGCGGCGTCGGCGAGCCACCGGTGCCGCCGGTGGCGCCTGCGCTGTGCAATGCAATTTTTGCGGCCACGGGCAAGCGGATCCGCTCGCTGCCGATCCGCGACCAGCTTGCGCAGGCCTAGCGGCGTGCGCTTTCGGGGCGATACCGGATCGCGTCGATGACAATCTTCAAGGCGCGCGAAGACTGGCGGCGGCTTGGGTAGAACGCGTGATAGCCGGGGAAGGTCGGGCACCAGTCGTCCATGACACGGACGAGGCGGCCGGCCTCCACATACGGCTGGACCAGCGGATAGGGCAGGAACGTCAGCCCGAATCCGTCCAGGGCGGCGTTCAGCATCTGGTTGACGCTGTTGCAAATGAGCTGGCCCTCGACGCGCGCCTGCAGTTTCTTTGCACCCTTTGCCAGTTCCCAGGCATAGAGGCCGCCGCTCGTCGCAAGCCGCAGGTTGATGCAGCGCTGGTCCAGCAGGTCACGCGGCGTGGCAGGCTTGTCGTGGCCCTTGAAGTAGGCGGGGGCGCCAACGATGGCCATTTTCACATCGGGGCTGATGCGGACCGCGATCATGTCCTTCTCGATCTGGTCGCCAAAGCGCACGCCAATGTCGTAGCGTTCGCCGACGATATTGGTGAGGCCATAGTCGACAGTCAGTTCGACGTTCAGCTCAGGGTATTGCGGTAGTACTTTCGCCAGGCGCGGCCAGATGATAGCGTCGATCGGATGGTCGACCGCGGTGATGCGTATCGTGCCAGCCGGCCGTTCGCCGAGTTCCGCCACCGCGGACAGGTCGGCTTCGATCTCTTCGAACTTCGGGCCCAGGGAGCGAATCAGCCATTCGCCCGCGTCGGTCGTGGACACGCTGCGCGTGGTTCGGGTCAGCAGCCGCACGCCAAGCCTGGCTTCGAGGCTGCTAATGGTATGGCTCAGCGCCGACTGTGTAACGCCGAGTTTGGCCGCCGCGCGCGTGAAGCTTTGCTCCTTCGCGACAGTGATCAATGCCAGCAGGTCGTTGAAGTTATGGCGGGGCATGGAAGTTGTCTACTCGAAGCCTTCGGATAGCAGCGGGCGGTATGCCGTCGCGGCATTTAGGCAATGATGAAGGGTTTTCATCAATGCTTTTCGCTATTGTTCGCTCTCGAGCCGCCATGTTGCAAGCTTATTTCTCGGTGCCCCAGCCGATCCGATGCCGCTCCTGCGTGGCTTCATGCCGGGCATCTTCTTCGCTGTGCAAGTACCCGCTCGTCGTCGACAGCGAACTGTGCCCGAAGTTGTCGCGCACAAAGCGCAGGTCGACCTGCTGGTCGGTCATGTGCGAACCCGCGGTGTGGCGCAGCCAGTGCGCCGAGGCGCTGGCCAGCACTGCGGCTTGCGCCTCCCATTCTGGTCCGCGCGCCCGCAGGCGCGCCGCGGCCATGCCAAACACCTCTTTCAGGATCAGGTGCAAAGCGCCGCGTGACAGCGCTTTCTCGCCGCTTCCAATCACCGGCAGCACCAATGGACGCGTCTCCCCGAACTGCGGGGTAGGCGCCAACTCGTGGGCGCGGCGGTAGCGCGCTAGTTCTGCAATCAATTCGTCAGTTGCCGGCACCAGTCGGGTCTTGCTGCCCTTGCCGGTCACCTCCAGCCACCAGCGCTCAATGCCCTGGGCATCCCGGCGGCAGAAAAACGCGCCCATCGTGGTCGCGGTCAGCTCCGACGCCCGTAACCCGCCCAGATAGAGCACGCTCAGCACCCAGCGGCAGCGTGCCGCGTGCAGCCGTTCCCGCACGGTCTCGGTCGGCATCCCAGCGACCGTCTCCTTGACCGTCTCCCACAGTTCGTGGCTCAGATAACGGGTGATGCGCGCCTGGGTGGGCGCGCGCCGGCGGCGGGCGAGGGCGAGCGGGTTGCCGGCCCCAGATAGCCCGCCTCGGTCATCCACGCGAACAGCGCGTTCAGGATCACCAGCGCCTGGCGCACGCTGCCGGGCGACAACGGTCCGGCAAACGGGCGCCAGTCCGGATGGTTGCGCGCGAGCTTCTTGTTGCCGGCGAGCACCCAGCGCGCGGCCGGTTGCGGGTCGGACAGGAAGCGCTCATACGCGAGCAGATCCTCGTGCGTGAGCGAAGACAGTGGCTTGCCGAGCTGCAGCACCGCCCACAGAATCAATCGCTCGACCTCGCGTCGGTAGGCAGCCAGGGTCGCCGCGCTGTCGGCATAGCGCGCGAGCCAGGCGGTGGCGGCGGCAAGATCATCGGCGGCGGCGATGCGGGTGGCGCTGGCGGGGGCGCGGTTGCTGCCGGCCGCGCCGGATAGTGCCGGAGGCACGCGCAGGCGCTCCAGCGGGGTCGGGAGCGAGGCGGCCGGGCCGTCCGAAGGTGGGAGCGGGAGCAGTTCCATGAGTAGGCGCCGTATTTTTTCAAGAATCGGCGGAGCTGGGGGGAGTCGAATCGGGCCGCCCTCGGCTGCCAGGCGTAGTCGGCCTGAGCAGCGGACCGGGAAACCGGTCCGCTTATATGCCGTCACTGACCCTAAACCCGAATGACAAGGTCAGAATACTTCCTGACGTGTTCGTCTGCCGATAGCAGTCGCAATGGTTCGCTGATCGCCTGGGCGATCAGCAGCCGATCAAACGGATCCCGATGGTGGTTTGGCAGATGACGCACTGCGGCGGCATGCGTGTTCGTCACAGGAAGCTCGCGAAAGCCTGCGGCGGTTATTTCGGCGATGAGTTCGTCGACATCGACTTCGATCTTGTCGAGGCCCGCCTTGATGGAGATCTCCCAGATGCTGGCTGCACTGATGAAGACCTCCTCGGCATCCAGGATCAGCCGCTCCGCGGTCTGGCTCAACTTCGGGTCATGCGTGACGGCCCAGAGGAAAACATGGGTATCGAGCAGGATGCGCATTACCGTCCTTCGAAGGCTGCCAGCAAGTCATCGGGAAGCGGGGCATCGAAGTCGTCTGTCGTGCGGATTTTGCCCTGCAGCCCGCCAAGGCGCCGTGGGGGCTTTGGCTTGACGAACGGCACGATCCGGACCACCGGCTTGCCCGCCTTCGCAATCACGACCTCGTCGCCTGCCGCCACCTCTTCGATGAGCCGAGAAAGGTGCGTTTTGGCTTCATGAATGTTCACCGTCTGCATGGTCTTCCTCCCAACAATGAACTTAGTCTAGCTTAGTCAAGATGGATTGGCAAGGGTCAATCCATGATTAGGCTGCGGCCACTTTACTCGACATAAGCGCAGTTATGTCTAAAGTATTGCCAAGAAAATTGGTTTTGTTACGTATTATGGTGTAATATTTATCATCACTTTTCCGTTTTTCGCCCCATGGCCGCTGCCGACCTGGATCTGACCGACGCCGCACTACAGGCCGACCTGGCCGAGCTGCGCGGCCGCTTTCCCGAGACCCGCGCGCTCTACCGTGAGGTCTGCGGCCTGCTGTTCTTCCGCTACGGCGTCACGCCCACCGCCAACAAGCTCTACAGCCTGGTGCGCAAGGGCAGCATGGGCACGCCCGCCGAGGTGCTGCAGGCGTTCTGGCAGGAACTGCGCGGGCGCACGCGCGTCACCATCGACCATCCCGACTTGCCGGAGGCGTTGAAGGACATCGCGGCCGGGGCGGTCCAGACCATCTGGCAGGCGGCCAACGAGGCCGCCACCGGCGAGCTGGCCACGCTGCGCGCCGAGGCCCGCGCCGCCGCCAGCGCTGCTGAAGCCGAGCGCGATGCCGCGCACGCCGAGACCGCGCTTGCGCGCGAGGAAGCCGCGGCACTCGTCGCGCAGCTGGACGCCGCGCGCCAAACCATCGAGGAAGGTCAGGCGACGCTGGCCGCGGAGCGGCAGGCGCACGCGGCGACCCAGGCCCGGCTGGAGGCGGGGCGGGCGGAACTGGACGCCGCCGGGCGGCAGCTGGCGGAGCTGCGTACCCAATTCTCGACCGAGCTCGAGCGCGCCCGCGAGGCGGTGACCCTCGCGCAGGAACGGGCCGAGGCCAGCGAGCGGCGCGCCTTGCGCGAACTGGACGCGGAGCGTACCGCGCGCCAGCAGAGCGAGCGCACGGCCGAAGCGTTGCGCGGCGAACTGGTGGCGGCGCGCAGCGAGGCCCGCGACGCGGCCGTGGCGCAGGCCGAAGTCCGGGCCCGGCTCGAGGCCCAGGCCGCGACGCTCGCCGATCGGCTCGCCAGCGCCGAGCAGGCGCAGCGCAAAGCCGCGCACGACCTGGACGCGGTGCAGGCCGAGCTGGGCGCGGCCCAGCGCCGGGCCGAACGGGCCGAGGCCGAAGCGGCGCTGGCGCGCCAGCTGCTGGCAGAATTGCGGATGGGGCCGCCCGAGCGGCGGGGGGAGAATGGTGGTGGGCGGCGGCGCAAGGCCGGTGGCCCGGCCCCGACCGAGCACGCGGCGCCAGGCGAAAAACAGGACCAACAGCTGGACGAACAGCAAGGCGACAAGCGGGGCGCGCCAGCCGAAGCCTTGAACCCGGAAGACGGCAGCGACAACGACAACGACAACGACAACGACAACGACAACGACAACGACAACGATGACAGCAAAAACTGAGCGGGCGGACGCGATCCGCTCATCCAGTCTCTCTATTACGCCGAGCCAGAGGACGTCGAATACGACGAGTCGGCAGAAAGGTCCCGACGTCGTACGGCGTTGATTGGGCGCGAGAATTCGTAAGGAAGGCTTGGCGCAGGCGAGAAGCGAACGACACGCAAGAGAAGGTCCCATCGTCCATGGGATAAGGAAGCGTCTGCACCTGCAGTGACTTCGATGAAGGAGAACGAATTGGCCCCAAAGCAAGAGGTTGAACCCGTTGTCGCGAGCAATGCGACGGACGGACTTGGTCAGATGGAGCTTCCCATCGCTGAGGCGATGCGCGACGCGGATCCCGTCAGTGGTGAAGCCAGTGGTGCAGGCGTCGGTCGTGGCAGCAATGACACTCAGGCCCGACGCATGGACTTCTGGTCCACAAGCCGGGTCAGCGGCCCGACGGCGACCGTGTCATACCGGCGCCGGCGGCCTTACACAGCCCCGGAAAACGCTTCAACGGAAGACGTGGCACCGGAAGCATCGATGGAAGCCGCCGCCGCGGAAGCGTTGACTGAATCTGACGCGCCGGAAGCGCCCATGGAAGCCATGCCCTCGGAAGCGACCACTGAAGCCTTGGCCGAAGCTGCAGTTGAAGTCCTGGCCACGGACGAACCGATGGCAGCTGCCGCCCAGGACGAACTGACCGAAACGGCCGCCCCGGTAGTACCGCGTTACGCCCCAGCTGCGGAAGCTACGCCAGGAGAGACGCGGGCCCCGAAGCAAGGTCGGAAGCCGAAAGCGCTCGCCGAAACGGACGCTCCGGAAGCAGCGCCCGAAGAGACGCCGGCTCCGCAGCGCGGTCGGAAGCCGAAAGCGCTCACCGAAACTGCCACTCCGGAAGCTGCGCCTGAAGAGACGCGGGCCCCGAAGCGCGGTCGAAAGCCGAAAGCGCTCACCGAAACTGCCGCTGCGGAAGCTGCGCCGGAAGAGACGCGGACCCCAAAGCGCGGTCGGAAGCCGAAAATCCTGGCTGAAGTTGCCGCTGCGGAAGTCACGACTCAAGAGACCCCAACCCGGAAGCGCGGGCCGAAGCAGATAACACTGCCTGGAGTGGAGGCTGCCCCGGAAGCGCCGACTCAGAAAACGCAAACCCGGAAGCCGCGACAGGAGCAAAAAGCGCCTACCGCAACCCAAAGCCCGTCCCAATCCTCACTGCTCGCCCAACTGGCATCTGTCAATGCGCAACTTGAGCAGTTGCGAGTCACGGAAGTGCCAAAGGTCGT
The DNA here is from genome assembly GCF_004768545.1 of Cupriavidus oxalaticus. Taxonomy (NCBI): domain Bacteria; kingdom Pseudomonadati; phylum Pseudomonadota; class Betaproteobacteria; order Burkholderiales; family Burkholderiaceae; genus Cupriavidus; species Cupriavidus oxalaticus. The sequence continues at coordinate 758,082 of NZ_CP038636.1, read as the reverse complement.
GGAGGAGATTCGGCAGTGGATGCAGGAGTACGACCTCAGCATTGCGGACATTGCGGGCCAGCCCAGTGTTGAGCCCGCTGCCCGCGCTGTTCCGACCAAGACGAAGGCCGCGCCGCCTCCGAGGTACCGCAACCCCAAGACGGGCCAGACCTGGTCGGGGCGCGGTCGGGCACCCGCGTGGATTGGCAAGAAGCCCGAGCGTTTCCTCATCGATCTCTTGTACTGAACGACAGGTTGGCGGGCGCGGCCGGTCCGCTCCCCTTCTTACTAGCAAACTCGCCAGGCCGGAAGTTCGGCGGCCATTGCGTAGGAAGCCCGAGGGGAAGAGCTGTGCAACGAGCAGGGCGGCGGCGCTGCCTGGCAATCAGGACGAAGATGGGGCCACCCGAGCGAGAGGGTGCTGGGCGGCGGCACCAGGCGAGGGCGCGCCGACGACCGCCTCCAACCCGGAAAACGGCGGCGACAGCAGTGACGACAGCAACGACAGCACCGATGACAGAAATCAATGAGCGGGCGGCGGCGATCCGCTGGATCCAGGCGGAGATGGCCGACTACGGGCTGACCATGGAGGAACTGGCAGCGGCGGGGTGCTTCGATCCGCCGCCTCCTCCGCCGCCACCCGCACCCGAGGCACCGCCAGTAGTCTGCTACCGCAACGCCGCGGGGCAGAGCTGGGACGGGCAGGGCAACATGCCGGACTGGCTGCAGCGGGCGGTCAATGCGGGGCAGAGTAAGGAGTTTTACCGGGTAGGGTCGAACTAAAGACCGTTTCTTTCACGGGGGAGGATATTACTGGCGATGCGATCGTCCCGGGCGTGCGACAATATGAAAGGTCTTGGCGCCAAGATGTTGGAGCCCAGTGCGCGTCGGAATTCCGCTCGTAAATAACAAAATTGCATAATTTTATGTCTGCCACCTTTGATTTTATGAAGGCCGATTTCACAGGAACATTGTTTCCGATGAAAACCAATCTGCTTGTCGCTGAAATGCACGAGAATGAGGTGTCGGAATATATTTATCAAAAGATTTTGAGCGAGACGCACGCCTCCGATAACTTTTTGTCTCAGCAACGTGTGTACGCAACGAAGCCAAAAGGGCATTTGCGACGTACAGTAAAACTCGATCCCGTAGCCGAGTATTTTATATACGATATTGCATATAGAAATAGAGCAATATTTCGCCCAGAAGTGAGTGCAACGAGAAGAAGCTTCGGTTACAGATTTAAGAATGGCTCGCACATTTCGGTGCACTCTGCATATCAAGAATACAAGCATTGCTTGATTGAGAACGGCGCTAAGTTCAAGCACAATCTCCAGTTCGATGTAGCATCATATTTTAACTCGCTATATCATCATGATATCGCCCACTGGTTCGCAGACAAGCCGACAGTTTCGGAGCTAGATAGTGGTGCGCTCGGAAAGTTTTTAAGGGAAATCAACGCGGGGCGAAGCGTGGATTTCCTTCCCCATGGAATATATCCGAGCAAAATGATTGGCAACGAGTTTCTGAAGCTCGTAGATTTATCTGCGCAATTCAAATCGTCAGCCATAGTAAGATTTATGGACGACTTTACACTTTTCGGTGATGATCCAGATATTCTGCGCCAAGACTTTTTGAAAATTCAGCAATTGCTAGGGCAGTTCGGTTTAAATGTAAATCCAAGCAAGACGGTTCGAAACAGGAACATGGGGGACGTCGCTGATACCCTTTCAGATCTACAGAAATCTTTGATTGAAATTGTTCCAGTAATTCAAGAGCATCACCACGCTTCAGGTGTTGATTTGATCGAGGTTGAAGGGGAGGTCGTAAACAATCTATCGGCCGACCAAATAAATTCGTTGTTGAACCTCCTGAAGGATGAGGCTCTCGAGGAATCTGATGCAGAGCAGATTCTATTTTTTCTTCGATCTCATAGTGATAGCATACTTGAGCTTTTGCCTGCGCTCCTGCGAAGATTTCCAAATCTTATTAAACATATTCATTCTGTCGCTTCGACCGTATCGGAAAAGGCAGATCTTGCGACTGTGCTTCTGAAATATGTGGAAGATGAGTCTTTCTTTCTGGAATATCAATTGTTTTGGTTGGCCTGCATCGTCGAAGATAATCTCATGGGAAATGGTTGTTACGGCGATTTACTGATGAAAATATACGAGCGAACCCAGGATTCTAGGATAGCTCGTGCAAAAGTACTTGAAATTCCAGAGCAAGGATTCGGATTCAAGGAAATTAGAAGCGAATTCCTCAAAACAGGACAGTCCGATTGGTTATCTTGGGCTTCGGCTATGGGCACAAGATCGCTTAAAGCTGCGGAGCGCAATTATGTGCTGGACTACTTCTCCAAGGGATCACCTTTAAACTACCTGATAGCTGGCTGCGCAAAAAAATTCTAGCACCTGTTTTGTAAGCGTCTTGATCGGGGCGAGCTGCTCGCTGTCTGGCATCGAATAACGAGGAGTCTCACTCCGGCACCATTCGGGGCGAGATCCGCAGCCGACATCGATATGCCGCGCGCGAGTATCGCTGCGTAGACCAATAGCAATTCGCTGCGGGGAATGCGGCTCTCTTCCCAGCAAGAGCCAACTAAAGCGGGTGGCGCTGTCGATCAGGATCTCAGGCAGCTGACCACAGTAGCCTCGCAATGTCTCCACATTCGCGGGCGTAGCGTTTGCCACCAACGGATCGATGTGGATTGCATCGTCAATTTTGAGCTTTCCACACACGACAGCATCCCGGAGCCTGGCGAGGCTTTCATCCAGATGCTGATCACAGACTTCAGAAATGCCTGAGCATCCCTGTGGCAGCTTAAGATGGCCATAGAAGTGGTTGCGTTTGGCCTTCCAATCGCGGAACACTAAGCCATTCCGCAATCCCCACCCGGAGGGCGAAAAACGTGCTCCACTCGAATGCGGCCAAAGCCCGCTGTCGGTCCTCTCCGTCCAGGGCGGGAGGTCAAAACGGGGCGGCTGATGGACTCGCATCCGGCACGACGCGGCTTTGATCAATCACAGCACTATTCGGATCAAAGGGAGCCGGTTTGGAATATAGCGTTTGGCAGGCGACGAACACGTAGTTCGCCCCCAACTGCGTTCCTACGGATTTCCCTTTATCGTGAAAGCATTCGAAGCCGTCCGAGTACTTTGCTAGGAGCCCCTCCCGACCGGAGCCAGCCTTCGCCTGCGGCTTTTGAACGCATTTGGCAAGAATAAGCTGGATCGAAAGCTCATTGGCGGCACCGGGCATAGTCTTTAGGATGCAACTCTCGAATGTGTCCCTCTCGAATAACTCCGCATGGGCAATCCCGCAGAATTCGATCGAGGCACAAAGCACTGCGATTTTAACCAGACGTATTTGTTGCATGGTAGCCTCCTCGCGCTAATTGAATTCTTCTCCCGCACGGCGGCCAGCGGGAATCAGCCAAATGGTTTAGCCCCAAGTGCTAGGGGTAAAAGTCATGCCGTCGTTGTTCTGCGGCGCGCCGCTGCTATCTACGACATCCACGACGAAAACTTCGTCACATCTACAACAAGCCCTTCGAGCACATGATCCTGTCGCAGATGCGGGGCGCAGACGAAGCCACCGCTAACCTGCTCTCCCGCTACCCCTGCGGGTGTTGTGTCGATTCTGAGTGGTTCTTTTGCGGTCTGTTGTGCGTTTTGTGTGCTGTTTTTGCACTAAGTTGAGGGGTAGCCCGGATTCCAAAATATGCGAAGCCTCACATATGGCCTTATCCCGGCCACCCCTCAAGAAGGCGCTGGGGCCTAAGCCCCTCTCCCGCGCGGTGTACAGGCGCCCATCCGCTCCCTACAATCGGCGCAAAATCACAAGAGGTCCAAGATGGGATGGCGATTCCGCAAGAGCTTCAGCCCGATTCCGGGAGTTCGTCTAACGATTTCGCCCAGTGGGCTCAGTACGTCCGTAGGGGTCGGCCCGGTGCGGCTGACGCACGGCCCAGGTGGGGCCGCCGTCACCGCCAATTTGTTTGGGACCGGCCTGTCCTATCGGCAGCCCCTCGGCGCTCCGTCTGCAAGGGATGTTGATCCAGACCGCGACGGGGCCGTGCTGGCCCCGCCCGCGCTTCCCAAGGCCCCAGTTTCCGCGACACCGGCGATGGCGGATATCCGCAGCGCCGGCTCAGCGGTGCTGACCAGCGCGGGATTGGCCGCATTCAAGCAATCCCTTGCCGACGCCCAGACCCAGTACGCCTCGATCGAAAGCGCCCTCGAAGGTGCCCGGCACGCAGAACAACTCAAGGTCACGCTGCATGACCGTTGGGCCAAGGGCTGGCTCTTCCGGCATGTGCTTAAGGCCCGCTTTGCGCAAATCCGGGATGACGCGGAAACCTCCACCGCCATGCGGCAGGAACTGGAGCAACAGCTGGACCTGTCCAAGCTCCATACCCAGATTGAGATGCCTGACGGCGTCGCAAAGGCGTTCGCGCGCTTTTGTGACGCCTTCAAGATGTGCGCCGGTTCGTACCGCATCTGGGATTACGTATCCGCCCGCTCAGCCAACCAGGTGGCCGAGCGCACTGCGGCCAGCCGCGTCGTGGACCGCCAGCCGGTGTCCTTCGCACTGGGCAAGTGCGAAATCATTGACACGCCGATATCCGTGCCCTGCCTGCAGAATGCCAACGGCGGGGACCTCTATTTTTACCCCGGCTTCTTGGTCTATCTGGCTGCCGCCACCAACTATGCATTGATCGAGTACAGCGAGCTGGAGCTGCGTGTGACCCGCATCGGCTTCCAGGAGGAGGAGAACATCCCCAAGGATGCCCAGCAGATCGGTACCACGTGGGCCAAGACCAATAAGGATGGCTCGCCGGACCGTCGCTTTCGTGACAACTACCAGATCCCAGTCATGCAGTATGCCCGGATCACTCTGCGCACACCTTCCGGGCTCAATGAGGAATACGTGCTCAGCAATGTCGCGGCCACGGAGGCCTTTGGACAGGCGTGGGAGGCGTTGCGCGAGGCGATTCAGCGCGGGATCTAAAGGCGCGTTTGCGTCAGGCACTACCGTTCAGCCTGCCATTTCGCGTGGCGTGCAACGCTGCGCTGGAATTCATGCATCACGCGAGCCGAGCTGGTTCAGGTGGAGTTTTTCCGGCTCGGCTAACGCCGATCGCTATCCGGGGGCACCTCCCTTGTGATAGCCGATTCCCCGTATTCTGCTCACAGGATGGGCAAGCCCGGTAGCCGCTGACGGCAACGACAGCAGTGACGGCAGCGATGACTGCAAAAACTGAGCGCGCGGACGCGATCCGCTGGATTCAGGCGCAGATGGACGGCTACGGGCTCACCCTGGGAGACTTCGACGCGGGGCGGGGTGCTCCGCGCCGCCTCCACTGCCGCCGCCGCCGGTGGTCTGCTACCGCAACGCCGCGGGGCAGAGCTGGGACGGGCAGGGCGACATGCCCGACTGGCTGCGGCGGGCGGTCAATGCGGGGCAGAGCAAGGAGTTTTACCGGGTTGGATAGCGCCGCAGCCTATGCCACTTCAATAGCGGCAGTGGGCTATGCCCTTGTGATAGCGAATTGGGCGTATTTTGGTCGCAGGCCTAGTGGCGGTTGCCCGGGCTCCGGGGACGGCTGCAAGTCATACTTCAGTGCAATCTCGCGCCACTGGGCAGCCCACTGGATAGAGCGGACCGAGGATCTCCGGATCCAAGCGTTCAAGCTCCCGCTGAATATGGCTCAATTCCCGTCGACGGGAATGAACCAAAGCCCCTTGGCTCATCCAGTTGGTATGCCCATCAGTAGGTAGCATGATAGGGATCGGAGAAGCGTCCATTATTGTATTCGTGCAGCTTGGCAATGAAATCGGGCTGCTTACCCTAGCTAAGACAACACCCCTCGTTGGGGGGGGCGTCATCATTGGCTACCGTGGCGGTAGCGGCGGTGCCCCGTAACGTCCGACTTTTCCGAGGGGGGCGACGCCGAGGCCTCAGGGGCGCTGCAAGGCGCCCATGGCCGTCAACACCAGCGCCCCAGAGGCGATCGCCACCTCGATTGCCGAGGCCGCTTCGGCGGCGCTGTAGCCAGCCTGCTCCAGCCGCTGACTCAACGCCATCATTGGCGTCATTTGTCCACCCAGCGCCGCGAACGCGGCCATCACTTTGTCCAGCACGTTCCGAGTTCGCTGCGCTTCGAACACCGGATCCGACAGGTCTTTGGCCGCGTCAGCCCAGACGGCCGCTTCCTCGAAGCCGGACATCACCAAGCCGGGCACCCCTTCGAGCAGATAGTGATCGCCATGCCTACGCACACTGGCGCCGAGAAACCGGCTCAGCACAAATTGTTTCGGGTTTGTCATTGTCATAGTTCAACTAGGTGAAAAGCGTGTCGGGGGCAGCCGGCGCGGTCCGCAACGGCCGCCACGAATATGGCGTCCCGGGATGCACTGTTCCAACCCGGGTGGGGGCTCTGCGGGCGGCGACCGCTGTACAGTCCCGCTTAAAGACTACGCGAGTGCGCCCACAGGTCGTTCATACCATTCTGCGCGTCTGCCCAGTAGGCCCTCACCAGTTCGACGGACTGGTCAATCGTAACTTGCTGCGGCATGCGCATCCCCATCCCGGTGCCTATGGGTACATGGTGCTGGAACTGTTGATCGGCCCACCACGCATTTTTATTGCTGGTCACTTCCCGTTCAATGCCACGCAGCGACGCCACGATGCGCTGTTGCACCTGCACCATCGACGGGAACCGGGCACTCAGCGTAGAGGACTGGTCAAGCACGGCGCAATCGGTAACCAGTTGGCGAATCGCCGTGATCGAACGGAATTCCACGGCGAAGCCGCCGCCGTGGCCGATACTGAGTCCAATGGCCCGTACCCTCTCAAGAAATTTCGCGATGCCCTTCTGTGCTTTCTCCGCGTCATACGACGGTTGCTCGCCCATCGACGTCTGGAAGACGGCCTGTTGCTGTTGTGCAAGCGCGGTCTGCTGGAATTGGGCGACGCTACCGGGCGGGAACTGGCCCTCCCCGGCTTTGTCGACGAGGGTGGCGCAGTGAGCGCACAACCACGCGCCGTTCTCCATCGCGCGTCGCTGCTCCGGAGTCAACGCGGCGTTGTAGCGCGGCCCGCCTTTTGCGGCGGCCGAGTCGTGCGCCGCGTGGCCAACATGGATCATCGTCCTGCTTTCCTCACAGAAATAGTGGGTGCGCCGTTTGCAGCGGGTGCAGTGATGCCCTGCCGCCAATGCAAGGTCTACTTTGGTTTTCGCGGAAAACTCGTCTCGGTGTTGACCCATTACTCTTCCTTGGTGTGGGTGTTTTGGTCTTGATCCGGGCAGCCACGGCAATCGAACTAGTGCGGGCTTATCGGGGATATCGTTACTGCGGATTGCGGGGCGCCACATGCCCCTGATATGTTCGGCGGCCGGTACGCATCGCGCCATCCCCCAGTCGGGGCATGCCCGCGCCTAGCACTGCGCTTCGCCACCGTACGGATCTTGGATCCTGCGCCAGCATCGCAAGCATCGCCGGATTGAGCCGGTAGCGCAGAAAGGCTCCATTGTCGAGCGGCACCGCTTCCGCCACGAAGATGAAATGCCAGCATGGAGCCGTCCGGAGCCTCGATTGTGCTTCGACCCTGCTTGTGCGGCGCGGCGCGCCCATCGTTGTTGCTCGTCATCTCTCAAGTCAGGTGGCCCAGCATCGTCGGCTCGCCATCGAGCAAGATGGTTACGCAGGCGACAGACCCAACGCTCGACCGTCATTCCACTCTCCGCCACAAAGCCATTGTTTTGCAGCGATTGCGTGGTGAACGCTTGCGCTGCCAAGCGGGGTTAACGGCGCCGCGCCACCGTTACTGAAGGCGAGCGACGCGCGTGCAGTCGGCGGGGATACGATCGCCTCACATCCGGCAAACGCGGCTGTCAAGCGGTGGCGGGTTGCGGGCCTTGCCTGCCAAGCTCTCGAAGCTCGCCATTCCGAGCAACCTATGGCCCAACGTCTGGGGTCAGCTGCGGTGCTACGCCCAGCTTCCGCTGGTGCGCGCAGCCAGTCGGGCGACCGTTGTTGGGGAAGTGTTGGGCGCGCGGTGGGAGAAGCTCCAGCTGCGCGGCTTACATCGTTTTACGCCTACCGCACTTCTACATGCGCGCCTCGGTCCGGCGCGATCCCCGCGATCCGGCGTATGACCGGTTCTTCAGGGCACTCTTTGGCATCTATCGGGGGCAAAGCAACGTGCTGTGAGCTCGAACCCGTAGCCTTGGAGGGCGCCGCTCGCCGCACCCGGCCGAAGGACGGGGGTATTCGTACGTCTCCATTGCGGCGGACAGATCAAACCTGACCAGGCACTAACGGCCAGAAGGTCCCCGGAAAGGGGGTTGCCTTATGCGGATTCCGGTAGGCAGAATTGTCGGAAGTCCGATAGCGACAAATAAAAGAACGGAGCGGGAGGGGTCATGTCGAAGCGCGGAGTGTTTGTCATTGCCTTGGGGAATCCATACCCCAGTATTGCAACGACCACTCGGTGGGCAGGACGCTGGGAGTCAACTCGGCGTGATCCTTGGCAAATTCCGCAGACCACCGTTCGGAGTAACGGGGTGGATGGCATCTTTGCCGCCAGAACGTCTGCCGGGCCGCGATACAGAAATTGCGAAGGCCGTGATTCGAGCCGGAGCGATGGCCGAATGAACGTGAGTGCGCGGATCGAACCAGTGAATCCACCCCAGTGCTTTGGGGTCCTTAGAATATTAATTTTGCGCATTAATGTAAGTCCGAGTTCGGTAATTACGGGATTATAAACAGATAATGTCAAATACCTGCAGCGTGCCACAAGGCAAATATTATCAGGGCGACAAAGGCGAAACTATGACTGGAAGGACGATGCCGGGAATCGATCTCGAAAATATATCGAGCAACACTAAAGGGATTCCCGATATTTGGCACATTGATGCCGCGGGTAAATCCAGTCCTGAGGTCTTCCAGAAGCGCTTCGGTTTGCCCCGGAGTATGCGCAACGAAAAGTCAATTTTGACGGTGGCATTTTCACGAGAAAGGAGATTGCCTCATTTTGTGTGGCGCATGCTCCATTATCGGAATTTGAGCTTACCGTTCGTGCTGACGGGTGACAAGAATGCTAGTCCGGAGGCGCATGCCATGGCACGCTACGACGAAGGCTGGCACCTCCGGAACGAGGAAGACTTGTTCGAGGTTCACCAGCTTCAGGAGGACGATCTCAACGCCAAACTGGCGGAGATGCTCGCGGTACGTCGCCACAACGACTACAAGCTCCATCAGGTCAAAGTTCAGGCTTTGGGAAACCGTGCTAATACCACGGTAGATAAGGCTTTCGAATCGATGGCAAAGTGCGCCATCGAAACCTGGATCAAGGCTCGCAACGACCTAGCCAATTGGGAGCAAATGAGTGAGACCGCAAGAGAGCTACTGGCCGAAGTCATCTTTGCGGGTTTTACCTTCTTTGGAAAATCTGCTCTTGAGGACGTGGCGGCCATCGAACCGAGGGTGTTCGACTACTATCGAACGTTCCGAAGGCTAAACGCGCTTGCTCCCGCGACTGGGCCTCTGGTGCCAGTGAAGGCAGAACAGTTGGACTCGCAAAGTCAGTTGGTCGACATCAACATCAATGGCAAGTCCAAAACCAACCCCTCCGATCCCGAACTTACCGTGGCGGCGGAGAATGCAGAGTCCCTTTCTTTCGCCACTACGACACCGGCGTCGCTTGTTACCAAAGAAGAGAAAGGTGCGGCAGAGGCCCCGACGCCGATTTCAGCTGACATTGCTGGTACGGGCGCCGCGATAGAGAAGGAAGGGCCCGCGTCACTTCAGGAGCTTTACGTTCTCATCAGCGGCATTAGTCAGAAGGCCCAGGGAGACCCACAAGTTGGGCCTGAGGCAGCACATGTTATCCGGGAATTGTTGGATCAGCATCTGCAACGCCTGGTGGACCTGCAGTCTCGGCTTTCACCTGAAGAGGTGCATGCGCTTATCGAACGCTACTGTAATGCCATTCTGCAAATGGCCCAGGCACTAGCCTTCGAGGACAGCGAGCAGCGCGACCTTGTGCCTGTGCTGCGCTCTGCATGGAAGATCACGGTCGTCACTGCGCTTGAGGATGGCCGACCCGTGGCTTGGTTCGAGTTCCAACTGAACGAACGCCAACAACTTCCCGAATTCGTTGAGCGTTTTGAAGCAGAGAAAGCTCGCATCTCGGCTGCGACCATTGAGATCGACGAAATTCGTCAGCAACTGGCCGAGGCGAAGTTCACTGCCCGTGCTTCGCTGAAGGCCAAGGAGACCCACAAGACCAACGAGATCAACAGCGCCCATCAGGAACTCGAGACGATCCGTGTGGAAGCGGCCCACTGCCTAGTGCCTGAGGGCCGTACGCTCGATGACCTCATGGAAGACACCAGCCTGCTGGAAGAACTCGAAGTCGATATAGAGTGCATCAACCGACAAGCGATCCTTGACCTGCAAGCGGTTGTGTCGAAATTTACACCCGAGGAAGCACTGGTCTGTATGGCAGAGACCGGGGAATTGAGCGAGCCGTATCAAGAAGCGGCCACCAACGAGTCCATCGAACCGAGCCCAATTGGTCATCGCCCCGTGCTGGGACAGACCCCAAGCGCAGCAAGAATCTCAATGCTCACTCCTGCGCAGTCGGTTCGCGAAGCAGAGCCATCGCCAGCGTTGGAAATTCCGCCAGCTGAAGCGCAAGCAGTTTCCTCCGCGATTGAGGACCAGGCTATTGCGTTTGCAGAAGTACAAGTGGTTGAGCCCGATCTTGAACCGGAAGTGGCGGCAACGTCCAAGTCGTCGTTTGCTCTGGTATCGCACGAGTTGATCGACCAGCTAGATGAGGTGGAGGACGTGGAGACCGAGGAGCGAACGGTTGTCGTTGGGGTCGACCAAGCCCTCAAACACCGACGTTGGGCGGAATCCCGGGAGGAGGCCCAGCAGGCTTTCCGTATCGCCTACAATCAGTATTCCCAAGTTCCGCGCTACATCGCCGAGGCCGTGGCGATGCACTGGATCGAGGCCGGCCACCTCAACGTGGCTGCCCAAATTTTGCGCGATGCCGGCGAATCTACCTTGGTGCACGACCGGGTGCTAGATCACGCGCTATTGCGTTCGGCCTTCTACGGTATGAACCTGTGGCCTAAAGATCGAGAGGCTCTTAGATTCACCCAGCGCGACCTCAACCTGCTCAATCACAAGGATCTAGAAGATCAACTTGAGCGCAAGCCCACAGGCAAGCTCGTGCCATACCTGCTGGTCTGCGCTACCTTGCAGCCAGCACTCTTTGCAGGTGGTCAAACTCAGGCGGCCACGCTGTTGAGCCTTGCGGCCGATCATTTCGATGACCACCTTCGCCAATTAATCACCCACGCGGCGGACTTTTCCCTGCGCGGCGGTCACCTGGACCTGGATCTACTGCGCAACGCGCAGGGACAGCAGGTTCATCTAGCCGCAGCCAAGCTGCAAGATCAGGTCAACGGCTGGGTCCAGGTAAACCAGCAACGTACCAATCGTTGGCACGCATTGCGGCTGGCGTTACGGAACTGCATAACGCGCCCAATACTGGCAAACGCGATCGCTGCTATCAAGGATGGTGAAACCGGCGATGGCACGGCGGTGCGCAGCTTTGTGGACAAGTACTCGTCGCATGCCGAATCGCGCCGCCTGCTCGATGATTTGGTCGTCGAGCTTCGGGCAGATGCGCCCGTAACCGACTACGTCGACAGTCAGGCCTACACGACCTTCTGTCATCAGATCGATGCGTTGGTTGCGATCGCCAACGCCTGGCTGTTGGAAGTGGCGCCGCCCGACGTACGACCAAAGGAAGTGCAGGATTTTTTGCAGAAGTTCCACACACTGCTCGAGCGCTCCATCCATGCATTAGAAAACCACCCAGGGCACGTCGATCTGGAGCATCGCGCTGGCAGCGCCATCCTGCTCAAAGCTCTGCACAATCTGCAGGCCGGAATCAAGGCCAATTCTCACAACACGTGGCGCTTCGACCAAACCGACTCAACTTTTCGGCTGCCCGAGACGCTAGCGAAGTTGGATATGGGTGACGTCGGCGTCGACCTGCGCCTGGAGTGGTTTGCAATGCGGCTGACGTCGCCGAGTTGGCTTGCCGACATGCTGGCGCTGGCGCAGCGTCAACATGCGCATTGGGTGCGCTTGCTACTTCTACGCCAGATGGAGTCGGATGACTGTCCGCGTGCGGCCGATATCGACAGCGTGAGCAATGACATCGCTGGGGTCCGGGCCGACCTCAAGAAGGCAATAGAGCAGTTCCGCAATCTCTCGCTGCAAGCGATGTCGGTGGACATTATCAGCGAAAGCGATCACCTCGCAAACGCAGACCTCGTCAACTCGTGGCTAGACGAACTGTCGGACCGCAGACCCTATGTGGACGTTTCTGACATCGACTCCGAAGTCCAGCAAAGGGTTCGGTCCATGGAGAAGCTACTTAACAGCAGTGCCACGCTGCTCGAGGAGGAGCTAAACCGCGAACTTTTGAGTATCCGAGTCAAACTCGGTCAGGATGCAGTGCCGGAAGGGTGGGATGTCCGCGCCCGTCATACCTTGGGCAAGCACAACCTTTCACTGGTGCGCGAGCTCATCAACCAGCTTAAGGAGCACAGTGAACGCAACGCGCGCTTGATAGAAACGTGGCTGTTGGACAATGTCGAACTGGGCGCATTTCTTCAGGTTGAAACGCCGCTATCGGCTCTATTGTACGAGCATTTGAATCCGCGAGAAGCAGGTGAGCGTGTCATCCAAGAGGCGCCGGGCGAGCTAGATTATTCAGTCCGCAAGGCAGAATTTAGGAGCGCCATTGCCACCCTCCTGGAGTGGCGTAGCAAAGGTCGAAACAAGAAACCTAAGCTCGAGAAATCCACCTATGAAGGCATCGTATCGGTGTTGCAGTTTCTCGGGCTCGATGTCGCGCAGAAGATCGGCAAAGAAGATGTGCTCAACAACTGTGAGTACACCCCGACTGGCGATTTCCGGCGCCTAAAGGTTCGGATCTCTCGACCGACCCTGCCCAAGGGCTTTCCGCTGTTCGAGGGCGACATCGGAACGCCGCAGCCCCTGAATATCATCTTTGTGCAAGGGGATTGGAGCCAGGCCGGCTTAATTGACCTTATCGAGCGCCATGGCCAACCTGACCGCTCCATCCTCATGGTGGGGCACCCCCTAAGTCCGGAAGAGCGCAAGTCCTTCGCGGCATTCTGCCGTGACCGTAAGTGCAGTATCTTCCTTTTGGACCCAGTTATCCTTTCCTTTATTGCGACGGCGCGTCATCAGCAGGTGATGTTCGAGACTTTCCTGCGGGTGAGCGCAGCTTGGACGTTCTACAACCCCTACACCAAGGGGGATGCCCGTCTACCGGCGCCGCCCGAGATGCGCTTCGGTCGTGAGAACGACATTGCCTCACTGGTAGAGCCGCGAGGTGCGGCTCTGGTTTACGGCGGCCGCCAGCTTGGTAAGACCACGCTTCTCAATGCTGCTGTGCAGGAGTTCAAAAAGCGGGACCCGCTGCACAACCACGCCTACTACATGCCGATGGATGGCATCTTCCAGCACGTGGTTGAGCGTGGCATCAACGTCAAGTCACGCCTATTCGAGATGTTGGTGCGTAAGCTCGTAGATGACAAGGTTCTGTCCAACAACCCGGGCAGTGCTCAGATGGATCCGGAGGACAGGCTGCGCCAGGAGTTCTTGCGCCCGGGAACCACCAAAGTCCTCTTCTGTCTCGATGAAATTGATTCCGTACTTAACAAGGATGCCTCGGCCAACTTCGAACTGGTGCGTTCGCTCAAGGCTTTGGTCAATGATCCCCATAATCGCTTCCGGGTTGTATTTGCCGGTCTGAACAACGTTAATCGGTTCCGTACCTACCCGAACGTTCCCCTAGAGCAGTTGGGCAGCCCGCTCGAAGTTGGCATCCTGTCTGCCCAAGATGCTCGCAGTCTAATTCTGCAGCCTTTGACTGCTCTGGGCTACCGATTTGAAGAACCTGAATTGGTAGATCGCATCATGGCGTTTACCAACCGCCATCCTAGCTTGCTGCATATCTTCTGCAGCGCGTTGGTGGAGCAGTTGGGGCGGGATCGCTCGCGAACTGACGGCGTCCGCCCGATCCGTCAGACCGACATTGAGAACATCGAGAACAACTCTGACGTGCGTCGGCTCTCAGGTGAGCGCTTTGATATGACGCTCAACCTGGATAAGCGTTACACCGTTGCGATCTACGGATTGATCGCGGCCTACGACAAAGGCATCGGCAAGTTCACAGTCGGCAAGGCTTTGGAAGTGGCCCGTACCTGGGTGCCCGAAGAGTTCGAGCAGATGAGCGAGTCGGGCTTTGAGAGCATCCTACAAGAGCTCGTTGGCCTCGGAGTGTTGCGGGTGGACGATAAAGCAAAGCGCCAGTATGCCTTGCGCAACCAGTCCATTCTGCAACTTATTGGCTCGATGGATGATATCGAGCACAAGCTGCAGCAGGCCATCAAGGGCCTGAAGGAGCATGAGCAGGACGTATTGACCTGCCATGCTACCGGCTTGGGCTCCAACAAGATCCCGTCGCCGCTCTCCCTACAAGACGAGCGAATGATCCTATCAGCGAAGCCGCCAGAGGGGGCCCCCAAGTATTCCGTTTCCTTGATTATGGGCACACCTGCCCTGGGACTAACCATTGAAGCCATGCAAGAAGGCTTCAACGCGATCAACGAGTTCCAGTCCGGATCTTCGATGTCCACATATGAAACGCAGGTTATCAGGGACGCGGCGACGATTGATCTCAAAAGGTTCTCCGAGCGTATAAACACTGCTATCGATAACTGGGCCACGGCTAAGCCGGCTGTTGTGCTGATCTCGCTAGAGGAATGCTCTTCGATAGACCGGATCATGGATTTGATTAGCGTCGCCAACGAGATGGCATCGAAGGCGCCACGGCTCAAGCACCCGTTGCGTCTGGTCTTCCTTTTGGGCGCTAAGGCTATGTGGAGTTGGCATGCCCACTCATGGCTCACGATGGCACCCGACGAGATCGGAGGCCAAGTCGACCTCAACCGCTGGACGCACCATGCGTGCGAGAGCCTGCTCGAGCAGCAGGACATGCTGTCAACCCAAAAGCAAGGCGAGCTGCTGCGCTCAGCCACTGAGGGCTGGTACGATCATCTGACGAAATTCATCGAGGCGCGCAAGAGGAAAAAGTCCGCTTCCAGCTTCGCAGATCTGTCAAAGACATTCATCTCGCTGGAACAACTGCAGGGCAAGGACTTTGAGAAGTTCGTGACCATGTCGGGCATGAATAGCCTACCGTGGTCGTTGCCTTTGGGGGCCAAGCTCAAGGAGTTCGAGATGCTCTCGAGTTTCTCGAGCGGCGATCTGCAGACCGCGATTGAGTTTATGTGCGACGAGGAATCCGAGTTCGCAATTGCACCTGAACAAGCAGACGCAGTCGTGCGTTGGTGGGCCGCTTTAAGGGTGATCGAGGTCAACACCAAGCAGCAGTCCAAGGACGCTGACCGTGAGGGAAAAATCACTTACAGTTTTGTCCCGTCGATTCAGCGCGCCATCACTGAATGTCAGCCGATAGTGACTAGTCCCAAGGACGTGAGAGCATGAAATCCGCCGCAACTGCAGCGGCGCCCAAGCTCATCGGCTGGCGCAGTCAAATTGAACAATCATGGCCCGCGGTGACTGCCTCCGAACTGCTGCGTGGCGGTGCAGAGATCTGGGCGCAAGAAGGGCTGGCTGTACCACCTGAGGAAGAGGCGGTGGCCATGGCAGCCGTAGGAAGGCTTCTGAGGTTTGGACAATCGGTGCACTTGAGTCTGCCGATTGGGCGGGAGGCTACTCTGGCTCGGCTAGCTTTCTACCTCCATCGTCTACGTCTCGATGCCGCTGGCGGGCTATTACGGTCAACCTGGCTCAACCCGATTTCGATAGCGCTTCGCACCGACTTAATTGTTTTTGGGCGCCCACGGCGCATGTGGCGCGACTTCAGTACATCGGTGGTCATGCGTCCTCGCGTGGTGAACGCTAACCAGCCGCTAGATGCTTCCGAGTTCCAACGAACTCTCCTCGTGAGCGGACAGGACAATTTGATGGACGTCCTTTCGCTGCTCAGTTCCAAGGCTAAGCCCTTTGCTCTTGTGGTGCAAATCACGCCGCAGGGTTGCGACGAGAATTCGCTCAGCCTAATCAAAGTGTCACGCGAGTTCTTCCCGAACGTACCAATCGTCGCGCTCGGCTACACTGGGCAGGCCTTGGTTGAACCGTTGCCGATGCATACCTGGAACACCCGTCTGGGAGATGTTGCGGCGTTGCGCCGCGACTCAGGAGCCCCTATTGACTGCTCCTCACAGATCGAGGTTATTGCCGCGCGTGATCCTACGATGGACGCATTTGTCAAGAAGCTAGGCTTCATGGCATGGAACCTAAAGCGCAAGATGGAGGAGACGGGCGGTTTATCCCAGGAGCTCTCGGCCATGATGGCTGTGGATCGTGCTTTACGCGGTCTCAATGTCCCTTTGCCTGTGCACGAGCAGGGAACCTTACGCCATGTTCGGGGGGGGCGCTACCCGATCCGCACGATCGAGTCCTGGCTTGACATCGCCTCGCGCCTGAAGGGACGCCGCGGCGATATCCAGGAACTTCATTCCCAGATCATGGCTACGGTGCGGCATATGATCAAAGATCTGTCCGAGGCTAAACCGGGGCGGGTCGAGCTTATCGTGGAGCTTTGCCGGGATGCGATATCTCGAAGCCAGCGTGTGAGCGTCTTGGTGGGCGGACGGCGTGATGCGCAAATCCTCCAGAATTATCTTGAAGAGCGCCTCGGTCTCGAAGCCGTCCGTTTAGTAGCAGTTTCACAGATGGACGGGGCATCCGCCATTGCGCCACCAGCGACAGATCTAGCGATCTATGCAGGGGTTCTGTACCCATCTCGCATCCATTGGCTGGGACTGCATGCCAGCAAGAAAATTATTGTGTGCCATCCGTTCGAACGAGAACGCGTGTGTGCCACGGCGCAGGCCTGGTGGAAAAGTCACGCGCTGCCCAGCGCGCCGGAAGGTGACAAACAGCGCTTGTGGTCCTTGCAATGGCCGGCGAATCGTTATTTGCAAGATTCCCTTGTCGACGGCGATAGTCTCGCCAATAGCGCCGTCTCGTTCACGTTGTCAGACATCGATGGCGAATACCCCCTCAAGCTGCGGGTCGCACAACTCGAAACGTTTCGAGGCTTCGATGATTGGCTCAATGTACTGTTGACCGAGCCCATACCGGTCCAGCGCGATGAGGAACTTGCGCAAGAGCACACGCGCGATGTTGTCGTTCTGCACTTGGAGGGGCAGGCAGAGCCGATACGCGTAGGTATCAATCAACAAATGATGCGACTGCAAGGTGAGGAACTGGAGGCGTGTCCTGCCAAGGATATCTCGGTTCGCAACGAACTAATGATTCTGGCCAGTAGTGAGGAGCGGGTGGCTACACAGAAGGATCTCTTCGACATGTTTGTGCAAGACAACTATGGGCTTGCTCAGACCTTGCGAATTGCTGAGAAGTGGCAGGAATACGTCGACACAGGCATGACGAAGTTCAAGACGGCGGTCGAGCTTAACATTTATCTTAAATCCAAGCGATTCATCGTACACAATAGCACCGTGCAAAACTGGGCGCATGGCGGAGTCATTGGGCCGCAAGATCCGACAGCTATCCGTTTGCTCGCGAACCTTGCTCAAGTCGCGAATGCTGACTTGATGGCGGGTATGGTGGCCAACGCTATCAGCGAAGTGCGTCACGAGCACCGACGTATTGGAACAGATTTGCGCCGCGCGATCACTGTCTCTCGTAACCGAGATATCTCAGCGGTGCAGATTGGGACGAGGCGGTTCTCACGCGATGTGTTTGATGCCATGGTGAGAATCGTCAAAGTCGTTCGCATGGAACGCCCCGCATTGGAGCAAGGGCCAACAAGCCCGGCGACTATCAAGGATGTCGCCATGGAATTTGCCATGCGCCATGGCACCAAGTTGCTCTTTACCTCAGGCTGCGAGCGTGTAATGCGGAATTCGACCTTTGGCGACGTGGCAGCCTTTGGCAAAATTTTGCAAGTTCTAGTCGATGGCTTCTATCCCATGCTTGCAGACCACAGCAAGTCACTTAAAGACGTAGAGGCCATGCTCGCCCCAATTCCTGCATCCTACGCAGGCGGCATGTCGGAAATCACAAAGGGCAAGCACGAGCAGCACTACTTCCGCATCTATGAGGGCGAGAAGGTGGACATATCGCGACACATCAAACTCGGACGCGCGTTCAACCCACGCTATACACTGCGTCTCCACTTTCATTGGGACGAGCTTCGTGCGAAGGTCGTCGTTCACCATGCAGGGGAACACCTGCCAACGTTGAGAAATTAGAACCGAACCAAGATCCTGGAAGGACACCATGGCATTGAGCTACAAGGACAAGATGAGCATCTCGCGGCAGCTGCTCGAGGCGATGCGCTTGCGCCTGGCCGGAAAGCCGCAGGCGGTCTTGCCGCAGGAAGGGGTCATCACAGACGAGGATCCTGCTGAAGTCTCACTGATTGGCGGTCTAGCGCCGCGACCTGATCCGGATTATCACCGTGAGCAAGCTCCCAGCGCCATGGGCATGGTGCTCATGGTCGAGCCTGATGACGAGGGACGCGTGGTCATTAATCTGCAAGGGCGATTCGATCTCACCCACCGCTATATCCCCTCGCTTCAATTGATGCTAGCGCACATTCAGGTGGGACCTGACGGCGACAAGAGCCGTCAGAGGATACCGGATTGCTACAAGCGTTTTACCGTTACTTTCTCGGACATCGCTTTCAATCTCCAGGACAGTGAGATGAACGTCTGGAAGGAGCAAAAGCTCGAGTCGGTATTGGGGCCACTGCAGGAGATCTGGAAGAGGGATCCTCGCATCTTCAGAATTTGCGAGGTCAACGACAAGGGCTGGGCTAGCCAAATCATTCCCTGGGGACACAAACATTGCGTCACCGACGAGGAGTTGGCTGACTTAGTCACCGAGAGCTTGTTCAAGGGCGACCAGATCCTGGAGCATGACGTGGTACTTCGCACTCGGTTGCGCCAGCCTCCCCCTAATTTTGCGGGCAAAGGGAAACGCTATCTGCTCGAAGTGTACTTGCAAAACAACAGCGATTCGGCGAGCGGGCGGCAATACTGTCTCAACAAACCTTGCCTACTGGACGTCGAGTTCGAGACACACATCTCCACGGGACACCAAATCGATGTACCACACCGTCTGCAGCCCGAAGACTACCGCTATCAACCCGAAGACGGGGTCGCAGGCTATGGTGTGACTTGCGCCGTAAGCAAGGTGGCGCCGAAGCGATTCCGGACAGACTCGATGCCAGTTTTCGCGCAGTCGAGGGTGGATGCGCCGACGCCGAAGGATGTCAATATGGCGCTGCCGGCAAGCTTTGCGTTGCTCCAGGAGAAGCCTATCGAGGTACTCGATGGCTTCCTTGATGCTCTCAAAAGGTATCACGACGTTTGGGATGAGGTGGAGGCCGAGCTCAAGGTAGCGGGCAAAGCTGCAGAGCTGAAAGAGGTTCAAAGCGATCGAGCGGCTTACAACCGTGAGGTGGCGCTGATCAGCGATGGGGTCGATCTGCTGCGCAAGCATGAGGACCTGCAGCGATGTTTCGCCTGGATGAACGAGGTCATGGGGCGGGCCATCGCCATGCAAGGTAAATCTTTCGATGGCTGGCATCTATTCCAGCTGGGCTTTATTCTCACGCAGATAAGAGCGGTCTACGAGCGCCATTGCATTGTTCACGAACGCCAGAATGTGGCAGACACTGTAGATGTGCTGTGGTTTGCTACTGGCGGCGGTAAGACCGAGGCCTACCTAGGCATCATCGCCTTTACAATGCTCTATGCTCGAGTGAGAGGCCGCTTGTACGGCACTACGGCTTGGATGCGTTTCCCACTGCGAATGCTGTCGGCGCAGCAGTTTCAGCGCCTGTCGTACGTCGTGGCTCAAGCAGAGATGTTGCGGTGCCGCGAGTCTATCAATGGGCACCCCTTCACGGTGGGCTACTACACGGGCAGCGGTACTCCGGGCAGCATCAGCCGATCCGAAGCCAAGGGGTCATCGATATGGTTGGCCGACCAAACTCCTGAGCAACTGCAGCGTTTTAAGTTCATCACTGACTGTCCATATTGCGGCAAAGCAGGGTCAGTAGGCATGACGACGGACATAGCGCGTTCGCGTATGCTGCACCATTGCGACAACCCGGATTGCTGGAGCAACACGAAAGCTGGCTCGGGTGCTCACGGCGAGGGCATCGCGGGTGAGGTGGGCATCTACGTCAGCGACGAAGAGTGCTACCGCTATTTACCCACCGTTCTAGTCGGGACGGTCGACAAGCTCGCTGTCATCGCTCATAACGAACGTTTCGCGGGATACTTCGGAGCTTTTCGGCATTTTTGTCCAGAGCACGGCTTCACAGCGGACGCAAAATGCAGGCATCAGCGTATCGTATTAAACGTCCATGGCGAATACGAGTCCATTGCGTGCGGGAACAACTCCCGCACAAGCAAGGTGCGCACGCTACAACTCGAGCCCATGCTCGATCCGGGTTTTTCCTTTCTCATTCAGGACGAGCTGCACTTATTGCGCGAGTCATTGGGCAACTTCGACGCTCACTATGAAACGTTGTTGCAGACTTTGCAAGTCGGCCATGGCGGCCAAGTTTCGAAGGTGCTTGCGGCGACGGCCACCATCAAAGACTTCGAGAGCCACATCCTGCACCTCTATATGCGACCAGGCAGGCGCTTCCCATCCCCTGGGACCAAGAAGGGCGAGTCCTTCTATGCCCGCATCAGTTGGGACGGCGATCAGCCGTTGATTCGACGCTGGTTCGCTGGCGTCATGCCACTAAGTTTCACTCGCGGCGGCACAGAGCGAGCGGCTGCTGAGGTCGCGTCACGCTACCTAGATCTAATCGACGACTGGCTCAGAGGCTTGGCGGCCATGGATCCCCAGGTCATCCGACAATTTTGCTTACCTGCGACTCTGGTACCCGAACTTGTCGAGTACATCGGCAAGTACCTCAACACCGACCTGATTTACGCGATACGCAAGCGCCAAACCACGATCTGAGGTGTTCTGTCCAGCGCGGACACGTCTGGTTCATGCTGCAGCTAGTCGACTGAGGTAGCTTGCAGCGACTTCGCCTGGCGTTCGGTACCCCAACTTCGAATGGCGCCGTTGGCGATTGTAAAAAATCTCAATGTACTCACGGACAGAGGCCATGGCTTCCAGCCGGGTGGCATACCGATGGTGGTACACCAACTCTGCTTTCAGGCTGCCCCAGAAGCTTTCCATGGGCGCATTGTCGTAGCAGTTTCCCTTGCGTGACATCGAAGCCAGCATGCCGAACTGCGCTAGCAACCTGCGATAGCCGTGAGCACAGTATTGGCTGCCCCGGTCTGAATGATGAATCAGGCCGGGCCGTGGCCGCTTGCTGCGCACCGCCCGGAACAGCGCCTCGCCCACCAATTCCTGTGTCATTCTGGGCCCCATCGCGTAGCCCACGATCTCGCACGTGTACAGGTCCTTGATTCCTGCCAGGTACAACCAACCCTCATCGGTCGCGATATACGTGATGTCTGTCACCCACGCGGCATTTGGCCTGTCGGCTTCAAATTTCTGCTCCAGTAGGTTGGGCGCCACTGGCAGATTATGAGCCGAGCGAGTTGTCGCTACGAATCGACGCTTTTGCCGACACCGAATCCCCATCTCGTTGCGCAGTCTGGCCAGCCGATCACGGCCGACCACGAATCCATCGCCAGCCAGCTCGCGCTGCAGGCGCCGCGTACCGTACGTCTGACGCGTGCGCTTGTGGGCTGCCCGGATCGCCAGACGCAGCCGCTCCTGTTCCGGACTGAGCCCGTAAGGTCTGTGTGTCC
This sequence comes from Cupriavidus oxalaticus, assembly GCF_004768545.1. Lineage (NCBI taxonomy): Bacteria > Pseudomonadati > Pseudomonadota > Betaproteobacteria > Burkholderiales > Burkholderiaceae > Cupriavidus > Cupriavidus oxalaticus. The sequence continues at coordinate 736,121 of NZ_CP038636.1, read as the reverse complement.
AGTCGTAGTAGCCACTGCGCGAGACCCCCAATACCCGGCACATCAACTTCACCGGATACACTTCTCGCCATTGACTCACGAACGCGTACCGGGCAGTGATTCCCTGGCGAAGTACGCCGCGGCTTTTTTTACAATATCGCGCTCCAGCCTCGCCTCGGCCAGCTCCTTGCGCAGCCTCGCATTCTCCGCCGCCAACTCTGCCACTGTCACGCCCCCTGGTGCCGCTGCTGTTCCAGGCGCCTTGGCTTTCGACACCCAATTCGTCAACGTGCCCTTCGGAATCCCCAGACGCTGCGCGGCCGACTGCAGCGTCAGTCCCTGTTCCAGCACCAGTCTCACGGCCTCTGCCTGAAACTCTTCCCCGTACGTCTGTCTTGCCTTGCTCATCTGTGCACACTCCTGATCCACGATCTTAATCTAAGGACCAAGCGTGTCCGCCTCGATCAGGCTACCTCAATCATTCGGGAGCATCTGGAGAATATCAATTCGAACCATGCTCAGCCGCGAACCCATGTGTTGTTGGATGGCCAGACACCGCTGGACGATATTCTTGGTGCAATCCACCACGTAGAGAACAAGGCGCCCTGCGACCCGATGCGTCATATCGTTGCCACGAGTGTCGTCTCACATGGGGTCGATATCTCCGAACTCAACTTCATGGTGCTCGACGGCTGGCCGGCTTCAACGGCAGAGTATATTCAGTCCTCGGCGCGCAGTGGGCGCACGCAGCCGGGCATCGTCATGTCGATCCTAAGTGCGGGCAAACTCTTCGAGTCTGGGGTATTTCTTAACTTTGGTGACTACCACTTCTTCCTAGACAAGCTGGTCGATTCCGTCCCAATCAACCGTTTTGCGCCCAATGTCCTACAGCGTACCTTGCCTGGTGTGTTCACCGCGGTGGTCTACAACTGGGCAAAGTTCCAGCATGGCTGGGGAGACGGCCTCAACCGGAGTGCCAGCCAGTTGCACAAGGCGCTCAACGATGCCACAGGCATTGCGCGTCAGAAACTGCGCGGCATGCTGATTGAGGCGTTGGATGTGCCACCGATAGTGCAATCGCGTTTCGACATTCGGGTATTGGGTGCATTTCGCAAGCAGTTGGACGAAGAAGTCAATCGCGGCCTACATCGACTGCAAAACCTCAGCGCGGCCAATGCGGACAAGGATTTAGGTACAGCTTTGGAGTCTATTTACCAATTCGGTCCCATGAGATCGTTCCGCGATATCGAAAATCAGGTCGAGATCTCTCCGTTGGATTCGAAGTCGGCGCATGTACTTCACGCTCTTGGTAGGTAATCGCTATGGCTGACAGTATTGAACAAGAACTCATCCAAAATAGTCGGATCTTCTACGAAAATTACCTTCCAGGTGCTGTAACGCGTTTGCGCAACCAGTCGCTTGCTCAAGTCGTCGGTGTCGGGTACAAGGAGGACGCCTTGGAAGGACTCGACCGTAATCAGCTCATCGACGCGGTTCGAAAGTTCCTACTCGACTGGAAAAGTAATGGAGGCTCGGTCGATGCCCTCTTGGAAGAGGCCGCCGAACGTAACGATTTTAGGGTTCAGGCTCCAAGCGAAATTTACGTCACGCCCTTCCCATTGGTGCTGCGATGCATCAAATGCGGTGCGCTAGAAAACCACGACAAACCTAAGCGGGCACAAGAACTCGTACTTGCTAGCGCCCAAGGACGTACAACCGGCAGCGGCGGAAACATGCGAATTCGCTGCATCCGAAGAAGTTGCAACGGGCTAATGCACCAGGTTCCCTATGTCTTGGTGCACCGCTGTGGCCATATGACTGCCATGACGGTGCCGCCGACAGCGCGCGGCTACATGGCCCTGGGACTGCGGGCCAACACGGGTATGTATCGCCAGAACATGTTCTTCGACATGAACACTGACGAAAACGTTGCTGGCGCTACCGCTGATTTGTGCATGACATGCTCGGTTAGTAGCGCCAATAGTGGCAAGAATGCCCCGCCGCTGCAAAAGGGCACGCCGGTTGGGGGAGGGGATGCGTTTTTTCCTCAGGTGTTACAGTTTGTGGCACTGTCCAAAGTGCCCGGCGAACTCATATCGAGCGTACAGTCTGAGCTCGCTCAATTTGGCGACGGGGCTGCGCTTATAGGCCGCGCTAAGGATTTGGCGGAAGGTGTCGCTCATGGCCTTTTGGGCTCTATTGATAGCTTAGCCTTGCAGTCGCAGCTCATGCAGATCCTCGAAGTTGGCTCCGCCACCCCAGAGGAGCTTGCGCAGATCCAGGCGGAACGCAAGAAGCTTGAGCAGGATATTTCCAAGCTTGAGGCACTTATTGCGACTGGTACCGATCTTGGGTCGATTCTAGACATTTCCAAGGAGAAACTGTCAAAGCTCATAAGCAAATCAGGCGCTTCGGAAGGGACCTTCCTATCCGTGCGCCAGCTTATTGATCGCGACGACGTTTTGCTAAACCTTATCAGGCAGCGTCGTACGATGGAAGCGGTGTTGCTTCGCCATGATGTCGGTCGCGAAGGCATTCAGCAGTCTATCGACGCCACGATCGACCGGATCATCAAGGCAAGCCGCGCTCAGGACTGGCAGGACGTGCAAGACACCTTTGGAGTTCAAGACATCGCTCACATTCCGGACCTCAAGGTGGTCTTGTCGGCGGTCGGCTTCACGCGTGAAAAGCGCGAACCCGAGCGCAACCCCGACGAGGTGTCAGTTAAACTCAATCCATTCGAAGACCGGGTTCGCTCCTCGGCTAAGGGTAAGTCGGTGCTGTACGCTTTAAGTGCCCAAACAGAGGCCCTATGGATTCGGCTCGACCCGTTGAAGATTTTGAACTGGTGTGCTCAAAGCGCGGGATGGGAGACGCCTCCGCCTGAAGCCCTAGCGTCACGGGCTGCGGCGCATGCCTACCTGCTGCAAAACAGCCCAATACTCACTCAGCCGCCAGGACAGGCAGCGGAACTCACCAAGACTTTGGGTTCGCAGATGGCTAGTCCGTTTCATCTACTGCACACCATTAGCCATTCGCTCATGCTAACTGCAAGGCGCCACAGCGGCTATGACAGTCAGACACTGACTGAGTACCTTCTGCCAATGGACCTGAGTTTGCTAATTTACGTCACCTCCGTGCAAAACTACACGGCAGGGGGTCTTTTGACGCTGTTCCAGCACTACTTACGACGCTGGTTTGAGGACGCGTCGCTGCACGCGTACAACTGCGCTTTCGACCCAATCTGTTCAGACGTAGGTTCGGCTTGTCCTGGTTGCATCCAGATTTCGCGCGGTTGCGAAACCTTTAACGCTGGAGTCTCCCGTTCCTACCTGCACGGAGGCTTTGCCGATAAAGGACAGGCGCTGTGGATTCCCAAGGGGTTTTGGCAGGCATGAGTATGACGTTGCGAGCGTTACTCATTCAAGGACTTGCCACCTACATGAAAAGTCTGTCGATTGCGCAGTCGCGGGCGTTGGCGCACGAGATTACCGTGGCAGTCAGCGCCCATGTAGCCAAGGCGCAAGCTTCGCATGGAACGGAAGCCACTATTCATGTGCCCTTTTTTCCAAAAGAAACGTGGAACGAGTTGACCGTCGGAATTCCTTGGGAAGCGTATTCGTACGCTTACGGGACGTATGGTGGACAGGCCATCTCCCTCGGCACGCAAGCTCTTTGCAGCGCCCCCCAGCATATTGATGCCACTTTGGCGACCCAGCCTGTCTTCTCAAAGGTCTGGGGCGGTAGTCTACTTGTTGCCATTGGCAAGATCCTGGAAGGGGTGAATCACAACTTAGTTGTTTTCGCACCCTATTGGCGCGCCAAGGGCGTCCAAGCCTTGCTGGCAGCGGCAGGACGGCGGAGTTACCCTGATATTCAGGTACTCATATTTACCCAGCCCAAGGCAATGATGCAGGAAGAGGACAAGGAGGGACTAAATTACTTTATCAAGACCTTAAGGGAGGCGGGTGCTAAGGTTAGCGTCCTGGCGCCTGAGCAGCATGAGGGTTTCACGCCCATCTTGCATGCCAAAGTGGTCATCGGCGATGGGGTAAAGGCCTATATTGGAAGTGCTAACTTCACCAAATCAGGTTTAGATCACGGCCTCGAAGCAGGGGTCTTGGTTGATGGTGAAATTGCAAATCAATTCTCGGTTTGGGCGCGTACGGTTGAAACCATCTGCGTTCCTTGGTAAGTGTAGCGTCGGTTTGCACAAATTTGTTCCCCGCCAGTCGCACGCCAGCAAGCCGATCGCAGGGCAATGGTAACAATATTGCGTCGAGAAACGCTGCAAGAAATTATTCCTCCGGCCGACACTTGAAGCAATTTTGTACCTTCCCCCAACGCATCGATCCGTCGTCAGCCTTCACCCTGCCGACGGCGCGGGGCGATCCGATAGACGGGATTCAGCTGCGCAAAGCGATGACGTTCGCCGTCAGTCGTGCCGCGCACGCTAGCCGAGTCGCGCCGGGGAGCCACGCCTGCCGCATGTGCGCGCACTCCAGCGCGCCAGCACGCCTGCCCATGGGGGTCGGGAACAAAATTCTGCAAAAACCGGGAACAAGTTTGTGCAAACCGACGTCGTCCGTTTGCATAATTTTGTTCCTGCTGGTCGCCCGCCAGTTGGCCGTTTCCGAGGCACCGGGAACAATTTTTTGCAAAGAAACTTTGCAGAATATTGTTCCTCCAGGCGACGTTTTGCGTAATTTTGTTCCTTTTCCCAACGGATCGGTCAGTCGCTGCCTGGCCCGCTGCGGCTTGCGAAGACGCGGACGCGCGCCGTCAGGGGCCCCGTGCGCGCCCCGCGCGCTCACGGTGCCAAGCCGGCGGCACGCCGGTGAGGCTGGAAGGGCGGCCGTCACGGGTCAGGCCTCCTTCCCGCGACGCTCTTTGGTCTGGCCCATGGGGCCAGGAACAAAATTCTGCAAAAAACCGGGAACAAGTTTGTGCAAACCGACGCCGACGTCAAGCAAGTCGCCTGATCTTTTTTTTGGATTTGACATAACGCCCGAAGAGCGATTTTTACTCTCTCTCTCCTGTCCGGGTTTTGGGTAGCTTACGTTATTGGGGGAAGGGCAGATGCCTGTCCGCGCGGCCACCAGCTCAAGTCGGCCGTCAGCGCGCTGGTCCTCAGTTCCGGATTCCCAATCAATAGTTTCACGATGGTGAAAGTATTGGGTTGTGACGATGGATCCCGCGGATATTCAACGGTCGTTTCTTGCCGACCCATGGTGGACACCCAAGAGGCTGCGGTGGTGAGCGCAGGAGGTTATGCAGGCAACCATACCCCTGGCGATCATCTAGGCGAAGCGAAGTTGGGGTTAGAAAGCGCCAAAACAAAATAGCGAAATCGCTCTACTAGGCGAGGAGTGGCTCCCTGATGGTAGCTGTCGACTGTGAGATAGCGAACAGATACGTGCTCGTCGCTCGGGGAAGCTAGGAGAGTCAGAAACGTATCGTCATTGAGGAGTTGTTCGGAAAGGGTACCGTCATGGTTTCTAATTGGGGTGACCACATTACGAAGCTACGTCTATTGGTCGTGGGCGGCATTTCCGGGCTCATTGTTTCAGCGGCTCTGGCGTCGATAGCGCCCTACTTTTGGGAAAACTTCCGTTTCTACTGGTTGCCTCATGGAGGTATCTTAGGCCTGATGTGTCTGTATCGTGCGCCGCCAGCACTGACTGGTGGAGTTGGGCTGGCGCTTGCGCTATATCTGGCAGCGTTTGGCTGGTGGGTATTCTCCAGCGCGCATCCGGACAGTATGGCTTGGCTTGGCTATGTGTTTTCCCTACCGGGAGGCGCCATTGGGGCAATCATCGCAATGTGCTGGACCTTCGTTCGTCCAAAACGGAATTTTGAGACCTTTCTCATCGGGCTAGGACTTGTTTTACTTGGCATTATTCTGAATCAGTCTCTACTTTGTGGGACTGTGATGTACTGTTGGCGGAGTTGATTCAGGGGCCGCCAAAGCAAGTTTCCGTCCCATTCGCATCAACTCGACTAATAGCGATGTCAAGCTGATTCTCGCGGTGGGTCCGTTTTGGCTGGCAACTGCAGCTGCGCTTTAGATTTTCGACGGGGAACCGCGAGCCTCAGCATGTGAGGCCGGCCCAGCTCCGGAGCTGACGCCCGGCGTGCCTGCGTAGATCGCGTCGAAGACGTCGTGAGAGGGGAGCCACATGGCCATGCCTCAGTCTGAGGCGCGGTAGCATGGCGATATAGCCCATCATGTGGTTATGTCATCGCGGATCGTTTCGAGGGGCATGACATGCTCCGATAAGTGAGAACGATCCGAATAGTAGGAAGCTAACTGGACGGCTGACGTCCAGAAACATCTAGGACCTCCAAAGGCTCTTCGTATTGGGCCAGGGCTCGCTTCAGTCGGCTGATCATGTCCTGCCGCATGCTAAGCGGCGATATGACATCGACAGTGGTGCTTTTCTCGAGCAACAAGTTCGTCAGGGGAACGGAGGGCACGATGGTGGCCGTCAGCATGAACCCGCCTTCGAGGTCTTCAATGGTCTGATCGGGGCTGAGTTTCAACGAGCGGAAAGCGTGTTCGACCCGCTGCCCATCCTCGATGATTTCCCTGACGCGAAGCCGGATCTGGACCGGGTCACCGGGGAAGAATTCCATGCTCCGGTCCTGCCGAATGAACTTGTCCAGGCTAAACGACTTATCTCGGGGCAGGTCAATGCCGGCCGGCTTCACGTCGACGATCCGGTCCATGCGCAGAGGGATCGGCGTAGCGGGTTTCCCTGAGTTTCGCCTGTTTTTGACCACGAGGTACCAGAGAGGTCCTTTCTCTATCAATGCGTGCGGCATTGCCCGGTATTGCTTGGGTTCGGCTTCAAGCGAGGTCCGGTAGGTAATGTCTAAGGACTCGTCGTTGTACAGCGCGTGGCCAACAATCTCGAAAAAGTCTTCTCGTATTGACGGCGCAATGAGTGGGTAGCGGCCATGCAGCCTGGCAGTCTTGTCCATCCAGAGGCGGGCGGCGGCTAGGTTCGAGGCGGTGGGGTGCGCTTGCAGTACGCCCTCCGCTGCTGCGAAGTCGGGCTCAAGCGATCTGACAACACTCGAAGGGAGGTGGCGGTAGGCCAGATGCCGGAGGGTGAGTAAGGCGATGGACTCATTGACGGTGGGCCGGCGGGAAGATGGTATTGGCTTGATAGCCTTCCAGACGCGCCCTTTCGTGGCGCCGGTAGGTCGAGCGAACTCCTTTTCCTCGAGTTCCCGTAATGCGCGCCGGATCGTTCGTACATCGCCGTGCATTCCGAGGGCCGCCTGCAATTCACTGGACGGGAATCCTTCGGGGCGGGTTGCCATCAACTCAAGGGTGGCGGTTGCCAACTCACTGAGCTGGCTGCGGTCATTGTTGTTCTTGTTCATGGCGCTATGTGTTGGATCCGGCTGACATCTTAACAATCTGGACACGATGTGACCAGATTCCCGGATATGATCGTTTTTGCGCATCTCAGGAGACTGCCATGCCTCAACTCGTCGAACATATCGATGCGATTGCACGCCAAGTGGGGCGGGACGTCCTGTATCTGACTTTCTTTGAGGATTCGGCGGAGGTTTCGGTCCGTGCCGACTGGGAGGAGAACGCATCCCGTAAAGAGGTAGTCGGCTGCCTGGATGCAAACGGGTACGCTTGGAAGAAATGCGGGGAGATTGCCAGTGACGACTGGATGGTCATGGGCTATCGCGGCTCGATTTACATCGACACCGCGTACGATCGTGAAGATCCCGTCTATCTGAAGCTGGAACACTTTCTGGAGAACCCGGACGGCACGCTCCGGCTGTCAAAGATGAGGTTTTGGGCGCTGTCAATCGGGCTGGGAAATGGGTCCCCATGCCAGTTTTAACAAGGCTTACGGTCTAGTATCGGCGATTCTCAATAACTAGATTTTCTACAAGAAGAGTTTCAAGGGGAATTATGTACGGGTTCGGCAGATATCTCGAAGATGGCGCTCAGCACACACTCGCAGCGATTATTGACAGTCCGGCAGAGCACTGGTGGAAGGATTTCCTGACGCGCTGGCAGCCAAGCGGCTCCGAAAATGGCCTTCGGCTGGCTCTGCGCAGGAACTATATGAACTTCTATCTGTGCGGACAGTCCGTTGGCAGGGTCGGCTTCGACCATGGCGGCGTGCCTTACGTCGAAACACATGCGAAGTATGCGTTCGACAAAGAACAACTCGCAAAATACGTTCGCCTGTCAGGCAATCGCTTCGTGCATCCGGGCACTGGAGTCGCGCACAGTTATGAAGGCATGTCGACCCTGATTCAATGGGTTGAAAGGGCTGCGGGCAAGGCTGGAGAAGAGAAGCGCTTTGTCGAGCGCGTCGTTGCAAAGAATGCATCGGTCATCGACCTGGAAATGGCGCTGCCCGCATTCGACGACCGGCGTCGCGCACCCCGAATCGACCTCGTTGCACTAGAGCAATGCGCTGATCGCATCAAGGTTGTGTTCTGGGAGGCGAAGCTCGTTAAGGATTCTCGCCTAGTCGCCCGGGGAAGGCCTGAGGTGCTGACCCAGCTCGAAGATTATAAGCAGTATATGGCGGACAGTCAGCGCCGCAAGCAAGTAGCCGACGCCTACGCCAACACCTGTGCACAGACACTGAGGTTTCATGACATGGCACAGCGCCTTGGCCTCTCTGTGCGCGCGCCGGACCCAATGGTCATTGAGGTCGCCAGGGACCCGGCTATCCTCGATATTGACCCGGTACCTCGACTTCTCATCCTCGATGACGGATCAACCAGCGGCGCACGCCGTCTTCATTTGGAGAGGCTCAGAAGCACCGAGTTTGGCGCACCTGTGCCGATAGTCATGGTCCAGAGTGACGCGGCAATCAAGCTATGCCAGCCGGAGGCGGTAGATGGCTGAGGTGCGTCTGACGGTTCATCGCGCGACACGGCAGATTGGCGGTAACTGTGTCGAAATCTCCGCCTCGGACGGCTCGAGGCTCATTCTCGATGCAGGGCGGCCGCTCGCTGCACCGGAGAACGCGGAAAGACTTGTTCCAGCGACGCTCGATCTGGCAGCACCTTGTCAAGGCGTTCTCATCTCGCATCCGCACCAGGATCACTACGGCCTGATCGGCGCTCTGCCAGCGACATGGCCCATTTACAGTGGAGCAGCAGCAGCAGGGTTGATTCGCCTCACCTTTGAAGTCGCCGGTACCTCGTTCGATCGTACGATCGGCCATTGGAAGAGCGGACAACCGATGACCTTGGGGCCGTTCCGGATAACACCGTACCTGACTGACCACTCGGCTTTCGATGCCTACATGCTGCTCATCGAGACGGTAGACAGGCGCATCCTTTATACAGGGGACTTCCGCACGCATGGGCGCAAGGGCAAGCTAGTCCGATGGCTGATGGACAATCCGCCCCCGGCCCTCGATGTGCTTCTGATTGAAGGAACCAATCTCGGTAGCGACAAGCTAGCCAGACCCGAAGACAGCCTCGAGAATGATTTCGTGTCGCTGTTTAGACGTACCCGCGGACGTGTTTTTGTCTGTTGGTCGTCTCAGAACATTGACCGTACCGTGACGCTCTATCGCGCGTGTCGTCGTACTGGACGTACGCTCGTCGTCGATTTGTACTGCGCCCATGTGCTGCGTACGCTGGCAGCCCATGGGCACATACCCCAGCCGGAGTGGGAAAGAATAAAAGTCGTCATCACCAGCGCATTCGCAGCGATGTATCGCGCCAAAGGCAATGCGGGCTTTGTCAACGAGATGGCACGCCATGGGATTGCGGCGCGCCGCCTCGTGGAAGAGCCGAGCCAATGGGTCACCATGGTACGGCCGTCGCTAATACGAGACTACGAGCGGTCAGGCGTCATGCCCACCCCGGATGACGCGTGGAGTTGGTCGATGTGGTCAGGGTATCTTAAGGAAGGCGATGGGGCGCGCATCCAAGGCTGGTTCGAGGCAAGTGGCACGCCGGCGACTCACGTTCATTCAAGTGGACATGCGTCTCCGGCTGACCTGCGGGCATTTGCTGCAAGCATGCGTGCGAAGGCGATCGTACCGATCCATGGTTTGGCATGGGACACCGATACAGACGGGTTCCCGCCGCTGACGCGGCTATCCGACGGTGAGCCGTTATGGCTTGCATGACCACGCTATCTATTAGTAAACGACCAGATTTACGATGAAGGGGTCATCTTTCCGTGCATGTATGGACCCGACGCCTTTTGCAAGCTTCTTGTTCGTGATGTCGAAATGGCCTGCATGCATGTATCCGGGCCCGATAGGCGCCTGCCGAAGCACGCCCGCAGCCTCCATGAGATCGCGCATCCTGTCCTTAGCAATTTCACGGCTCGCCGAACACGGCAGCCACATCCACCCCCCACGCATCATCAACAACGCTCACGCGAAGCCATGTTTATATCTTCTACCGACTACAAAGCGCACATTGTCTCACTCGTCAGCCAAAGCGAAGCCATCGATATTGCTGTTGCCTTCTGGGGAGAAGGTGCCTCGAAGCTCTTGACCGGCCCAGGCAAGCGCTTCCGCATTCTTTGCAATCTAACTTCTGGCGGGACCAATCCCATGGAGATTGAAGCGCTGCTAGCAGACAAGCACGACGTCCTCCATCTTGAGGATCTGCACGCTAAGGTCGTGGTGGGTGATAAGGTGGCAATTGTCGGGTCCGCAAACTTCTCTACGAACGGCCTAAACATCCAAGGCAATGAGTTTGACGGGTGGCAGGAAGCTGGTTATGCGACTGACAAGACCGCAGACCTGCAGCAGATGCGGGAGTGGTTTGAGATCCAGTGGAAGCGTGGAAGCAAGATAACGCCACGAATCATGGAACAGGCGCGGGGAAACTGGGCTAAACGCTGTGCCAACCGCGTACCGATGTCAAGCAATCACGAGTCCGTACTGTCGATGACACCTGCGGAACTCGAAGGACGGAACATCTTCGTGGCGCTATGGCGAGGCGGTCCTTCGCCTGAGGCTCAATCCGAGTCGACACTTGTGTTGGAGCAACACGAGGGTGTGTCGCCGGCCAACGACACCACGGACTGGGACATCTTTGAAGATTGGGACGAAATCAAGGTCGGACAAACGGTGATCCCGGTCTACGTAGGAACGAGGGGGCGGATAATGGTCAAGGGCGCTTATGAGGTCTTATTTACCCATAGCAAAAAAAGGGAGCAAGCCTTGAATCGAGGCGAGCTTATGGAGCTGAAGATGTGCTACAAATTGAAGGACGTGGCCGGCTTGCCCTTCACGGACGTCCACTGTCAGAGTTTGGCTTCCCTAATCAAGCAATCCGGCAAGGTAACCGAACTCATCAACGCTGGAACACCGCTCGTGCCACTAGGGGCGTTTGTCACGAAAATTTGAGGAAGCTTCTCGATCAGGCGCAGTTCGATGAGAACAGGGTAAGCAGCGCGATTCAATCCTTCGACCATGGAACTGCAGTCGGTGTAACCGCTGGGACTTAGCCCTGCTCGGTGAATATTGCTGCGGCCCTAAAAGCCTGGGAGCCTTTCCCCCCGAGCCACAGGGCAATATTGTGGCCCGGTCCGAATTCGTGTTCATAGTGGTGGTAGCTCCAGCGCTAACCGGATAACGAACTCCCGGGGACATGCTGGCTTCCACAGGTTATCCTGCCCGCCAGGACGTTAGACCTGGCTCAGGCGTGCATCCAGTAATGCAGCCTGTGCCAAATATCGCTGGATTGCCGTTTGCCGTAGATCCCCAAGTTGCTGAGTTTTCATCCTTTCATCGCAGTGCCGGCATGTCTGCTGTATGCCATCCAGGGCGGGGGCGATGGGGTAATCGTACTTTTCGTGCAAAATCTGGCGGTTTCCCTGAAAGCCTTTGTCGACAAGGCTTTCCGACAAGCCCACACTCGTTAGCCGCTGCGAATGCGGGGAGGGCGTAACATATCCGCCCGCGATTCGGATCGCGCCATCTCGATAGGGGCAAGAGATGCCGGGCTTGGGATTTCGCTATGTGGGAAGTGACCGGCTGCCGATGCGGCTGTCGGAATTCGATGTCGAGCGGTACTTTGCATTGACCGACAGTGACGTCGCAGTGCTCAATGAGCGCTTTCGGACCGATCGGCGCGCTGGCGCGGCCATCCAACTGGTATTTCTGCGCGCAAGTGGGCATAGCCTGGGCCAGGTAAGTACGCTGCCGCGCCAGTTGCTTCACTATGTCGGCCAGCGGCTCGGCCTACCGACGCCGACGATCGCATCGCTTCGGACTCTATATCGCCGGTACAAGACGCTCTATGACCACCTGATCTGGGCCTGCGGGTATCTGGGCTTGAAGTCGATCAGCCCGGACCAGTGGGCGGAGCTCGAAGCATGGATGCGCCAGGATGCCAAAGAATCGCTCACGCTCGACGAACTGCTTCAACACGCGCACTACTGGCTGTACGAGCGCAAGATTCTGATTCCCGCCGACCGAACCCTGCGGGATCTTGGACGATCGATCTGGGCGGAGATCGAGCGCGACATGCTCGCCCTGGTCGGAGCGACCATTCCTGAGACGCAACTGGTGCGCGCCGATGCAGAACTATCGAGCCAACGCGAGCCCGCAGGCATGACCGTTCTCGAGTGGCTCAAGACGCCGCCGGCCCGGCACAGTCCGACGACGCTCACGGAAACCGTGGAGAAGATTCAGTATCTCAAGGAGATCGGGGTACACACGTGGACGCTGGACACCGTGCCGATCGATAAGCAGCGTGCCTGGGCACAGCGGATTCAGGCGCGCCGTCCGGTGAAGACCCGCGAGCTCAAGGTGTCGACGCGCACGCTTGAGGTGGTGTTTTTCCTACGCGTGACGCTGCTCGAGTTGACCGATTCGCTGCTCTATCAAATCGGACGTCGCGTTTCCGATCTGGTTCGGCACGCTTACAACAAGACCACAACGAAACAGGCTCGCTCGGCAGTTGAATACCGACAACAACTGGTTGCGATCAAAGCGCTCGTTCGTGACAATACGCGCCCGGCGGAAGCCCGACTTGCAGAGATTGAAGCACTGCTTGGAGAACTACAGGACAAGCCTCCCGCCAGCCATGCAGCCAGCGTGCGCGAAACGCTGACTGATGATAACCGGCGCATCCGTAGTCTCCTTGCACCCCTATGTGAACTGGAATTATCGGGCCGAGACGCAGAACCAAGCCTGCAGCAACTCGAGCTTATTGCCAGGCTGCGCGATAGCGGCGCGACGGAGTTGCCCATTGACCACAGAGTGCCGATTAGCGCCAACTGGCGCGCCATGGTCGACTGCGACGATCGTAAACGTGCACTGCGCGCTTTGGAAGCCGCCGCGATCACGAGCTTGCGCAAAGATCTGCGCCGCGGATCGGTGTGGATCAACCACAGTCTGTCCTTTCGTGAACGTGACCAGATGCTGATTCCGCCGTCAGATTGGGAGTCCGAGCGAGGCCGACACCTATCGTTATTGGGTCTACCAGCTACAGCGGATCCCTTTCTCGAGCGATTGACTGAAAACCTGAAGGCCGGCCTCGCGGCGCTGGAGGAAGCTCGCGAAGCCGGCCGCGTGACAATCGGCAAGGATGGCGCTCTGCACCTCTCGGCACTTGAGGCGCTACCGACGGACGGGGTACCGAGGCGCACACGCGACCTGCTGTTCAAGGCGATCGGCACAGCTCAGTTTGCGGATCTGATGATGGAAGTGGATGTCCACACGGGCTTTAGCGAAGTACTACTGGCACGGAAGGCACGCGATGCCAACGAACTTGTCTCGCTCTACGGTGCACTGATGGCGCACGGCACCGAGATCGACGCGAAAGGCGTTGCCGCTATGATTCAGCAAGTCGATGCTGCGGCGATTTCGAACACAATGCGTGTGCTTGAGATGTCGGGACGGCTGTCGCGAGCCAACTCGCGCGTGGTTGAGTTTCAACGTACGCACCCCATCACAGAGTTGTGGGGACGCGGGCAGCGAGCCTCGAGCGACTCGATGAGCCTGGATACTTCACCTCATCTGTTTTACGCTCGTGTCGATCCGCGTAGGCGCACGCATGCAGTCGGTATCTACACGCATGTCCTGGACCAGCATGGCATCGTGTACAACCAGCCGATCGTCCTTAACGAGCGCCAGGCGGGGGTCGCAATTGAAGGGGCAGTGCGCCACAGCGACACGCGCGAAGATGGCGGCCTCCTCGCGCTCGCCGTTGATACGCATGGATATACGAATGTGGGGATGGCCGTATCGAAGCTGCTCGGCTTCGATCTATGCCCACGGCTGCGCAATTTGTTGGAGCGCAAGCTCTATCTGCCGCGGGGTATGGAGATAGCCGAAGATCTTGCTCCCATCGTGGATCATGGTATCTCCCTGAAGGCTATTCGCGACGGCTGGGACGGGCTGCTGCGGCTTGTTGCATCAATCAAGTCAGGGCGTGTCAGCGCTGTCGTCGCGTTGCAGCGATTCGGCAGCGCAGCCCAAGGAGATCCGATTTATCGGGCGGCGGAACAACTTGGCAAGCTGCTGCGCACCCTGTTCCTGTGCGACTATTTCAGCAACGTCGAGTTTCGCCGAGAACTGCATGCACTACTCAGTCGCGGTGAGTCGGTACACGAGCTCCAACGTACGATCTATACGGGAAAGGTCACGCCGGAGCGCGGCCGTCGTCGTGACGAAATGATCGCGATTTCTGGCTCCTTGACCCTTCTGACGAACCTGGTGATTGCCTGGAACACGCAGCGCATGCAAGCAACAGTCGACGCGTGGCGCGGCAAGGGACAGCGAGTCGACGACGATTGGCTGCGTCGAATGGGGCCGGCGCATTCGGCGCATGTGAACTTTCGGGGAATGTTGCGATTTCCCCTTGAGCAGTACCAGGACATGCTGCTCGAAGCGGCGCCCTGGCAGCGTGCGGCAGGATCGTGAGGGCCACCTTCGAGGAGGAGGCAAGATGGACATCAATACCGACGCAGTCGACGAGGTCGTCCTCGCGCTGCTCTACCTCAATTTATGCGGCGAGAATCGCGCCTGGAAAAGTTTTGACTGGGACGCGCTGAATCGCTTGCACGACAAAGGGCTCATCGGGGATCCGGTGAACCGGGCGAAGTCGGTGTGGCTAACCGACGAGGGCCTCGGCGAGGCCGAGCGGATGTTCACGAAATACTTCGTCCGCGCTGGCGACTAGCAAGTGGTTAGCAGGAACATATGCTCTATGGTGCACAAACTTTCAGCGCGCCTTTCTGCATTGTCCAAGGGCTCTCGGGCTGCGTTTGCCGGCAAGGCAGGCGCCAGATTTTGCATCGAAAGGCAGCAAGCAGGTGAACTTGATGATTTCCTAACGCTTTGATTTGTAAAGGTAATTCGTTTCTTACCGCCAGATTTTGCACGGAAAGTACGATTACCCCTGCTTTGGCGAGGAACACGGTGGCGTTGCTCGCGACGCGCACGGTATTGGTGGCCACCGCCCTTACGCGGCTGGGCTCGAAGCCCTGCAACCGTTTGCCGAAGCGCTCCAGCGCCCGCCAGCCTCGCTCGAGCGAGGAATCGTCCAGCGTCGAGCCGTGCAGGCCATGCGAGAGGCGGACCGGCTCGCGGAAGGAGGCGACTTCTTTGATGACGTGGCTAACGCCTATCGACGCCCGGTGGCCGATCATCAGGCGAAACGCATTGGAACCAAGGTCTACTGCGGCAAAGAACGGGGTTGTCATACGGAACGGGGAGGCAGTCCAAGCAAGGCGCTTGCGCCAGCCCGATCTGTGAAGATCCGCGATGATGCCCCGCGAATTGCGACAAATTGATGACAGGCAAGCACGTCGGTGCTTGCGCACATCATCAAGTGGTGAATGGCTGCCGCCTCTCTGTTAGAGACCTGATTTGTGGGCGAAGGGGGCGCTGAACCTGGCAGGGTCTGGCTACCAGAAGATTCGGTACCTTCTCGGACCGGTATCGGAGAAATCCCGCTTGGTCTGAGGCGCGCTGGTGCCCGGACTTCGAGGCACGGATTCGTGGCCTGGGTGCACACTCGACTCGCTTTGGTCAATCTGGTGGAGGAAGGGGGAGGCCAGTCGGCCTGTGAGGGCAGACGTCCGCCTCGCGGGGTGAGCTCTTTGCATTCTCGGCTCCTCGCTGCCCAGTTGCTGCAGGGCAGCACCGTTCCACGTTCTGGCAGGAAACAACATGCAGCCGCCAGCCCGAGGGCAATGACACGGCTACATTCCTCTGGCAAGACAGCGTTGGGAACCCGACGGATGGCTTGCATAGGCGGAATATTAGGTTCGACTAGAACAACTGTCCACGTGACATCCCTCCTTGAGAGCCAGGCAACCCGCACGGCGCGCGGAACGAGTCGCACAGCAACTGACTACTTCGAGAACCGCCTCCCTTGGCCACAGTATGCTAACTTTTAACTTTACAATGGCCGCAGGGAGTACCGGACAGCGACCTGCCCTCGTCACGCATGCCTGTCCTGGGCGCTCCCTCAGGCTATTGATTAGTCCCAAGAACGAATGCTGCGCCGATGTTCGCCCCGCGTGCTGGCGAACTCTATTCGCGCCAGCAGGACGAGTCATGATGGAAAGTCACAGGCGCGCCGGCTACTATGAGTTCAAGGCTTATACCCAGCCAATAAGCAACGGCAAGCACCAAGGATTCGTGCTTGTCCGTCAACATACGTTGGTGGGAATGCAGCAGTCAGTCTTTCGTGCGGGTCGGCCATCGATGGCGGAAGCGGATGCCTTTGCCTTGGCCGAAGCACGCGTCGACGACCTTATCGTTCTGATCGGCAGTGGCCGGCTGCCCAAGGCAACGCCGGTTCCACCTGGCTGACGAACGCCGCCATACGGCCGTGCCCGGACTCCTGCACCAATTGCGAGCAGTCGAGATGTTTACAATCGTTGCACAGGTCGCCACCACGCAGGAATGCAGGCGCAGCCCTGGAGCTACGATTTCGCGCGCCTTTCGCCTGGCATCGGCCATCGAGCTCATCGCGGGCCATGCACAATGCGCGGAAGAAGCCAGGGCAACGAGGTACATGCTTGGCACACACGCTTGCCCAATGCGACGTCCCCGGATTAATGTGAATCAAACGGTCGTAAGCTAAAACAAGCAGGGAGCCGTGAAGCCCATGTCCAAGGCCATCAAGAAGCAGTACCTGAAAGCGCTCAACCGGAAACTGAAGAAGGAGTCGGGGGGTAAGTTCGACACGGTTTTTGTCTTTTATCCACTGGGCGCGAAGCCTAAGAACGCCACCGGCGTCACGGCCAGTGGCCCTGCCGATACGCAGGTCCTGGAAGTCATGGACGCAGTTCAGGCGCGTGTGTTCGCCAAGTTTGAGAATTCGGAAGAATTTGGGTAGATGGAACGCGAACTCAAGCTGGAACTGCTGCAGGACGATGTCGATCGCCTGATCGGCCTGCCGCTGCTTGCTGCCTGCTGCGTGGAACCACCTCACGAGGACTTGCTCGTGAGCACGTATTTCGATACGCCAGACTGCTCCTTGCGCCACCATCGTGCCTCGCTGCGCGTGCGCCAGGCGGGCGGGCACTATGTGCTGACGCTGAAGACCTACGGCAAACGGTCTGGAGGGCTTTATGAACGGGAGGAGTTCGAGGCCGCGATACCCAGTCCGACCCCTGATCCTGCTGCACTGCGGGAAAAGGTGCCGCAGGACACGGCCTTGGCCGAACTGATTCGCCAGGGCGACTTCGCCGAGCGCCTGAAGCCGCTCTTCGTCACGGAGATTCGACGCAAGGTTGCATTGCTACGCTTGCCACAAGGCGATGAAATAGAGTTGGCGCTCGATCGCGGGGTGATCCGGGCAGGGGACACGACAATACCGGTTCGCGAGCTGGAAATGGAGATCCAGGCGGGGGAGCCGGCCCATCTAGCTGCCTTTGCCTTGCAGTTGCTTGACGAAGTGCCGATGCGTATCAGTCGTGCCAGCAAGGGCGACCGGGGCTACGCATTGGTTGCCGGCCAATCCGCCGGGGTAGTTCGTGCCGAGGCACTCAGGCTCGATGATGACGCTTCTGCCGAAGCCGTTTTCCTATGCATTATCCAAGGTTGCCTAGTACAAGTTGCAGGGAACGAAGACGGCGTGGTCAACAGCACCAACCCGGAGAGCGTGCACCAGATGCGAATTGGCCTTCGGCGCCTGCGTTCTGCGCTGGATATCTACCGATCGCTGATTGCCTGTCCTTCGGGACTCCAGGATGACATCAAATGGATTGCAGGCGAACTGGGGCCGTCGCGGGATTGGGAGGTGCTTATCCATGCCACGTTGCGCGAAGCCTTTGACGGGGCCCCGACCGACGTTGGCGCGGACGCAGTGCTATCCGCGGCCAGCGGGATTGCAACCGGAGCCCGGCAACGCGCGGCCCAGGCGGTGAACTCCGAACGCTACACGCGGCTCATGCTGGCATTCAGCCACTGGCTGGGCACCGCCGGCTGGCGCAGCGAGCTTGACGACACGCAGCGCGCCGCACTCGCCAGACCCGCCCGGGAGTTTGCGCTGAAGACCCTGCACGACCGTCATCGCAGGCTGCTAAAACGTGGTCGACGCATGGCGAAGCTTGATGAGCAGCAACGTCATCGCGCGCGTATTGCTGCCAAGAAACTGCGCTATGCGACCGAGTTCTTCGAGTCGCTGTTTCCCGCGGCCAAGCTGCGGCGCTTTCGCAACCACCTGTCGGAGTTGCAGGATGACTTGGGATGGCGCAACGACATGGCCGTTGCAGATGGCCTGTTGCGCAGCCTTGGCGCCGAGAACCATGACCTGGCCTTGGGCTCAGGCTATGCACGCGGCTATCTGGCAGGTCGGGTGGATGCCGACAAGCAGGCGCTGCGTCGTCTCTGGAAGCGCTTCAAGACGGCTCGCCTGCCGGTCTAGCAGGACGTTCTGGCCAACCAGGTGGTCGGGGTATCCGCTCCCGTCAAAGCGCTCGTGGTGATGCCGGGCAATCACAGACGCATACTGATGTAGTTCGTGACGACTACCGGCAAGCAGGTCGGCGCCAATTCTTGAGTGACGCTACTGATCAGCGTCCCAGATCGCCGGTTGTGTATATCGTTGATTCGTGAGGCAGAACGCTCTGGCTGCCGACTGGCACAGGCTTGCGACGAGTTGGGTCTGAGCTTGCGCACCTTCCAGCGCTGGGTTCGAGAAGGCGACGAGGTGGTCGCAGATGCTCGCACCACCACTGTGCGGCCAGCGCCAGCCAACAAGCTAAGCGAGGCGGAACGCCAACAGATTTTTGCGGTGGCCAACAGCGTGGAGTTTGCCAGTATGCCGCCCAGCCAGATCGTACCGACGCTGGCGGACCGCGGCCAGTACGTGGCCTCGGAGTCGAGCTTCTATCGTGTCTTGCGTAGCGCGTCGCAGCTGCATCACCGCGGTCGTGCGCGCAAGCCCTCGGCGCGGGTGGTGACGAGCCATTGCGCCACCGGACCCAATCAGGTCTGGAGCTGGGACATTAGTGTGCCGCAGCAAGCGGCGTAGGAGATGAGGGTATGGCCCCTCGCCATCGGCTTGCAGGAGCAGGTGGCAAACCACCATGAGCGGCTTGGGTCAAAAGCCCTGGTCGTGAGCGTCATGGAAAAGGCGTCGTGAAGGCGTCAGGTATGAATCAAGGAAGACGAACAACCGTGAACTGCCGTTCAAGTGTCGAAACAGTTCAGATGACATCAAAACCGGGGAGTGATGTTGCCCCGCGATCAGCCTGGCCGTTACCTGCTTACGGGCCAGGCGGTGTCCGGCATAGAGGCAGCGTCAGCCTGATTCGGGCTCTTACGTTGAACTGCGGGAACCTTCGGTGGCGATGCCAAGCGAAAGGCACAAGCTCGAAAGGCGAGGCCGAAAGTAGCGATGCGCCACCAAGGGGCGGAGCAGCTCGTAGTAGTGTTGAAGCCGCTGTAATGGTGGTGGAGCGAAGGGGCTGCATCATCCCGGTCTGTAGTCGTGTCAACTGCGTGAGCAGGAGGAGCACGGCTGCATGACCAAACCGTTTGACATTCCTAAAGCGTTAATCTGGAAAGCATTCCAATGTGTCAAAGCGAACGGTGGCGCCGCAGGCGTCGACCGTGAATCGATCGAGCAATTCGAAAGTCGCTTGGGCGACAACCTGTACAAGCTATGGAATCGACTCTGTTCCGGCAGCTACTTCCCGCCGCCGGTCAAAGGGGTCCCGATTCCGAAGAAGACAGGCGGTGTTCGCATGTTGGGCGTGCCCACGATTGCTGACCGGGTGGCGCAGACGGCGGTCAAGCTCCTGCTGGAGCCGCAGATCGACCCGATGTTCCATCCGAACTCCTATGGCTATCGACCTGGGCGCTCTGCCCATGACGCGATTGCAATGGTGAGGCGGCGAAGCTGGGAGTACGACTGGGTTGTGGAATTCGATATTAAAGGACTATTCGACAATATCGACCATGACCTACTGATGAAAGCGCTCAAGAAGCACTGCCAGACCCCATGGGTTCTCTTGTATGTGGAACGCTGGCTGAAAGCGCCTATGCAGACCGCAGACGGGGAACTCAAGGAGCGGACACGCGGCACGCCACAAGGCGGCGTCGTGAGTCCGTTGCTGGCCAACCTATTCCTGCATTATGCCTTTGACATGTGGGTCGCCCGTAACCTCAGAAGCGTACGGTTCTGCCGTTACGCCGATGATGGGGTGGTCCATTGCAAGAGCTTGGCTCAGGCCAAGCTGGCGTTAGGCAGGATCGGCGAGCGGTTCCGCGAGTGCGGGCTCGAATTGCATCCGGGCAAGACGAGGATCGTCTACTGTCAGGACGTCAATCGTCGGGAAGCACATCCTGATGTCCAGTTCACCTTCCTGGGGTATACGTTTCGGCCGCGCAAAGCGGTGGACAAGTATCAGCGGGTCTACGTGAACTTCGCCCCGGCAGTCAGCCGTGACGCTCTCAAGGCGATGCGGCAGACTATTCGGGGATGGCATCTGCAACTGATGTGCGACCGCGAATTGGGCGATCTGGCGGCCATGTTCAATCCGATTCTAAGGGGGTGGCAGCAATACTACGGCCGCTTCCATGGCTCAGCAATGTCGGTGATCTGGAAACACATGAATGACTACTTGGTGCGCTGGATGATGCGCAAGTATAAGCCTCTCGCTCGTCGTAAAACGCGGGCGAGATATGCCCTCGGGCGGCTTGCGCGTCGATTCCCCGCTGCCTTTGTGCACTGGAGAATGGGATGTCTACCTGCGGTTGGATGATGGGAGCCGGATGAGTCGAGAGGCTCACGTCCGGTTCTGCGAGAGGCTGGGGGTGAAACTCCCCCGGCCTACTCACCCCTGGATGCCGGCAGCAATCAAGGGCCAGTATTACTACTGGTACATGATGCTGGACGTGTTCAGCCGCAAGATCGTCGGTCATGAAGTGCATCGGGCGGAGTCGGCGGAGTTGGCGGCGTTGCTCATGCGGCGAGCCAGTTTGGCCGAAGGTCTGGCTGGACGTCCCCTGGTTCTGCACTCGGATAACGGCAGTCCAATGAGGGGCGCGACGATGCTCGCCACCCTGGAAAACCTGGGGGTGGTCGCTTCGTTCAGCCGGCCGCGCGTGAGCAATGACAACCCCTACGCCGAGTCGCTGTTCCGGACCTGCAAGTATCGGCCGGACTACCCGCGCCAAGCATTCGGCAGCGTGGACGAGGCGCGTGCATGGACGCAGCGATTTGTGCGTTGGTACAACCACGAGCACAAGCATAGTGGGCTGAAATTCGTGACACCGGCGCAGCGCCACGGTGGCGTAGCCGCGGCGGTGCTGGCGCACCGTGAAGCAGTCTATGCTGATGCTAAGGCCAGAACTCCCGAGCGTTGGTCCGGGCCGACACGGAACTGGAGTTTGGCAGACGAAGTCTGGCTCAATCCGGAACGGATTGAGCCAGCAGAACTAAAGCAGGTTGCGTGAGGTGACGTGACAACTACGTTGACAATCGCCTTGATCGACAGGGCTCAGCGTCCCGGCAATTCGTACGCGATGGTGCGGATGACACCACCGCTGTCGGGAACTTCGCAGAGAATCCGCGCGGACAGCACCTTCAGATTGAACGGCGGCGCGGTCAGCACGAGCCCGCTCGGTTGCGCCCCGAACAGGCGCAGGTGCGAGCCGATCGTCTTGTCGAGATTGGGCGTGAAGTTTGCGCTTTGTGGCAGGTACTCGGTCAGGATCAGGACCTTGTACGGCCCCAGCTTCGACAGCACGGTGGCGATGCGCGCATTGTCCAGATGGTCCAGCACCTGGCGCAGGAACACGATGTCGCCAGGAGGCAGCAGGTCGGTCGTGATGTCGACGCAGCGGAAGTCGACGTCAAGATCGGCGAACCTCGTGCGGTTCGACTGGATCGCCGCGTCCACCACGTCGCAGCCGATATAGCGTCCGCACACGGCGCGCAGGCGTTTGCCGACATTGAAGTCGCCGCAGCCCATGTCGACGACGGACGGCCGCTCCGGCATTGCCGTCAGGTACGCAGTCACCGCCTCGACATAGGGTTCGACGATCTTCGGGTCGTGGGAACTGCTGCCGCTATAGAACCCCGACTGGTCCTCGGCCACGCCCCAGGCGCCGGTTTCGTACACATGGGTGAAGATTTCGCCCAGCGACTTGCCTTCGTACAATGAGCCTTCCCTGCGTATCACACCGTCGCGGCGGAATTTCAGCAGCCACGCCGGCATGAATGGCTTCAAGCGTTGCTTGAATCGTTGCGCCAGCACGGAACCTGTGGGAGTGGCTGCCGTAGTCATATTGTCTCCTGTCTAGGGACTGCTTCGGATGATCTAGATTAGTAACAAGCATGAGGCGCTTCATCCCAAAGATTGATGACGTTTGTGCGGAAAGCCTCAGAACGCGCGGCTAATCCCGGAGCGGAGTAAGCGATGCGCCAGCACCGTCTTGACGTGAGCCCAAGTTCGGCCAATAGCTGTCATTCCCATGCATAGGCATAAAGCAGACATTCACCCTGAGTGGGGTGCAATATGAATAGACACTTGGTCTGATTCAACAGATCTGCGCCTAGTTGCCGCACCGTATCGAACATGCTCATGTTCATGGACTGGGCTTCGGCATAGATCACGCCGGCCAGCCCGGCCAGCACCACTAAGCCCAACTTCAGGTTGTCACTCACGGTGCCCCCTTTCCTATGGCTGGACGGGTCGGCATTCGACGTGTATGCGGTCCCCAGGCTGACACCGCAGTCAAGTAATGCGACCCCTACCATCCCTTGTAAGGCATGTGGGTGTGACATTCTGTGCGACTGCACCCACAGCATTTGAGGCGGTATGAGGGGTGCTTAAACAGGAAAAAATGGGTGCCCCCGGACCGGGGAAGGCTACCGCTGTCATGCGCGGCGGCCAGCACTACAGCAATTCGAGGCCCAAGTCACCCAAGCCGATTCCAGGAACCGACACGCCCTTCTTTCTCCGAAAAAGGACATGCTGTGCCACCCTATCACGATGCGTGACCAGCGTTGCCGGGTCCAAGCGCAATGCCGTCAGCGCATAGTGCTCGGTCATCAGCTTGTAGATGCGATAGCGAAGCAGCAGACTTTCAATCTGTGCTTGCTGCATGCTGGCCTGCGCCGTCGTCTCGCGTTCGAACTGGCGCACGTTGGTCACTGCGCGGGCGTGTGTCTGGCGGTAGCGGTCCAGTTCTGAGTAAGCTTTCCGCAGTTCTTCCTTGAGTTCCCGAACCTGTTGATGCAACTTCAGGCTGTCCCGCACGCCTTTCTGAATGCGCGTCGCTTCCCCTAGCATCCAGCGGACGTCAGCGCGACGACTGACTGAAGCGTTAATTTGAGGATCCCTTCCAACGCTACCTTCATGCGCGGCGCAGACACCTTCACAGAAAGCTTGTTCACGATGCAGAGGCTGGATGACTTCGTGCCAAAGTCCCACCCGCTGCGCTCGATCCGCGCCATGGTCGACCAGGTGCTGGTCAAGATGGATCGGCTGTTCGCGCAGATGTACGAGGCGGATATTAAGGGCGGCCGGCCCAGCATCGCGCCGGAGAAGTTGCTGCGGGCTATGCTACTGCAAGTGCTCTACAGCATTCGCTCCGAACGCCAGCTCATGGAGCAGACGCAATACAACCTACTGTTTCGCTGGTTCATCGGGCTGTCGATGGACGACATAGTCTGGGTGCCTACGGTCTTCCCCAAGAACCGCGAACGGCTGATCAAGCATGATGGGGTGATCCAGTTCTTCAACGAAGTGCTGGCCATCGCGCAGAAGAAGAACTGGCTGTCGGGTGAGCACTTCAGCGTCGACGGCACGCTGATTCAGGCGTGGGCAGGCCACAAGAGCTTCGTGCGCAAGGATGGCGGCGACAAGGACGACAACGACGGCGGCAACTTCAAGGGGCGCAAGCGCAGCAACGAGACGCACGAGTCCAAGACCGATCCCGATGCCAAGCTCTACCGCAAGGGCAAAACAGCGAGCGAACTGCGCTACATGGGTCATACCCTGAGCGACAACCGCCACGGCCTGGTGGTGAGCGCCATGGTGACCAATGCGGACGGACACGCCGAACGTGAGGCGGCAAAGGTCATGCTCAACGATGCCAGGCAGGTGACAGAAGACCTGGATGTGGAAGTCACCGTGGGCGCCGACAAGGGCTACGACGCGCACGAGTTCATTGAGGCTTGCCTGGAGGTGAAGGTGACGCCTCACGTGGCACAAAACACGTCGGGGCGGCGCTCGGCCGTTCCTGATGCCAGCGGTTGACCACTGCGAGCATTTGCGCCTCGTAGCTGGAAAATGCTTTCTCCGCGCCGTTGCTGTCGATTGCCAGCCTGAAGGCACTGTACCAACGACGTCCGACGTTGTACGAGCATCAGCAATGGGTCAAGGAGCACCCCGGCATCAAGCCGTTTGATGTCACCAGCCAGACCGCTTTGCAAGAGATGTTCCGCGTACAAGCCCTGGCGTGATGCTTCGTCCTGGAGCGACGGCACGTGAACTACGTGCATGCGGTCGCGCTCGCCGCGCAGCCATGCACGCAGGTTGATCACCAGTTTGATGACATCGAGCCGGCCGGTCTTCGCGCGTCGCTTGTGGCGCTCGACCGGGATGCTGGCCGGATCGACGACGTAGCACTCGACGCCGCGCGTGTGCAGCGCACGATAGCTGGGATGACGTCGACCGCAAGGCGTTCGCTGGCCGGCTCGCGCGTGACGAGGTGAGGTGCCACGACGGCGCGCCGCTGCCGCCTGAGCTGCGTGAGCGGCTACTGCGCGAATGCGAACGGTTGGCCCTGGCCGAGCAGCAACTCGCGGCGCTGGAGAAGACGCGGCAGGCGAGCCTGCCGGCAGCCGCGCGCAAGCGAAGCGATGACCTAGCGCGTCTGAAGGGGATTGGCGAAGTGGGCGCGTCACGCCTCGCGCTAGAGCTATTCTGGCGAGAATTCCACAACCGGCGCGAAATCGGCGCATGCGTTGGTCTGGTACCACAGCCCTACGACAGCGGCGAGAGCAAGGTAGATCAGGGCATCAGTAAACAAGGCAACCGACGGGTGCGCTCGTTACTGGTCGAGATGGCGTGGTCCTGGCTGCGCTACCAGCCGGACAGCGCGCTGGCGCAGTGGTTCAATCAGCGCACGCAGGGCACGGGACCGAATCGCCGCGCGCGGCGCATCGCGATCGTCGCGGTCGCACGGCGCCTCGCGATTGCGCTGTGGCGCTATCTGAAGGACGGCGTGATTCCCGAAGGAGCACACCTGAAACCGGCTTAGGTTATCCAGTTCAGCAGCGAAGCGGTAACGTGACGTCAGGCCAGTACGCAGCACATACGGTCTGGGGTGAACATGCCCGTGAGTTTGGCGGGTTGCCAAAGCAACCGACTCTTAGAGATGGGGCGTGTTCCTGGACACGATTCCGGCGCAACGCGCATGCAGGATGAGGCTGGCCAGGCGCCAGCGGATAGAAGGTAGTGAGACGTTGGAGTCTTACGCGCGCGATGATCGGCTTCAGACCCGCGAGACGAAAAAGGATCGGCAGCAATGGTTGACGACGGTGAAACGGAATTTGCGGCCAGAGTCCGCTCATATGGTGGCGAGCTATCGCGCTCGCCACCATATGCCAGCATATCGGGCCTTCGCAGTGTCAAGGGTCCGCTGCGCCAGGCTTCGCCTGCCCTTGACCCAGCTGCAGCCCTTCCTCACGGAGAAAGGGGACCTGACCGATGATTCGTGAACCAGAGTCAACTCGTAAAAGCCCTTGACAAGGTACTGCTCATAGTAGAAGGCCAAACTCCGCGGCAAGCTCGAGGAGTTCATCGTCTACCTGGATAACAACCGGCAATTCATCGTGAACTACGGTGACCGCTATCGGCACGAGGAGCCCATTGCGGGGTTCGTGGAGTCGGCTGTCAACCAGGTGGTGAGCAAGCGATTCGTCAAACGTCAGCAGATGGCCTGGCGGCCTCGGCACGCCCACAACCTGCTACAAATCCGGACGGTGGTGCTCAATGACCAGTTGCGATCGCACGTTGAGCGATGGTATCCGTCCATCTCCAGAGAAGTAAACCACCGCCTTGTCGGCGTAGTCAGCCCTCGACTTGGCGCGGTCTCACGAAATGGCGTAAGCCTCCGCCCTTGGGCCATGCTTATGGCTGATGGATGGGGGATTCAAATCGTGTCACCGTAAGCGTCGCGGCTTTTGAAGTTAACTCGCGCTACGGTTATCGCGCGGCATCCGGGTGACGCCGATCATGGGATTCGGCGCGCTCGGCGCAGCCTGGCATGCGGTCCGGGGCGCTCTGGTTCGGGTGCTGAAGACATGAGCGAACGTAGGCGTAGTTTCCTTGCCCGGCTGGTGGCCACCGCCGGCGCTGCACAGGCGGGTTATATGCTCCCTCTGGCCGATGCAAAGGCCAGCACGCCCGAGCCCAGGACGCCCGAGGCGCTCAGCCTGCTTGATTTCATGCCCGACGGCATGCGCGAGGATGCATTGACCGGCAAGGCGGCAATGGATCACACCGCTGCGGTGCAGGCAGCCCTGGATAGTGGGGTAGCCGTGCTTACCGTGCCGGGCCGGGCGGTATTCAGACTGACCGCCCCACTGACAGTCCGGCACAAGATCCGTCTGGTCGGCAACGGTGAGTTGCGCTTTACCGCCGGCATCGCCAGCGCGGCCGCCATCACGGTCAGGAAGGACGGCTGCGAGTTTGATGGGATCTATCTCACCAACCGCAACCGGCTGCAATCCCAGACCGGCGGCAGGAATGTCGGCATCTGCTTCATGGCCAACCTGGGCACGGTGACGCGCTCGACCATACAGTATTTCCAGAACGGCGTGCAGGCCGAGTCGAACGGCGAGTTTCACGATTATGTGATCGCCGACAACAAGATACTGGATTGCATCGGCGCGGGGGGCGGCCACGCCAATCCCGGCGACAACGGAGAGGACCGTGGCGATGGCATTACCATCTGGGGCTGCGCCGCGACCATCGTGGGTAACCTGGTCACCGCCATGGCGGGCCAGGATTGCCGGGTCGGCATTCATGTGGAAGGCCTGGCGAACTACCACGCCGACAGCTTTCCGCTGCAGGACAACCTGTGCACCATCAGCGGCAACGTGGTGCGCGGCCCGTTCCGCCGCAGCATTGTCAGCGAGCAGGTCAGCAATGCGACCATCACCGGCAACACCTGCCAAGGGGCAACGTGGTGGGGCATCGCGGTGATACGGTCCCATTCGAACACCGTGGTGGCCAATACGGTGCTGTACAATCGGGCACGCACCGACCAGAGCGGCGCAGCCTGGAAACCTGTCTATGCCGGCATCATGCTGTATGGGGGCTGCGTCCAATGCGTGGTGTCAGGAAATAGCGTGGATCTATCACGTGGCTATGCCGTGACTGCCGTCTGCCTGCAAGGGCTGGCAAGTGACACAGTGGCGCAGGCCACGCAGGCATCTTCCACCAATGGCACCGCCAACGTGGCAATGGCGGCCGCCAATCCGATGATTCAGGTGGGGCAGATCATCACCGGCGCCGGGGTGCCACCATCGACTTATGTGGTGAGCATGGCCGGTACCGTGCTGGTGGCCAGTAACGGCATCGCCGCGGGCAAGCCGGTGCTCTCCTTCACGGCGAATGACCGCGGCCAGGGCAACCAGGTGACGGGTAACAGCCTGTTCTGCAATGCCACCAACGAAGCAGACGGCATCGAGGTGCTGTACCAGGATTGCCCGGCAATCAACAGCAACAACATGCGCGGCGTGGGCAAGCACGGCATCTATGCCTATGGCACCAGCGAGCCGGTCATCAATGGCAACACCCTGAACGGCCAGAATGGCACCGGGAGTGGCATTTACCTGGAGGCAAGCGGCACGGCGGCGGTTGTCGTCGGCAACGTGGTGGCAGGGTTCAGCGCGCCGCGGTCCTGTGGGATCGCGGCATTCAATCGCAGCGGGGGCGTGATCTCCGGCAACTTCGTGAGGGGTTGCACCACCGATATTGACCTGTTTGGGACCACCAGCATGTCGGTGACTGGCAACAGCTCTGCCGGTTGCACCAGGCACTACAGCGGCGGCAACAGTGCCGGCATGATGTTGGCGAACAATATCCATAAATAACTTCACCGAAGAAAGGCTTGGATTCCGGATCGATTGATCACTGTCTGCCAGGTCAGTTCTTTGAAGCGCTCACGGTCATTCGGCTTAGCGAGAGCTAGCTGTTCGCCGGTGAGCGAGCCAAAGATATCCGCGCCTGTGACAATGCTTTCTATGTTCAGCTGTTTGCAGCACTCAAGATTGGCAGGAGCATCGTTGCAGATGATCGGTTTTCCGAGTGCAGCATACTCCAATAGTTTGGTCGGTGTCTGGTAGCAGTGCGGACGGTGATAGGGGAAGTAGCAGATCGCCGCGCGTGATCTGGCAACGAGCCTCAAGGCATCTTGCTGAGGAAATCTGCCGGCAAAGTGAATGCCAGGTACTGACCCGAACTTTGCATGAATCTGTGGTTCCGGCTGGCCTATCAGCATCAGCTTGTACCCGCTATTGGCGAAGCTTCGCTCAAACGCCTTCAAAACCATATCGAAATGCCGCTCCCGACTCATATCCCCTATATAGCAGAAATCGGCTATGGGATCCCCGACCTTCGGTGCTGAAAATTCGGGCTTGAAGATCCAGTCCGGAATTCCCATCGGCAGCAGGATTGAAGGAATTCCATCATTGAAGCGCATTAATTGTCGTTGTCGATCGTTCTGAAAAATGCGCAAGTTCGGTTTTGCGTTGAGATAGCGCTTGGCAAGATCCTTGAGTTGGACGAGCCGGCCCACCGAAAGCGAACGATAGTCATGGATGACATAGGCCGCTGGCATGTCCTGGCGGTAGAAGCCCATGATGGCCCAGAGGATGGTGTCGGGTCGGTCTGGCAGGCGTTCGAAGTCCTCCAGGGTGCCTGAGGCGACACGGAAGCCCCATTCCGCGAGGTGACTGGAATAGGCGGGGACCTCAGGGTAGTTTGCCTTTCCGGGGTGCAAGATGAATACGGATCTCGTCATGGTCGAAAGGAGGAGCTAAGTCTGGTTGAAGTGGCGGCTTCCTGGCTGGGAACGGCAGGAAACGGGAGTACAGGTCCACTGGCGATTCGCATTACGATAACAGTCATTTCCAGTCGTCCGGACACAGCGTCCGCCAGTCGCGAAATGCGCTGTTGAGGTTGTATTTGAAGGTGTACTCCGAGGACAGGAGATAACCGGGGACGATATGGTTTGGCCGCACCAGCTTGCGTACCCGGACCGGGCTGAATGGCTGCTTCAGTCCTACCAGGCCGGCAACTAGGCTGATGCCATGCGACGCGATCAGCAGCAGGGAGAAGGGGACTTCCGGCACGTAGCGCTTGATGCCGGCTGTATCGCAGACTGCGTCGACGTAGTCGCGAATAGCCGGGGCCGGCTCCATTGACATATTGAACAGGGCGTAGGAATCTTGCTTCTCGATCTGCTGCTGGTGCACCCAGAGGATCGCATCGACCAACTCCCTGACATAGACGCCTGCCTTGCGCGTGTTCTTGTTGCCCATATAGAAGAAGTATCGGCGCGTGACTGCCTGGATCAGTCGGGATACATTTCCGCCTTCGCCCGGGCCAAAGACGACGCCAGGACGCACGATGGTCAGCACACGTCGGGCCCGGTCTTCATTGAGCCAGGAGAGATGAATTTTCTCAGCGACCAGCTTGGAACCGCCGTATGGCGACGTGGGAACCGGCAGCGAGTTCTCGTCGCGCTTCTCATCGCTAAATCCATACATTGCGATCGAGCTGGTGAAGACAATGTTCCTGACATTGGCGCGCTTCGCCCATTCGCAGACGTGCTCCGCGCCGAGAATGTTCGTCTCGTAATACTCGTGGACCTCGTGCCCGGGTTCGCGATGCACGGAGGCGAGATTGGCAACAAACTCGACGGCTTCCTGCGGCATCCAGTCGATCGGCTGGCGCACATCGCCAAGCACTTCCGTCACCCCTGGGATGGACCGGACCATGGCGAGCCGGAATCGGTTATGCTTGGCCTCGATGGGCTCCCTGTCGAAAAGATAGACCTTGCGATATCGTCCGCTCTGCCCGAGGCTTGCCGCCAGGAATGCACCGATGAAGCCATTGCCGCCGAAGATGACCGCGCAATTTCCGTTCGAGATTTCGCCCATCATGAATCCCCATCCTGGTGTCGTGAATCGTAAGTTCATTGCATCAACGGCGTCGCGTTGCATGGAAGGCATGCAACGCGACGAGGTGGTGAGAGAAAATAAGTGGCAGGCGAGACTGGTGAGTCAGGCTGCGATGCGGGGCACTAGTCGTACCTGTCAGATCGGATATAGATCTGCTCAAGCTCATGAAGAAACCTGCCCTGCGCAAAGCGCCGCCGGGCTGCGTGATGACCATCGGTCGCTAGCCGGGCGTGCAGTGAAGGATCCCCACGCAAGCGTTCAAGACAGTTCACAGCCTCGTCGGCCGCTGAGAACAGCAGGCCATTGATGCCATCGTCAATGACATCGATGTTGCCGGCGCAGCGACTGGCCAGGACGGGGAGGCTAGCGGCCATGGCTTCGATCACGGAGATGGGCATGCCTTCCCATGCGGCGGTCGAGAGATAGGTGTCTGCATCGTGGAGGATGTTACGTACCTCCTCGCGGCTACGCCACCCTGACACGCGTACGCCGGCAGCGGTAAGGACGGCCTTGCTGGTGGTGTCGCCGTCGCCAATCCACAGGAACTCGAACCCCTGGCCTGACAGGCGCCGGGCGATCTCCGCGAACAGTTCAAAGCCCTTCTGCCGTCGGATGCCGCCGGCAGTCACGACTGCAAAGCGTGCGCGGGGCCCCTGAGCGCCAACTGTTGCCTTCCATTGGGAGCGGGCGAAGAAGTCCACGTCCACCGCATTCTCGAGCAGGATGGCGGAGCGTCCCAGTGAGCGATGAATCGCTTGTGCCTCGCTGCGCGAGCAAGCCACGTAGCTGGCCCGGCTCCGCGCCGCAGCAGCCTCGAGCAAGGTGAAGATTCGCCTCTTGGTGTGCGAAATGTCGGTTCTCATGAAAGAGATGCAATGCGGGCTGTACAGTGCTCTCAGGTCTGATCGCCAACCGATCGTGGCCATGCGGCCGACGAATCCGGCAAATGACGAATGCATGTGCAGCACATCCGGGTCGAGATCCCTCAGCTTGCGGCGAACTTCAATCAGGCCGAGTGGCAGGTCTTTGGGACCCATCGGTAATACGTGGAGCGCGACATCGCGATGGAACAACTCGGCCAAGTTGGAGGGAGTCTCCGGCCGGCGGGAATAGACGACAGTTACCTTGTGCCCACGGCCCGCAAAGTGATTGGCGGCAAGGCAAACCATCGCCAGCGTTCCTGTAGCCGTTGACTCAATCAAGTGCGTGATCTTCATGGGGAAGGAAAGGACTGATCAAGTGCAGTTGAACGGAACGCCACCAGCGATTCGATATGCCACGAACGCGCGTGGCCACGACTGGCGCGACAATCTTCCCATTCATTTTTGGAGGACTGCCTCCCGCTTGCAAGCGGCAGTAAGGCGCGTTATGTGGGTAGGCGCACTCGTCACTGGGTCAGGAGATAGGTCCACAAGGCCGTGCACTCGTCGTCTGACAATACGTACAGCGGCATCGAACTCGCCAGCATCACTGCTGCGGGATCGATGCCGGTGGCGAGCACCTTGCAGAATGCGCCCAGGTCATACTGCGAGGGCGGTGCTTGCCGACGTGAAGTCGCTTCGCGCAGATAGCCTGCCGACAGCGGCGGGGCAAACGCCGTTGCCCTGCCCGACTGCGTATGGCAATTTCCGCACCGTACCGTGAACGCCGGTAGCCGGCGGGTCTCACCCCGCAGGTGCGCGGTAAGCGCGACCTCACCCTGGTAGATCGCACGACCGCGCTCGGCTGCCTCGCCGGCAGGTGCAGCCACCGAGCTGGCAGTGGTCAGCGCCAGGCAGAGGATCGCAAACCAGCTATGTCCGTTCATCAGCGAATACGCACCGTCTTTGCGAGGCTCGGCACGCCCTTGTCATTTAGCGCAAACAGCATGTAATAGCCCGGGACGGCAACGCCTGGGTCGGATGGGATATTGAGCAGGTACTCGCCCGCCGTGCCTCTGGTGAAGCTCAGTGGAATTCGGCGCTGCTCGTTGTTGACGGAGTGCGTGGCCGATGACAGGCGGACGGCAGCGAAGCTGGTCACTGTGCTGTCGGTGGTCACGGCGATGGCAGTACCCAGGATGGCCTCCGCCGGTGCCGAATTGATAGCGGGCCGCACTGCTGCCGAACCGTCCGCATTCAGCAGGTAAGGCGGCGTCAGGATCTCGACCGTCGGATGATTGGTGGAACAGTTGCCGCACAGACCGCCGCCGCCGCTCAGCACGCGTCCATCAGGCAGGAGCAGGGCCACGCTGTGGTACGTGCGCGGCGTAGCCATGGGCGCGAGCATGCGGAACTTCTCGGTGGCGGGATCCCACAACTCCGCGACCAGCACGGCACGGTCATCAGAGAACGGCTGCGCATAGGTCTGGCCACCGATCACCACAACCTGGCCGTTTGGCAGTACCACACTATTGTGGAACGCCCGTGGGTAGGCCATGGCGCCGATCTGGCGCACCGTGGCATTTCCTCCGTTGAGATCAATAAGATGGGCATTCCCGGTTGCCCAAGTGTTATCGTAATTCGGCGCGCCACCAATGGTGAGAATCTTGCCAATGTCGAACATGACGGCGTTGCCGTTCATGGCATCGGTGTCCGTGCCACGCTGGCCGGCCCAGGTAACGCTGCCGTTGCCGGCGGTATCGACCCAGTTCATGCGCTGGCTTGGGCCTGCGTGGAACACGCGGCCATTGGCAACGGAGAACAACCAGGTATGGTTATCCGATCGCCAGATGCCGGCGGCATCATTGGTAAGGAAATAGGAGGCCAGCACTGCAGTGTTGCGCTGCCAGCCAGAAGTCGGGAGCCAGGTCTCGCCATCCTTGCCTCCCCTGACGGTGGCCCAGGACCCGCCGATGGTAAATACGCCACCATTGCTCAGCGTGACGCTACCCTGGTACCCGCGCCCGATGTTCATCGGCGGGCCCGCGGACCACGTGCCGTTGCCGGGGTTGAAGATGCTGGTCTTGGTATCGCTGGAGCCGCCGTTGACGAAGATCCGCCCGTCGGGGAGATTCGCAATGCCTGGACAGAACATGTCGTGGCCGGTATTCGTGACGAGCGTTTCGGTGGACGATCCAGTCGCCGGGTCAAAGATGGCGGTATAAGTCTGGCCGCCGTCGCCGCCGAAATTGAAGCGGTCATAGGAGGACCATGTCAGTATCTTGCCGTTGGGCATGTTCGCCGCCGCCACCGGCACGATTGGAAGCGTCCGGGGCGCCGTCCACTTTGATGGCAGGGTGGCAGGCTGCAGGGATACGCCATCGATGGCCCAAGTCTGGCTGGCGCTGCCATCGCACGGCATCTGCACGACTGCCTGGCCTGCCTGCGGGCTCGCGCCACCCTGGGGGGCGAGGCACATGCCACTATGCGCGGCGATGATCGAGTACCCGGTTCCCTGCCGGTGCAGCCCGAACTGCTGGTTCGCTTGCCCGTTGCAGGGCCACTGCACCGCAGAAGCACCCGGGGTCTGGCTAATGCCGGCGATATCCATGCACTTGCCACTGTGCTCGGCAATGAGCTGGTACTGGGTGCCGGCTTGAGTGAGCTGCCACTTTTGGTTTGCCTGCCCATTGCACGTCCAGACAAGCACGTTCGCGCCGTCGTCCAGCGAGATCCCTGCGACGTCGATACACAAGCCGCTCATGCTCAGCGTGCTGACCGTGGCAGCGGGTTGTGCGGCCGCTGCACCCGATAGTGTCATGGCAATGGCAATGCAAACGGCGCCAGCCCATCTGGGCGGGTGTGCCATTTTGAATCCACCGTATCGCTGGGAAGTAGGAGTCATGGCAGTGAGTAGTTGCGGTAATGTCTTGCTCGGGGTGCGCGCGGTCACGCTTTCGCCAGGTGCTCTAGAACACGGAGGACTTCCTCGGACGGCGGCAAGGTGGTGCTACGCCAGCAAAGCCGGGCAGCCTTGTCGAAGAAATAGACTTGCGTGGCGTGGCGATCCAGGTCCGGCGATGGGGCGCGGCCGGCGAGGGCGGTTCTGATTGCCTCGACATCCCCGATGCGCGGCGTCACGGCATGCCACGCCGGGCCGGCGTCGTATCGCTTGAGCCATGAGCGCAACGCGTCCGGTGTATCGGCGAGCGGATCAATGCTCACGGACAGCAATCGGACCGGATAGCGCGAGCGCAGTCGCGGGATAGCCTCCTGGACCGCGGAAAACAGTGCGCCCTGCAGCGGACAAACCGAACTGCAGCCGGTGAACATTGTCTGCACCGCCGAAACGCCACCGGATAGGACTTTCACGAGGCGGCGCTTTTGACCGCCATCGTCGATGACCAAGGTGTCGGGAATAGCTAGTGGCGGATTGACCGGGCCGATACCAACGTGCGCATACATGTCGCGCGACGCAATCGCCAGGATGCTTCCGGAAATACCCCGAAGCCATGCACGCCGGTTCCATCTCATGCCAATACACCTCTGACCAA
The DNA here is from genome assembly GCF_004768545.1 of Cupriavidus oxalaticus. Lineage (NCBI taxonomy): Bacteria > Pseudomonadati > Pseudomonadota > Betaproteobacteria > Burkholderiales > Burkholderiaceae > Cupriavidus > Cupriavidus oxalaticus. The sequence continues at coordinate 701,083 of NZ_CP038636.1, read as the reverse complement.
TGTTTTCCGAGTCATCTGGGCCGGCCCGATGGCACGGGGCGCGGGCACCGCACGACGGTAGTCAGGCCTCGTCGGTCCCGCTTGATAGTTCGCACGGGATTCGCACAAATCGGCACGGCTGACTAATCATAGGTTTTGGCCGAATGTCTCGCAATAAATGCCTTGTGTGTGAGCTCGCACAACGCATGCCACCTCGCTCGCATGGCTTGCATTTTGCGCGCTGCGCGCTTTGCATCCGGTCCTCTCGATGTGGGAATGACCCCGGGGCTTTCGTTGCTGACGGCCGCTGTCGCAATCGGACAGTCATTGCTCGGCATGATTGTGACCACTGTGCGCTGCCCCACAGACCGTGTCATCGCCCTCCGTAAAGATGAGCGTCCAAGATCGCCAGCGAGGCGATCAGCACGGTGTGCGGGAGGACGGGCCATGGCAACGAATCGTGCCTTTGCAGTCGAGCGCGAGGCCGCTTTGCAATACCTTTACCGCGGTGCGGACGCGGTCATCGTGGGCGCATGCGGCAGCCTCATGGGCACCGTCCTGTTCGTTGATGGACTGTACGGCGCACCGCCCGTGCATGGCTTTCTCACCGCGCTATGGGCCACGGCGTTGCTACTGGTCTTTCCCGCACTGGGCCTGTATGGGTCGTGGCGCGGCCGCAGCCGGGCGATGCTCGCCATGCGCACGCTGCTCGCGTGGGGCCTAGTCAGCGTCATGGGCCTGATGGCCGCTTTCCTGATGCACCAGATCGGCGCGGTGTCGCGGCTGTGGGCGACCGGCAGCTTCCTGCTGGCCGGTCTCGCGCTGGTCGGCTTCCGCATCGCGATCTACCGCGTGCTGGGCCATGTGCGGCAGAAGGGGATCGACGCCAAGCGGGTGGTGCTCTTCGGCTATGGACCGCTTGGCCAGGAGATGTACCAGCGCGTCGAGCATATCCGGGACGCTGGCTATGAGGTGGTGGGCATCTATCACGATGAGCCGGAGGCGCTGCCTGTGGAAGTGCGTTCGCTGCGGTCGATCCCCGAGGTATGCGCCTTCGTACGCAGCCAAGGTGTACGCGAGATCTGGCTTACGTTGCCAATGGCCGCCTGCCGCGACCTCCAGAGCGTGGTGCACCAGTTCCGCAATGACCTGATCGACATTCGCTGGGTGCCAGACATCATGTCGATCGAGCTGCTCGGACACCGCTTCAGCGAGTTTCTCGGCCTGCCGATGATCGATCTCAACAGCCCGCCGGTGTCTGGCGTCACGGGTCTGCTGAAGGCGAGCTTCGACCGGATCTTTGCCACCTGCGTCCTGGTTGGCCTGGCGCCATTGCTGCTGGTGATCGCGGCCCTGGTCAAGTTGTCATCACCCGGGCCCGTCTTGTTCCGGCAGGCGCGGCTCGGCATGGATGGCCAGCCCTTCAATGTGTACAAATTCCGTACGATGGTGGTCCACCAGGACCACGGTGTCACGCAGGCCGTGCGCGGAGACCGGCGTATCACCCGCATTGGCGCCTTCTTGCGCCGCACCAGCCTCGACGAACTGCCACAGTTCATAAACGTGCTGCGAGGCGAAATGTCGGTGGTGGGGCCGCGTCCCCATGCGATCGAGCACAATGAACACTACACGGAGCTGATTGACCGCTATATGCTGCGCCATCGCGTTAAGCCAGGCATTACCGGTTGGGCGCAGATCAATGGGCTGCGTGGCCAGACCGATACCGTCGACAAGATGCGCAAACGGCTTGAGTTCGACATCTATTACATCCGCAACTGGTCGTTCCAGCTGGACCTGAACATTATCCTGCGCACCGCCGTGCACGGCTGGGTGGGACCTGGTGCGTTCTGACCGGGCGCATCGACGGCATTGCCGTTAGCTATGCGGTACGCCAGTACTGCCGATTCGATCTGGGCCTGCGTGTCATCGGGAACGAGTGTTGGAGATCACACGGAGCGTGGTGGCCGTGCATCAGGCTGGTTGCTAGGCTCCACGGAGAAGGCTCGAACGCTGTGCGTGCTGTTCGCACGGTGTCCAGCCAGTTGGTGCAACGCTGCCGGCTGCACAGGCAGAAAATCGTGGCAAATCCAATGAACCACAGCGCACAACCGGCGCTTGGTATGAGGGACTCCTGAAATGATTCGCTCGGTACTGGTCATCTGCCAGGGCAATATCTGCCGTAGTCCCATGGCAGAAGGGCTCCTGCGCGAGGCCTTGCCAGGCTGGTCCGTTCAATCGGCTGGTCTGGGCGCCTTGATTGGCGAGCCGGCGGATCCCATCGCCGTGGGCTTGCTTGCAGAACGAGGCGTCAATATCTCCGCACATCGGGCGCAGCAATTGACCATCTTCCTCGCCGACCAAGCTGACCTCATCCTTGTCATGGACAGCGACCAGAAGGCCGATGTCCAACGTCAGTACCCGCAAGTATCTGGCAAGGTGTTCCGGCTCGGCGAGGCAGGCAACGTTGATATTCCGGATCCTTATTTCAAACCGCGCCAGGCTTTCGAGCAGGTGTTCGAGTTGATCCAGCAGGGCATTGGCGCCTGGGTGAATCGCCTCAGGGCTCTCGGCTAAACCGTATTGCTTGCATCGCGGTACCGCTATGAACAGGACCCCTTCCTATCTCTCCATTGCGCAGTCGAAGGACGATGAGATCAATCTCGTCCGATACCTGGACGTCGTGGTCGCGCATCGCTGGCTGATCTTCTGCGTCGTCGTGGTGGTGCTTGCGCTCGGTGCCGCATACGCCTTTGTTTCCCGGCCGGTCTATCAGGCCGACATCCTGATACAGGTCGAAGACAGTCCCAACAATGCAAAGAGCTTGCTGGGCGATGTCTCCAATCTGTTCGATGTCAAAGCTGACGCTGCGGCCGAGATTGAGATCCTGCAATCGCGCATGGTAGTTGGCAAGGCGGTGGAGAACTTGCAACTCTATATCGAGGCGCAGCCAAAGTACTTTCCCTTGATCGGCAGGTTTCTGGCAAGCAAGAACAAGCGTCTTTCCGAGCCAGGCCTTAGCGGGTTCGGTGGTTACGTGTGGGGCGGCGAGGCTATTCACGTCGCCACCTTCGAAGTCCCTGTCGAATTGGAAGGGGAGACCTTCACCCTGGTGGCGCTCGCCGATGGCGGCTTCCGTGTCGAGCAGAAGGACCTCGACAAGCCGATCGAAGGCCGCGTCGGCGAAGCGTTGAAGGTTACCCAGTCGGTTGGCGTCATCCAGCTGGAGGTGACGGAGCTCAAGGCCAAACCGGGCGCGGCGTTCACTCTCGTGCGCAAGTCTAAGTTCAAGACCCTGCAGGAGTTGCGGCGCCAACTCAGTATCGCGGAGCGCGGCAAGCAAAGCGGTGTCATCGGCGCATCGCTTGAGGGCAAGAATCCTGTCCTGACTGCACGCATACTTAACGAGATCGGTGACGAGTATGTGGCACAAAACGTCAGGCGCAAGGCCGCCGAGGCCGAGAAATCGCTGTTGTTTCTGACTGACCTGCTGCCGCAACTCAAGAATGAACTGGAGCGGTCCGAAGCCAGCTATAACGCCATGCGCAACAAGCGCGGTACGTTCGACCTGAGTGAAGAAGGTAAGGCCTATCTGCAGGAAAGCGTGGCGGTGGAAACGCGATTGCAGGAGCTCAAGCAACGGCGAACCGAACTGGAGCACCGTTTCACGCCGAGCCACCCCGTGCTCGTCGTGATAGGTCAGCAGATTGCTGCGCTCAGCGCCAAGGTCGGCGGCGTCACCGATCGCATCAAGGCCTTGCCTAACGTCGAACAGGACACCCTGCGCCTGATGCGCGACGTGAAGGTCAACAACGAGCTGTATGTGAGCTTGCTCAACAATATGCAGCAGCTCAGGTTGGTAAAGGCGGGCAAGGTCGGTAACGTGCGCCTTGTCGATAGTGCGCCCGTGCCGGAAGAGCCGGTCAAGCCGGGCAAGCTGAAAGTTCTCGCCGCAGCAGCATTCCTTGGGGTGGTCTTAGGCGTGGTGGCGGCCTTCGTCCGCAATGCACTCCGTGGTGGCATCACGGATTCGAAGGTCATCGAGCAGCATACGGGGCTGAATGTCTACGCCAATGTGGTGCTGTCGTCAGCGCAGGAGGCGCTCATCGACGAGCGCGACTCCCGCAGGCGCGATTCCGGCAAGCGCGAGAACCACCTCCTGGCCCGTCGGCACCCCAACGATCCGGCCATAGAAGGCTTGCGCAGCCTGCGTACCGCGCTGCAATTTGCCACGCTCGATGCTGACAACAACCGCGTCCTCATTAGCGGCCCGACTCAGGGGGTGGGCAAATCGTTTGTTTCCGCCAACCTGGCGGCGGTTATCGCGTCGGGCGGAAAGCGGGTGCTGCTGGTGGATGCCGATACGCGTAAGGGCCATCTCAACCGGCATTTTGGCAAGGCCCGGGAGCCTGGCTTGTCGGATGTGTTGACGGGGTCTGCTGAGTTGGAGCAGGCTATTCATCGGGAGGTGGCGGAAGGGCTGGACCTGATTGCCACCGGCACCATACCGCCGAATCCGGCCGAGCTCTTGCTGAGCAAGCGCGTTGGGCAGCTGATGGATACGCTCAGTAGTTGCTACGACCTTGTGCTGATCGATACGCCCCCGGTGCTGGCGGTTACCGATACAGCAATCCTGGCAGCGCAGTGCGGCACTGTCCTGCTGGTCGCCCGGTTTGGGAAGACAACGATAGACGAAATCGCCGAGGCTGAAAATGAGTTGCGCCATGCCAAGGTGGCGATCAAGGGCGTGATCTTCAATGGGCTCGATCCGAAGGCGTTCCGGTATAGCTATGGTGCCAGGTATAGACGCTATCGCTACGTGTCCTACGGCACTGCCGAAACCGCCGGAAGGCACAAATAACATGGCCATGTCAAGACTTGGCGCGGGGGCAACCCAGGTAATGGGGTTCGAGAAAAAGGCGCCGAGAGTCCGCAATTCGCTGATCGCCATGGCGGGTGTGGTTGGAGGTCAGTGCGCGAATTTTGGGGTGATGTTCTTGATTGGTAAGTTTTTCGGACCTGCTAACCTCGGGCAGTACAGTTTCCTGATGGCCATCGCAATGTTCATCGGCGCCGGCATCGGGCTTCGCTATGAGCTGGCATGCGTAGCGCGCGAGTCGGAAACGGCCATGATGGCATTCGTTCATGCCTGTGCGTTGGCGGCTGGGCTATCCGTCATCTTGATCGCCATTGCCCTGCCTGTTTATGGGAAGGTCTCGCTCGCAGTGGTTGCAATGGCGTTCTCGGTATTCTTGCAGAATGCGCTGGGCTACTTGCTGAATACCAATGAACGCTACGTTCGGATGGCAGTCTTGCGATTGGTGCCGAACCTGGTGTTCCTGTTGTTCCTGATAGTCGCAATCTCCTTCGGGGTTCATGAACGCTTCCAGGCCAATGTTTTTGAATGGCATGCGGTTATGGCGGTGTTGATTACGGTTGGGTTGATTCCCTTGTCGGTTTCGTATCCTGAATCCAGGGGAGTCCGCCTGGGGTTCGGGTTCTTCAGGGTGAATCATTCCTTTGCGCGCTATGGTTTTCCCACGATACTATTGAATTCCTGCATCATCTATGCGGTGCCGATTTTCATCCCCATGCTCTATGGCAAGGAGATAGCCGGCGTGCTCGCTTTGGCTTATCGGGTCGGAATGTTCCCGGTGGCGTTGTTCACGCAAAGCATCGGGGCGGTCTTGCGCCGCGATATGCTGGATAGCAAAGGTGCGAAGACGGCGTTCAGGACAGCGGGCGAATACCTGGTGGTGGTGGCTCTGGTTGCATTGTTTTCCACCGTGGCGACCTATGTCGGCATCGATGTGCTGGTGGCGAAGGGGCTGGACGGAAAATGGAGGGACGTGGTTCCGTTTTTTACGATCCTCGCGCCGTCGTTTATGGCTTCCATTATCTTTGGGCCAATCTCGCAGATCTTTATCGTATTCAGGGATCAGCGCCAGGAATTGCTGTTGCAGTTTGGCTCGGCGGTGGCAATATTGCTCATATTCACCTGGGCATGGCAGGGAAGTTTGCAGCCAAAGGTGGCCGCGTCCCTGTTGAGTTTGTCAACGACTGTGTTTGCTGCTCTGGGGGTGCTGGCCGCGCTCCGGCTGGCGAAGAGGCAGCCGGGCACAAGCTGATGGTAAGGCACGCCTCGGCCGTGGATGTCATGACTTGTAGGGTGAGCATCCGATGCGAGTGGTGAAATTCATGATTGGCAGCCGCAGGAAACTCAGTGCGGGCATGTCCCTGGGTCTATGGCTGCTGTCCTCCGGATTGCTTTTGGTTGCCGCGCTATGGCATGAATCCCTGCTGCCTGCACGCTTCATGCTTGACAAGACCGAGCTGCTCAGGCGGATGGAAAAGGACCAGTCGCCGACCATGTTCGGTGATTCCTTTGATAACTATGCCTGGCTTTACAACGCGGCGGGGCTGGATGCGTGGTCGCTCTCCGTCGTGGGCTGGTTTGCCGCGATTTCGGCGTGCTTTCTTGCAATTAGGGCATCTCAGATTCGCGAGTTGAAGGTCCTGGAATGGATGGTGTTGTCGTTCTGGATGGCGATATCGATCGTCTATGCGGGGTTGCCGTCGAAAGAAATCGTGGTGTTGGTTATGGTCGCCCTTGCGCTTTGCTGCAGACCGGGAATGCCCCGCGTCGCCATGCTGGCCATTCTGGCTGCCATCTTCGCGCTTTATTTCCGCGGCTACTGGGTGCTGATCATTTCCGGATGGCTGGCGCTGTATATGCTGGGGGAAAAGGCGCTGCGGCCGATCAGGCTGGTGGTGTTGATTCTGCTGGCGTACGCGCTGCTTTCCGTACTATTCGAGAAGCATCTCGGCGGTGGGCTAACGTTGGGGAGGGAAGTGGGCAACGAGTGGAGATCGGCTACGGAAGTGGCGTCGCTTATTGAGTCGCCGCTACCGCAGCGCGGCTTTGTCTTTGATATCGTGAATGTCGTCATCATTCTGGCTACGTTCGTCGTGCCAGTTCCGCTGCTGACGTCGGGCAATCCGGTGCAGGCTGCCGGTGGCGTAGGATTGTTCCTGACTTTCTGCTTGCTCGCCACTTCCTGGCGCAGAATCCTGCGGATGCCCTCACGCTGTTCGGCCGAGCACCGGCAAATGTTGTCGTTCGTGATCAGTTTCCTTTGTGTGCAGGCAATCTTCGAACCGGATTACGGTTCCTTTCTTCGCCATCTGACGTCGATTTCGCCACTGATCCTGTACTGCTGCCTGGCATCCCGACGAGAGGAAGGTAGTTGGGAGATGAATCCCGGCCCAGCGGAGTTTCGGCCCATCCACCCAAGGTACTGACCCACTCATGAAGTTTTTGACTCCGCAAGACTGAATGGCTCGGAGGGGGGAATACCTCAGCGTCAAAGCTAAGAATGAACACCCGCACTGCCGGGGTGTTTGATCTTCTAAGGCCGTCTCAGCGTTATCAAACTTTAGAAGGGAGCAATTGAAATGACGAGTCGCGTTAGCAAAGTTGTCTTCCCCGTCGCGGGCCTGGGAACCCGCTTCCTGCCCGCCACCAAGGCCAGCCCGAAGGAAATGCTGCCGGTAGTGGACAAGCCGCTGATCCAGTACGCCGTGGAAGAGGCGATGGCCGCCGGCATTACCGAGATGATCTTCGTCACCGGTCGCTCCAAGCGCGCTATCGAAGACCATTTCGACAAGGCGTTCGAACTGGAGGTGGAACTCGAAGCCAAGAACAAGCGGGCACTGCTGGAGGTAGTGCGCTCGATCAAGCCGGTCAACGTCGAGTGCTACTACGTCCGCCAGTCTGAAGCGCTCGGTCTGGGCCACGCCGTGCTGTGCGCGGCCAAGCTGGTTGGCGACACGCCGTTCGCGATCATGCTGGCCGATGACCTGATCGACGGCAACCCGCCGGTGATGAAGCAGATGGTGGACACATACAACCACTACAACTGCTCGGTGCTCGGCGTGGAGGAAATCACGCCGGAGCAGAGCCGTTCGTACGGCGTGGTCGATGGCCGCGAGTGGGCCGAAGGTGTGATCAAGGTGTCGGGCATTGTCGAGAAACCCGCGCCGGAAGAGGCCCCGTCCAACCTCGGCGTGGTCGGCCGCTACATCATGACGCCGCGCATCTTCGACCACCTGCGTGAGCTGAAGCCGGGCGCCGGCGGCGAGTTCCAACTGACCGACGCGATCCAGTCGCTGCTGAGCCAGGAGCAGGTGCTGGCCTATCGCTATCAGGGCACGCGCTACGACTGCGGCAGCAAGCTCGGCTACCTGAAGGCAACCGTCGAGTATGCACTTAAGCATCAGGAAACCGGCGCACACTTCCGCAGCTACCTGGAGCGGCGGGGCCATCATCTGCCTGAAGGCGTGATCGTGTAAAAGCACCTGCTATTTAGCTGGTAAAGAGCAACCGACTCTCCGCAGGGCGGCTACGCGGTGAGCTTCGATCGTGTCGGCGTGATCCTCGTAGTCGCGATCCGCGCAAACGCTCGGCTCGCGTGTTGCAGTGGCATGCGGCCCCTGCTTGGGGTAATCGTCCTTTTCCTGCCGATTGATACGGTTATCCCAATCAGCCCCGACCCTTGTTGGCGTGGCGTTGCAGCCATTCATTGACGTTATTGCGGCCATCCGAGCACTTGTCGTACAGTTTTGACCCGAACGACACCCCAAAAAGTGCAGATGTCGGCATTTGCATATCGCTACGTTGGCAGGGAAGAGTTGCCTGCCCGCTTGACAGAATTTGACCTGCAGCAGTTCTTTCAGCTCACCAGTGCTGACATCGCGGCAATACGGGAGCGGTTTCGGGCCGACAGATTCGCCGCGGTCGGCCTGCAGCTCGTTTGCCTCCGGGCCTTCGGTCGGCCGTTGGACCGGTTTGCTGTCGTTCCGCGCAATCTCCTTCAGTACGTGTGCGAAGCTTTCTCCGCGCCGTTGCTGTCGATTGCCAGCCTGAAGTCACTGTACCAACGACGTCCGACGTTGTACGAGCATCAGCAATGGGTCAAGGAGCACCTTGGCATCAAGCCGTTCGATGTCACCAGCCAGACCGCTTTGCAAGAGATGCTCCGCGTACAAGCTGCCGCTGCGGCAGACGTGGATGAGCTTGTCACCACCGCTCAGCGATGGCTATACGATCGCTGCCGCCTCATTCCCGGCCAGCGCCAGATCACCAACTTGGCACGGCATGCATTTTCCAGCTACGAGGCGCAAATGCTCGCAGCGGTCAACCGCGCAGTGTCGGCGGCCACGCTGCAGCAATGCATGGAATCCGTCCGCAGTCCACGGGCTGACGGCTCTGCAACGCACCTCGAGTGGATCAAGGCGCCTTCCAGACGCAACGGCCCCAAGAACCTCGCTGAAACGCTGGACAAGATCCGCTACCTGAAGTCCCTCGCTGTGCATGAGTGGAATCTGGATGACATCGCTTTGCCTAAACTGCGTGCCTATGCACAGAAGGTGCAAGCAAGGCGCCCGGCCAAGACCAAAACACTGAAGGAGAGCACCCAGGCGCTTGAACTGGTGTGCTTTCTACGGATGAGTTTGCTGGAACTCACCGATATCGCGATGCACCAGACCAGCCGACGCAGCCAGGATCTATTCCGACGCGCGGCCAGCACGGCGCAGTTGACGCACACCCGCTCCGCCGTGGAAGACAGGCAGCAGGCGCTCAGGGCCAAGGCCGTCCTGCAAGACAAGAGCAAGTCGACCGAGCAGCGAGTGGATGAAGCCCTGGAGCATCTGGCCGTCGTCACCGACGCGGCGCATTCGAGCTTTGCGTCACACGTGCGCGCGGCGTTGACCGGTGACCATCAGCGGATTCACGCTCTGCTGTCGGGCCTGGAAGGCCTGGAATTCGGCGGCAGGGAAGACGATCCCGGCTTTGCGAACCTCAAGACGTGGCGCGACCTGCAGACACGGAAGCTCAATGCTCTGCCAGAAGACTTTACGGAGACCGGCGTTGGCACGGCGTGGCATGACCTCGTCCATGATCCTGACCCAAAGCGCGGCTATCAGGCCTTCTCTGCCTGCACGATGATGTCGCTACGAAATAGCCTGCGTCGGGGTAGCGTATGGATTGACCACTCGATGCGCTTTCGTGATGCCGACCAAATGCTCATCCCTGCCAAGGAGTGGGAGCGTGACCGTGTCAAGTATCTCGGGCTATTGGGCCTGCCGGCCGCGGCTGATACCTTCATCGAACAGCTACTGGATACGCTTCGTGCTGGTGTGGCTGCGGTGGCCGAGGCCTCCGCTAAGGGCAAGATCGAAATTGGAGACGACGGCATGCTTCACCTGCCGGCGATTGTGGCGCTGGAGCAGGACGATGAGCCGCGCCGCACGCGCGACTTGATCTACAAGACAATCGGCGAAGTGCAGTTCCCAGACCTATTGCTGGAGGTCGACGCCTCGACCAATTTTAGCGAGGTGCTGCTCGGGCACCGGGCGAAATCCGTGGGCGAACTGCTGTCGAACTGACAGTCAGCGGCAAGCATGGTGCTTGGCAACCCCAGTCGGAGACTGGCTCGGTAGAGACTGCGATGGCGACTCCGATCCAAGGTCGCACGCAACCGGATAAGCTCCGCGGGGCACCGAGTCAGATGCCGGCGGAGGTGCCGAGTGGCGAGCTTACCGATCAGGCCTTCCAGGTCCGAATGGGAACGCTCGGAAATGTTCCGGTAACTGATCATCGTTCTCATGATGACCCCGCAAAGTGGTTGTGTGGCCGCCTTGTGGGGGCATCGTTCGGCCGGTAGCCGCTTGGATGACCCGCATCGCGGTTCGGGTCCATACGCTTTTCACTCGATCTGACTCGCGCCGCTCGTCAACCCACTTTTGGTTTCGCCACGAAGCAACCTTACCTGTTTCCTCTACACCATCGCCTTACCGTAAGGCTCACAACGCCAGACACGGCATCGCGAGAAAGGCACGCTTGTCACTGGGTCCGCACCTCACTGTATGGGCGGCACAACGCCTAGCTTTTCTGCCAGCATCCGCTCATAGACGCCAAAGTGCTTGTCCACCTCCGTCTGGCTGACCACCACGACCTCCACGTTGACCTGGCGAGCCGCCAGGCCAAACATCGAGGCCAATGCCAACTCGAGATGCGGCGCCGCTTCGCGATCCTTGGCGAACGTTGTGCCGACGCTGATCGTGTAGGCTTTCTCGCCTTCTGCCATTACCTCAACCAGCCTGGCCGCCGCGCTCAGGTTGCTTTCGATGGCAATCCTGGCCAGTTCCGCGACACTCCGCGTCCTCTCCGTGGGGAAGCCGCGCGCGCACCTCAGCCGCACCCGATGCTTGCCCAGCGTTAGCCATTCGGAATCAAATTCCATCGATTGCTCCCTTGTAAGTAGATACAACGAATTCATGCCAGGCGAATGCCAGTAACTACTTCGTTCGCCCCACTAGGCGGGATCAGCCGCCGCTGCAGGACAGCGGCGTGCAAGACTGCTGCGCGCCGCTGTCGCCAGCAATTTCCTGACCCAATCATCTAGCCCGGCTCACTTTACCTCGATCCTCCTGATCGCAGCCGGCGGCGAGCCCGACTTGGGCAAGCGCAGTGTCAATAGGCCGCGTTCAAATCGAGCCTCGACGTGATCCAGGTCGAGACCATCCGGCAGCGGGATGCTGCGCATGAATGCGCCATACGCGCGTTCCAGTCGGTAACACCCGTTTTCTTCGCTTTGAATATCCTGCTTCTTCTCGCCTCGCAGCACCAGTGCGCCATCTTCGATGGTGGTGTGCACATCCTCGCGTTCCATCCCTGGCAATTCGGCAGTGATCCTCAGCGCTGCCCCATCGTCGACCACGTCGATCCTCGGCTGGAAGCGCGACGAACTGAAGTCGCCGAACCACCGATCCAGACCGCTGAAGCCCGCGAACGGCTCATGCAGAAATTCGCTCATCGATCGCCAGGGGTCGCCGGAAAATAGCCGCGAAACATCCGGCCAATCTGGCGCCCTGTGCCGGGGCGCCGGGACGTTGGATGACTCCTCTGCGGATGGCTTGTCCGGCGCTGTCCGCCGCAGGAACTTGAACGGGTTCCACTTGCCCAGATCCGTCTTCATCATGTCCTCCTGTCAAGTTCATCCACTCCGATGGATGCCCAGCCGACCCCGAGGGCACGGCGGCGGCAGCGTGCCCTGCGGGCGCCGCCGCCGAGCCAGCGGACACTTACTCCACGGTGACAGCGATGCGGCGTGGTCGGGCTTCGTCGCGACGCGGAATGGTCAGCTTGAGCACGCCGTCCTGCAGGTTCGCCTCAATCTTCGACGCGTCAAGGTCTGCACTCAATGAGAAAGCGCGGGCGAAGTGCGGCTGCCGAATTTCCGCGTGTTGCACCCGCAGGCCTTGGGGAGTGGGCACGACCGCTTCCGCCTCGATATGCAGGTTGCCGTCGTGGACATTCACCTCGAGCTTGTCCTTGGTCACACCCGGTAGGTCGGCCCAAATGGTGACGCCGTTGCTGTCCTCGACGATGTCGACCGCCGGCAGCAGAGTCATGGTCGGCGTCGACCTGTCCTCCTGACTTTTCGTCACCGCGCTCTGGTCGCGTTCAACCATTTGGGTAGTATCGGTCATGGCATTCTCCTCGCATTACTGGACCGTGATCGCCCGAGGCTTTGACGCTTCCCGCTTGCCAACACTGATCGACAGGCAGCCATTGACATAGCACGCCTGGACTTTGTCGGGGTCGGCGCTCTGCGGTAGTTCGACCACGCGGCGGAACGTGCCGGCAAATCGCTCTTGCGTGTACAACCTGGCCTCGGGATCATTCACCGCGTGCGCGGCTTCGCGCTCGCCGCTGATGGTCAGCAGACCCTTGTCGATCGACACCTCGAACTTGTCTTGCTTGATGCCCGGAGCAAACGCGACAATCTCGATGGAATCGTCCGTGGCGCCGATATTGACGGGGGGAAATGCCCCGAAGCGGCCGGAGCGAAGGCTGGACGGGAAGCCGCCGAACAAACTCGCCATCTGCCTTTGCATGCGATCGAGTTCGCCGAAGAGATCGGTTCCCAAGAAAAGGTCACTCATGGTCGTATCCTCCTTGGATGCAGCAAGGAGGCGAAGGGATCTACGCGCTCCCATCCACCTGCCAAGCTGCTGGCAAACAAACAGAAACACGCAGCGCGAATCGTCGCGACTGCCTGAGCGAAAATAAAATAGTATCTGGGCAGGACGATTTCAAGGGTTGCGTGCTGTCCTTGACGGTCGCCAGCTGGTACCGGTGTGCCACGCGTGGAAAGGGCCAGAACCGACCGCCTTCCCCGATGCATCGGGTCGACGCAGCGGTCGCAAAGGCGAGCCATACCGATAGCCCCTGTTAGCGATATAGCGGCGTTTCTTGAGCAAACTGGTATCCGGCGGAATTGCGCTGGGTCCGGGTGGCGAGCCAACTTCTCATCACTTGCTGTGCATCCCATGTGGAATTCCTTGATCACGGATGACTTTCCCGACACCGCCCCGCTGGCCGCCCTGCGCGCCTGGTACGCCGGCGCGTGGTCGCGCCAGGCCGTCGAGCGGTATTGCCCGGAGGCGCTTGGGGCGGGCAGGTCTGCGCGCGGCGTGTTGGGAGCGATTCGCCGTCAGCCTGCCGAGTTCGCGCGGCAGCGCCGGCGTGAGGATCTTGCTGCACTGTTCAGCTGTGACGCGGCAGGTCGGGCCAGCCACGCCAAGGCGGTCACCCGCGCGCTGGAAACGTTGCGCATGCTGCCATCATCCCCGAACCGCAGATCAGCGATCCGATCGTCTGGTGGCTGCCCGCCCGCGCGGTCACCGCGCTGCATGCCCACGGCATCGGCACGCTGGCCGACCTGACGGTGCGGGTGCCGCGCCGGCGGCGCTGGTGGGCCGCCATTGCCGGCCTGGGCACTGGCAGCGCGCGCCGGGTGGAGGCCTTCTTCGCGGCCCACCCGAAGCTCACCGAACGGGCGCGCACTCTGGTCACGGCGGCACCGCCCGAGCCAGTCGTGCCCTGGGAGCAGATTCGTTTTCCGCACCCCGGCACCACGACCGCCACCGTGCTGGCCCAGGCGATGGTTCAGAGGGCATGAAGGAAGTGGTGGCGGGCCTGAATCCGATCGATCTGAAGCGCGGCATGGGCCTAGCCGTGAGCGCGGTCGTCGAGGCGCTGCGCAAGCTGAAGCGGCCCTGCACCACAGGCAAGGAAATCGGCCAGATCGGCGCAATCTCCGCCAACGCCGATGAGGCGATCGGCAAGATCATCGCTGATGCGATGGCCAAAGTGGCGTCCCGGTAGCCAATGTCCGCTGAAGCCAGACGCCCGTTCCCGATAGAACACCATGCCCTGGCCTCGCACTCACCTTGCCAAGCCCCCTTCGTCAGGACCTTGGCATTACGGGCGTCCTTGTCCGCCTTGTTGTTGCTGGCCTTGTCCTGATTGAGGTTGCTGTGCCATGGTGTTCTCCGGCGCGGCTGAATTGCCGCATCTCCGGGTCCGCTTTTTTTCTGACTGATCCGGTGGCGCCCCCTGGGGGCTTCATGACGCGCTTCCTCCTCGCTGTGCAGGTAGCCGCTCGTCGTCGACAGCTATGTCAAAAGTTGTCCCGCACAAAGCGCAGGTCGACCGTGTCGTTTGCCATTTCATCCCAGAGCTTTGCCATTCACGCCAGAGGCAGATGCTTTAGGAATCAGGTAGTTACACGCCAGGCGTGCGTCAGACTTCGGCACCCTTGCCGGGAGGCTGCGCTACGACGCGCCCCCAACCAATCCGGTCTTACTAGTCGCCGCTGGCCGGGCCGACCGCAGACGAGTCAGGCGGCGAGGCCGGCTGGGTGTTGCTCACGAATCCGATGCAGACGTTCCCTCGTACGTTCCCTACCTATTGCGGAGCGCTCGGCATCGACTGATCATAGTGCGCCGCCTCGCCCGACAGACAAACGCCATGCCGACAAGTGTTAGTTATCGGCAAGGACGTTACCGACGAAAAAGCCGCCCGAAGGGCGGCTTCATTCTGTCAATAGACGTCACACTTTAAGGTGCCCTCATCGTTCCGGAACTTGCATTCAGGACACACCAGCGGCGATGTCATGATGGAGGTACCGTTCGATGACTTCCCCGGCCGGTTGCACTTGCAGTACAGGTACCAATGCACTGTGCGCTGTTGGTCGTCGATGCAATCGTAGCAAGAATTCCGAAAACTTCCTGCGGCGGTGTCTCTGTTACAGGCACCCCTGCCTTGTGCGACCACGGCTCCGACAGCCTCTGGCAGCTGACGGGACCGCTGCTCGGCCATGGCGGTTTCGGAGCAACAGAAAAAGACGAGCATAGAAAGTGCAACGTATTGCAATGTCATCGCCGTCCCCTTTCGCCCGGTACGAAAAGCTTAGGCAACGTCCGCCTACATCGCCTCCCCCGTTTGGGGGGAGGCTTTATGGCCGACTAGGACAGTCAGTGGCCTACGCCGTCCCGGGCATATCCCCGTAAGCAGTCGACTGTTGTGTTTAGCCTATTTGCAGTGCGTACGTCAGTCAGGATTGGCGTGTACGTACCGACGTCCCCTAAATTTCTGCCATACGAAAGCCGCATCTGAGCGTTTGGTTGTAGGCTGGCATTGTGGAGTGGCTGACCCATTGCCATGGCGTTCGACATATGGGTAATTCCTCCGATCGAATGCTTCACCTTCGGATCGAACTTTATGCATTCGTCACAAATGTTCTTAACGGAAAATGCCGCGCCATTGGGTACGGTCGCCCCGCCAAAGAGTCGAAGGCAATGTTCCAACTCTTTCAATCCTTGCACTTGCTGGGCGGATGCGGGCGTAAAAATTGAGATGGCGGTAATCAAGATCACTGCTAGATGGGTTGCGCAACGAACGGGCATCATCATCTCCTCTTAAACTCCTTGGTTCGAAAAGCTTAGACCAAGCCAGTGGAGGCTGGCCGCACGGATTACCCACTCCTGGAAATTCCCCTAAAAAGTTCCGCTCCAAATTAGGTCGGGTGCATTGGCAACTGCATGTTCCAAACTTGCCTCGGTGCCTGGCTGTCGCAATTTGCATTAGTTTACGTTGGTCGTCCCTGCTGAGGCGCGCAGGCGCTGGTTGCGCTTACAGAACCCATGGATCTCCACTTTCCTCTTTGGACACTTTAAGAGCTTGCTTTTGCAGAATTTTGGCAAGATGTTGAGCGATCCTCTAGTCTGCAGTAAAAGTGACACCAGCCATGGCATGTGTTCGAAATCGAGGAGGCACAAATGGTAAGTAAAACTGTACTTGGCATGCTGCTCGTCATTGGATTCACGCTTGTGTCCGAGTCTGCATTCAGTCAGAGGTGTTACAGGTCACAGCAGGGAAGGTGCTTCAAGAGCGCTCTGGGAAGCCTCGATTCAACCTGCACCAACCCATGCGGCATTGCTCGCTCCCCCGACGTTGAAGCAATGCAAAAAACTCTATCGGAGAAGGGCTACGATACTGGTCAGATCGACGGAATCATGGGGAAAAGAACCCGAAGCGCTGTTATGAAATTCCAGAAGGACATGAATCTTCAGCAGACGGGGAAGCCTGACAAGGAAACGTTGAAGGAGTTGGGCATCGCAAAGGAAGATTGAGCCATGCATTCGGGGTATCTAAGGAATGGATTGACGTTGAGGCCTTGAGCAACCATTCAATCACGAATCTGAAAATAGAGGTACAGGGTGGGATATCGGTATTCACAATAAGACGTCGACTGTACGTTGGGCACTGCTAACGTTGCCTGCCTTCGCAAAGGAAAATTGCCCTGCGATGCAACCGCAGTTCTTCGCAAACTGCCGAGCGCCCTCGTGGCCGCGGGACAATGTCCGGGCGATACTTGAAGGGAACGTGCCGGATCCCCAGCGCACGGTCCTGCCTGGCTGGGCGAAACGGGTTGATGTGCACCCCAGCATGGGCGCACTCTTATGGGAGCAAGACCCACCGCAAGTTGATCACAGCGAACGAAGGCGGAGCGGAGATGCGAAAGAGAGACCGATCGTGCGGAGGAAGCGTAAAGCGAAGCTGCGAGTCGAGGGACACCAATTGGATAGAAGGCGGTGCCGACCAGGACGAGGGGGAGCCTAACCTTGATTCTTGGCGGCAAGGCATAGCAGCCGCGGATTTGATCGCCTATAACCCTTTTGTCAACTCGTGGCACCGTCACGCTAAGAACGACCAACGCCGCTACCTGTGCAGGGCGCATAAACGCCATGCCGATAAGGGTCGATTATCGAATGTGGGTGCCACATGATGAAGTACGATCGATGCGGTGTAGGGGTATGCAGGCGCGCTGAATCGAACAGCTATGCCACTGAGTGCGGTGGCGATCTCAGCCAGTCAACCTGGAGCCGTGTCATTGATTGCCTTGTCACATCTTCACGCGAGACTGGCAGTGCCTTCTTACGGGCTGCTATTGCATTGGCGCTCAGTGTTTGTTGTGTGACCGCTGCGCGTGCCGGCGACGCAGTCGACACCGCAGTGGACGCGTTTGCGATCGCTGGAAGCAGCGTCGGCGTCACACTCAACGACACCGAGAAGGACATCGTCAAAACCGTCGTGCGATGTGTTGGCAAAAGCCTGGACGGAAAAAAACTTGGGCTGGACGTATGCGCTCGAGGTGAGGTCGTCAAGCGCATGCCGCCTGAAGCGCAACCGCTGGTAGCGTGCATGCTCGGGGGCAAGACTGTCGATGCATGTACTGCGGAGGCGATGCTAGATCGACTTCCGGTAGAGGCGCGCGGTGTCACGAAGGCGATGGCGAGCTGCTTGGCGACGCGTCCGGACTTCGGACGGTGTGTCACGCAAGTGCCCTCGGGCGCCAAGTACCGCCTGGCACTCGAGCTCGTTGACAAGCTTAAGGCGGACAACCGAACCAACCTCGGTGATGGCCAGACCGCCACCATCCGCAACATCATTCAAGTTGCAAACGGCATTCGCGACGACGACTGGATATCGGTCAGCTACTATGGCGGCGTCGAGGTGTACAAGGTGGCTGCGAAGATTGTCCTGAACATCATTCTCACGCCGGCTTTTCAGCCGCTCATAGGTCCCATCGCCGATGACATCATCCAGCATCGCGCTGATCTCTTTGCGCGAGTAGTAAAGGCTGTGAAGCATACTGATCATCGCGCTGCCACTGAGGCTGTGGTCGAGTTTTACCTGGTCATGCATATAGAGGTGGCTTGCGCTCTGCCGATGCCAGACGACATGCGCGAGACCATGTGCGGCACCGCTGGCAAGATCATCAAGGGCGTGGCGAAGGCCGGGAGTGACGTGGCTGAGTTGGCTGAGCGCTTGATCGAGCGGCCGCTCAACATCCCTTGGACACTTTGGGACGCGACCCAGCGCGGACGGGAGTTGGCGTCGGGTAAGTCCAATTCCTGCGATAGCCCCGCGGTCTACTACGCAGAGACCTACGCGCGTTGCTATCACCGAGGCGCCAAATTGATGATGACCAATCCTCGTGGTCTAGATGCGATGACCGCCACCATCAACCACGAGTGCCGCGAATACTACGACAGATGCTACTTCTCAAATCGCTTCGACGGTCTGTGCAACCCTCAGCGGAAGATGTTTAACATGCACGTCGGCCAAGTCGCAAGGGGACTGGACGAAGCGGCCGCAAAGTACGCGCGCACCTTCGCCGGCTCGATAACCAACTCAATTACCTATGCCGGAAAGGAAGCTTGCCAGGGGCTTTCGAGCCGATCGTCGTTTGTAGCCAAGGAGATCGAGGACTTCAAGAAGGAATGCGCGCGAGACCTGAGGATTCAGGTGCCTGCGCCGGGCAATCCGCTAGATGACAGCTGCGGTGGCAAGTTCACTTTCCGCGATACCGCGCACTGGCTCGCTTGTGAGCGCGCCCTCGATGCTGTGCACCCGCTAGAAACCGCTGCCGGGGTATGCCGTGCGACTTGGCCCAAGGTTGTTCGTCACTTGGGCAAGAAGCCGCCTCCCCGTAGGCTCTCCGAGATCCAGCAGGACTTTGAAGTTGGCATCAAACTGCCGACCCAGAGAGAACCATTGATCAGAAGGAACGAGGACGTCACGCGTCATCGGGACATGCGCGTTGTGCCGCCCCAGAGAGATCCATCAATCAGACGGAACGAGGACGTCACGCGTCATAGGGACATTCCCGTTGTGCCGCCCCAGAGAGATCCGACGAGATAAGGGACGCCTTAGCGCGAAGGCAGCCGCAACGGAGCACGGCGAGGATAGTTGTGCGGGTGTCGCATTAGGGAGAGACACACATGGATAGGAACCATTCCAGGCGAGAATTTCTTTGGAGGATGGCGGCTGCCGCGGCCTCGTTGTCGGCATTGCCTCCCTCTGCCTCAGCGCAACAGGGCATCCAGCATACCCTTTGGGTCGTCGATCGCATCGGCCCCTCCCACTTGACCGGCAATCAAATCCAAACCGTCCTCGGATCCATCAGCGTGCTCAACCTCGCATTCATGGCTCCACTCGTCTCTAACCCTATCGCCGATAGAATCACTGCGCAGCTCTCGGTCGCGCCAAATTTCACACCAGGCGATGCGGTCGTGTTTCTAGTCTCGAAACCAGAAAAAAGCCTGCTCCCGCGAAACGTAAGTCCCCCGAAACCGAACGCTCTCGGGAGGAGCGCCATCGCCCCGGGTGTGCCGTCTCAATGCGAAGTGTATTGGGAACGGTGCTTCAACGATCTTGAAGTGGCTGGCGCCCTGTTCCATGAGGCCGCCCACGGCATGTCGCAACAGGATAACGACATGCATACGTACCATTCGCCAGGAATCGGGGGGCCGGGCGTAAGGGTGCTCGCGGCGCAGCAGCCGGGAGTCGCGCAGTTACCTTCGTATGCGGATCTCGAGTTCTACTCATTGGCTATTCGACGTGGTACGACCTTTGTTACCAGAGTGCCCTGAATGCTGCAAGCCGGTTTCGCCAAGTGGGCATTGGAGTTCAAACGCCGTCGGCAAGGCCCGATACGGACCTGGGAGCGGCCTCAAGTGGGTGTACGTTGCTACTGCGCCTTGCGTTGAGCTGATTCGGTAGGTGCCTGACGGTATGCCTCTGATTTCGATGCAAAGACCTGCCGCGGGCGGAGCTGCGCAGCAACGCCAGGCGTAGAGAACGAGGCAGAGAATCTATTTGAGCTTGCCCCCGAAAAACGAATCCCTTGCTGAGCGTTTAAACTCAAGCAAGGGATTCGTTTTTCGGGGGCAAGCTCAGTTTCACTGTATGCTTGTACAGTATTTACCCCGATCCCCAAAGGGCATGGCAGCGCCAGATGGGGGACGGTCTTTAGAGGGAAACCTGCATGAAACGGGACATGGACCTGGTGCGCGATCTGGTGCTGAGGCTTGAAGGCCTGCCGATGAAACGCGGCGATATCTTCATCATCAAGCCGGACGACAACGAGCTGAAATTCGATCAGTACACGGTTGACCAGGTCGACTACCACATGCGCCTGATCTATGAGGCCGGCTTGGTTGAAGACGCAGGCGCCGGATCTATGGACGGCTATGGTTTCGAGCGCCTGAGCTGGGCCGGCCACGATTTCGCCGACTCCGTTCGTGACAATGCAATTTGGGCAAAGACCAAGTTGGGAGCGATGGCGGCAGGAGGCTTCACGGTCCAGCTTCTAGTCGATCTTGCAAAGGGCTTCGTAAAAAAGCAGATCGAGGAGCGAACCGGCGTCAAGCTGTAGACACGGGGTCCCCGTGGACGCCGTGTCTCGACTGGCAGCGGACAAACGCCATGCCGATAAGTATCAGTTATCGGCAAGGAAGATGGTGGCAGAAAAGCCGCCTCTAGAGGCGGCTTCCGCTCCTGAGGAGCGCGTATTACTTGGTCAGCGCTTGGCAGAAAACGCAGATCGTTCTCCCTGCATCAACTAAGAGATTGACGGAAACGCCACCCACCAGCTCCCAGCCTTTCTCCAAATGAGCGTTGACTTCCTGGGTCAGCTCGAGCTCGGCGTTTTTTATATCGGTATTCGTTGCGCGGATGATCTTGTATTGCATGTTTTGAGACCTAAAGTGGGCCGGGCCACCGGCCGGCGTCCGGGACAGGAGGCGTCTGCGACATGATACCTACTAGGCCCTCAAGCGCGGGGACGATTTGCTCATTTTCGCCATCGCAAGGGGCGTTTTCTAGCCTTTATTGGGATAGCGCGCTTCCTGCCGAAACCGGGCTTCGCGCCGCCCGGCCTTCAGGGCGCAAGCGCGTCGATCAGCGCCTGCAGCCGCTCGCTGTCAGCCGCCGTTTGGGGTCCTCGGTGGACGAGCCGACCCCACAGGCTGAGCGCGCCATGGGCCGAGTGGTAATACAGCAGCCGCGTGGCCGGGTTCGGCTCCCGCTGCGCCAGCTTCTGGTATATCGCGATCTGTTGCTCGGTGGCTGCCGTCACCTGCGCATAGGACAGGCTGGGCGCCTGCAGCGCGTCGGCCGCACACTCGGCGGCGATCTCGGCCGGTGTGCGCGGGTACAGCGGCACTTCAGATTGGAAGGTCATTAAGGCTCCTTTCTACCCCGTGGGGCGTTTTCCTGCCAACTTGGGGTTCGCCATGTGGCATTCCGGGACGTGATACATCAGCTTACCAGTGGCCCGGCCAAGGCGGTGTATCACTTACTTTTTGAGCAACCTCGCAACGGCATCGCCGGTCGCAGCAGAGTTCATGCACCAACCGAACAGCACCACAAGTCCTCCTGCTGTACCCCACCATGGCAGATCGAGAGCGACGAGGAACGCGCCGCCCGCCACCATGACGACAGCCATCAAGACGTAGACTCTCGTGTAGCTGAATTCCACTGATATCTCCTAGCTTTTTGTCGTTATGACCGGCCGTGCCGACTTGGCCCATTGTCGGGTATAGGGGCAAAGATACATACCCCCTGCGTTTTCCAGTTCGCGGATTTCCGCACGACGGCGCTCTTCCTGTTCCCCATCGGTAGGCTACCGGTCACGGGGACTTCAAGAACTCTGGAACTATTTGGCAAGCAATGGACGAACTCTCGAACTTCGTGGCGAACGGCTGCCATTCTGAGATGGCAAGAGTCATCGTAAGGTATTCACGCAAAAGGACTTTGACTCTAGCTCGTTGTGGCAAACGACACCGGTTGTCGTTTGCCATTTCATCCTAGTGTAGGAAACCGGAATTAACCGGACTACAGACCAGTTTGCTGGACTGGAAATCCGGAATTAGCTGGACTGCAATTCCCGCCGACACTGAGCCCCGGACCTGACGGTCGGTTCACCCTTCTGGTCACTGGGTATGGCTCAAGAAATTTGGCAAGGCGGCCGTCAATTACGGGACTGCATCCCCTGTCGGCCCCATGCGTTACATACCGATCCGCAACCGACACCTCTCTATCCTCGCCCGTAACCGCGATGCCTGGCGCGTGCGGGCGGAAGGACCCTTTGACGTCGAAGGTCTCATTCGGGCATGCATTCCCGATGCGGCCACTTGCGATCCAAGCGCTGTGGCCGACGCAATCCGGGAGTGGTTCGAAAGTTTCGACCACGGCATTCCGCCATGGCGGCTGCCGGCGCGGGAGCGATAAGGAACCGGCCCGGGCCGCTCCAGCCCTGACGTTCAGCGCGGCCAGGGAGGACCGTTGTCGGATGAACCGTCGTTCGCCTCAGGCATGGGCCTGACATTCGGGCGCCGGCCTCGCATCAATTAGCGGCCGCTTGCATAACGCTGATGCATGTCACATCATCATCATCCGATGCGATCGTTCGCACGTAAGCTCTCGGACCTCTTCAAGAGGGCCAGAGGCGCTGGACGGTGAAAAGCAGTGGCGCGGCCGGGTGCAGCACAAAACCAAGATCGAGAATCCCTTATGGTGCGCGCTGCGCAGTCATGCCACCATCATCGAGGCGCCGCCGTCGACTAAGAACAAGGAGAAGAGCCGCGACCCGGAGATGCACCAGACCAAGAAAGGTGAATGGCATTTTGGTATGAAGGGGCATGTCGGCGTGGATGCGGCCTCGGTTCTGACGTACCGGCAATCTTGAGGCATCAAGAAATTAGGCCTTCACGGAAATAGCAGGCCCGGGGGCGGACAACACGACCCCGTCTAATTTCAACAGACGCTGATCGTGCGCCAGCATATTGCGACTAGGGCCGTCGGCACGGGACGCCGACACCTGCACAACATCGGCTTTGCAGGAGCTGAGCAATGCGACGGTGGGCTTGCCGTTGAGCGTGGCGGTGTACGCGATATGCCAGACGAATTCAGGATTGCCATTCTTACCGGGGGCCACGATTTCATGCACGGTGACCAGCCCGCCCGGGGAGACAGTTCCGGCAACGTTCGCCAACGTCAGCCGCCCGGCGTCGCCGACGCCGTTGATCAGCTGAACAGCCACGTCGGCACCAATCCCGACCCACGGTTGAGGAACAAAGGCCCCCACCCCGGTCGTGAGCCACCCGGGAACTTGGTCCTGCGCGCGCTGGTTCAGTATGTCCTTCAACGCCTTTGCGCTGGAGGCGGATAGCGTGGCCGACGTTGCGAGCGTCGGCACGGCCGTCTGGAGCCGCTGCATCTCCGCCTGGGTCAACTGGCGAGAGAAGTTGTCGTCCGTGATCGCACCGCCCGTGTGCGTCAATTTCGGGGAGTAAGCCGGTGTGAACAAGGCTGCAAGGCCGTCACGATCCGACGTGACCAGCGGGCCTCCACATTCGAAGGCGGCAACCGCCGGCGTCGTGAACAGTGCTGCCGCGGCACTGAGCGCAATGCAGAAGTGTTTCATCTTGACTCCCTCCCTATTTGTCGTACGTGAGAATGTATTCAGGGACGATTTTCCCTCCTCCCCACGACACCTTGAATAAGGGAATGCTGAAGGTTGTGTTGAATCGAGTATTGACTTTGGTATAGACAACGCCATCACCCGTGGGACGGAGCTTTTGCAAATAATCCAGCAGCTTGGTTTCCATCCCCGCCGAACTGCCATACTCCCACCACATGCCTATAGTTCTGGCATAGCCTTCTTGAGAAATTTGCTCTTCTTTGCCTTCTTGGTCGATAAAATAATAGGCTTTGCTCGTCATAAAAGCGCCGTCGACAGAGCTGGAAATTCCGAGCGCTGTGCCAACGGCGGGCTCCAACCCAGTTGCCACGGTGAGCCGCTTATCTGGTTGTGCTTTCAGGACACTTCGTACCGCGGGGTCTGACAGCGTTTTAATGTTGCCGTCTTTATCCCGGTAAGCAATTGAATAGTCTACTGAAGGGCGTGCGAATTTGGATACGTCGAACGCGTCAAGGAAGCCACTACTCCGCGCCGGAATATTGCATGGCGGAATCTCCTTTTTTTGGCCTGGTCCGATGAGCAAGTATCCCTGAGGCTGACCAATCTTGCAAAACGTCCAAGCCTGCTTCAGGGCAGATTGTTCCCGCTTCACCTCGTCTATTAAGTCCCCAAGAAATTTTTTGTCATCAAATCCGCCAATGACGCCATTAAATGGGCTGTTCGTTCGATCATCACGATATTGCTCAGCATATCCGAGTATCTCCATGTTCGCGCGATACCGCTGTGCAATATTCCGCAGCGCCTGTTCACTTTCATCCGCCCATGGCGGGACTTCAGAGCCGGCAGGCGCAAATGTGTCCTTGAAATTCGCGACGGAATACCGAACCGGCACCGCAGTTGTCACGCCAAAGGTTCCGTTGTACTGGGCGATGCCATCTAAAAGTTGAGTGATGACGTCCGGGGATGCCTTGGCCGCCTTTATCACATCGCTGAGTCCGGCATGGCCGGACCCACCGCTCGAAGTGATATTCATCTGCAGTCGCCCCTGCTTATTGCTGATGTTGGCGACTTGCCGGAAGGATGCTTCCGCGCTGGCGTTAAGGGGTGAAGCGTTTCCCGTGCCGCCACTGGCCGAACCGTGAAAGTCACTGTTCAAAAGACTTGAAGCCGTGTCGACCTCAACCAAAACCGCGATCCAGGACATGCGCGTATCCTGCAACACCACTCGAGTACCGCAAGATTTCTCAAAGGCGACCGGGTCTGGCAATAGTGCTCTGGCTTCATCGGTCAACTTGACTGGCGCCTTCAATCCAGCTCGGCCGTAATCGGAGTACAACCATATGACAACGCGTCGATGACTGCCATCGAATTTGCTTGTTTGACTGAACCCTAACGACGCCGATCCGGAGGGGCCACCGAGACTTGTCGCCGATACCTTCGACTCAAATGACATGGCCTGGTCAATCGCGTAATCACTCTCCGCAAGGAACATGCGGTACTCAGTTTTACGCGCCCCCGGGTCCAGTCTCACTTCCACGGGATCTAATAGGCAGGGAATCTTTGGTACCGTGATGTCGTTTGGAGTGAATCCACGCCCGAGCGCCAGAACGGAATCCGGGTGGTGCTGATAGATACTGGGGTCGGCTAACGATCCGGCCGACGGGCCGCCGACCGCCGCGGTTGCATAAAGGTGTGCAACCAGCAGCACTACGACCGACCGGATGGAAGTCCCTAATACCTCGAGAGAACGGAGTGTCTCTGCGATAGCGTGGTACTTTCGATCAAAAAAATCTCGGGTACCGGACATAGGGGTGTTCTCCAGGTTGAGTAGGAGACGCATAATTTACGCGTACAGTAGGCTAGCAAAGAACGCACCAGCGCTTCTAAGCTACTGTATTTGGGTAGAAAACCGCCTTTGATGGTTATTTGGATTTCGCCTATATCGACGAATATGTTTCAGCTCCGATACGATGGATGGAAGGGTCCTCGATCGGAATAGCGGAAAGCGTCGCTTCATTGGGGCCGGCTTCCCTGGCCAGCCCCGCATCAATCCCGGTGGCCGCCCGTTCATATGTGGGTGAGCCAACCTTCGTCACTTTTTGCAAACTTGATTTCTGCGAATAAAAATCTAGGATATGGCAGTCATTGAATCTTCCGGCAATCTGATGAAAGGCCGCGGAGGGAATTATGCGACTGCTGAAGTTTGTGTTGGCCCTAGCGCTTCCAATGGTCGCTTTTACTCAGAGCGCTACTTCTGCGCCCACTGACGCTTGCATCACCCCGAAGACGAAGGTTACATGCAACATTGCTTTGCCCGAAGGGTGCAGAACCGTCGATGCGACGCAGTTGCCCGCCTGCAAGGCGAGCGCTAACCTTACGGCGGCTATTTCGGACGCGTCGAAGAGCCTGACAGCCAAAGGAGCGCCCGCCGTCGCCAGTCAAAGCGCGGCAAGAGCCCCCCGAGCAACCGGGTGATGAGCCTTGCCACGAGAAGTGCGCAACAACGGTGCTCGCACTGCAGTCCGGCTAATTCGCGCTTCTCGTCATGGCAGTCCAGCAATTTCCGATTCCAAGACCGCGAAGCGGCAACGGAATTAGATGTTAAGTCATTGATTTTCCGGGAAACGCAGTCCAGCGAATTATGGTTCCTCAGACCAGAGCTTTGCCATTCTGCTCAGAGCACAAGTTGTTTCCTTTCAGGTTCTTAGCGATCTGGCTGACCGGTGCAGGCGACCAACCGCGGCAAGCGAAACGATGGTTAGGGGGAGCGCTGTCGGGGGGGCGCCACGCCTGCCCGCGGGTAGGGGATTGGAGATTGACGGCAAACAAATAGTGACGCGCTTCCTTGGTGAGAGAGACGGATCGCCCGGAGGGATGGGAGCTTCCTCTGGTATATTGACAGCGCCAGGCCCGCGAAGCCTGGTTGCGGCCACGCGAAGCCGCTCAAGGTGAAGTGCTTGTACGGAGTGATCGTGGCGGTGCCCGTTCACCACCCTTAAGGGCACCAGCTGGCCTGCCGATGTGGCATCCCCGTGGACGACTCTATGGGGCCAAGCGGAGGTGGGTGCGCGACGCCATTCTAGACAAGCTAGCGCAGCCGCCATGCAAGGGCGGGATATAAGTTCTCCAGGCTAACTGCCTGTGGCCACAGGCTTTCTCCTGATTGCCAAATCATGAAGAAAGTAACTGTGACGGTGGATGTGAAGGTGGACGTGGCGGCGTGTCTTCGGGCTCTCTGCTGCTTGTTCTGGATCATCGTGACCTGACAAAGACCGGGCCGGCGCAAGCCGGCCCGGTCAGTCGAACGTCTTCAGGCGCGCAGAGCAAAGAAGCCCGCTCCCAGCGGCCCGCAAAGATGTGCTGCCGGTCCCATCCGATCTCTCTATTTGCAACTGCCCTTGTGGTTAGCGCGAACACCCTCGCAGCGCCATACGCCGTCCTTGATTTGTTTGCACGTTTCAACTTTGGGATATCGCGACACGCAACGCCCAGCCTTTCTGGCTGAGTCTTCCACAGCCTTCTGCGCTGTTTCCATCGCGCTTGCTAGATCGGGGCCAGAGCCGTAGATCGTCTTGCCTGCCAGTACCTCGGCAGGACTTGCTAAGAGGAAAAGGGACAAGGCGAGCGCAAGAGTGCCGGCGGGTGGCTTCATCACTTCGCTCCCAGACCCATTTGAGCGGCAGGCCCGGACAGCCCCTTGGCATCCTTGATGAAGTTGTCGAGATCCGATGGGTTGCTAGCGCAACTGCCCGTTCATCGCTGGCGTAGTCGTACAGTTTCTGAAGCAAGCGCCTTCCCGAGAGTTTGCTGCGCGCCATGTTAATCTGGCAATTTACTTATATAACAAGCAAGGCATCCCATGGCCAGTGCAGAGGATCTAACCTTCGAGTCACGCTTTCAGAACAACGCCGTGTTCATCATTGACGCGCTCGGTGATTCCGACCTTCAGACTGCACGACGGTTGAACGACGATCTCTCCAGTCTTCAGTTGTCAGACGGCTCTCGGTACTGCCACTACGTGAAGGTCGCCGCGCTATCGGAAGCAGAGGGCGTCCTGCAGGAGATTCTGAATTCATGCCAGCGCGGGCTAAAGCCGGTAATTCATATCGAGGCTCATGGAAGTCAGGTAGAAGGACTACAAATAGCCGATTCGCAGCAGTTTCTCAGCTGGGAGATTCTCGCCCAGTGGTGCCTGCGCATCAATACCATAACCGGCAACAATCTGGGGGTCGTATTGGCGTCGTGCTTTGGGCTCTACGCCATCACTCCTATAACGATTCACAACCCGTGCCCGTTTTACTTTCTAATAGGAAGCAATCGGACTGTGAGCGCGGGTTACATCGATGATACGATGTGCCGCTTTTATCAGAGACTTTTCGACGAGCGGAATCTCGATGAGGCGATGCGCGAGGTTGATGAGGAATTTAAGCAATTCCAGGCCGAGAAGTTCTTCTGTATCACATTCGGAAAGTACATGCGGAGGGCATGCATGGGCAAGGGAGCGAACGAACGTGTTGAGAAACTCATCTCAGCCGCCTTGGCCTGTGGCAGTCCGCGGACTGCAGAAAATCTGAAGCGGCTGAGGGCAAGTGCGAAGCAGTTCGTTCGCAGCCTGGACCGCCAGCGTGAGACCTACGAGAAGATTGGCCGATTTTTCCTCCACGGCAAATTACCCATCGAGTTCGAAGAGTTTGCCCGATTTGTGCGGCGGTGATAATAGCTAGCCTACTTCAGAACCTAATATTCAACTGCCATCCCATTACCATATTGCTGCCCGGGCCGGCGCTGGGCGCGTCGTGCGCCTGTTGCCATCGGGGTCAAGCTATTTGCCAGTCAGGCTCGCGGCCCTGAAAGCCAACCAGCCACTGGGTGCCGTGGTCAAAGAGGTAGGCGACGACCGTTCGATGTTTCCGGATCCCGTCAGCAATCTTGAGCGCAGTTCGAAAATCCGGATAGATCTTGGCCAAGTCAGGGGTGGCCGCGTACTTGTAAAGGAAGGCGCCAGACTCTGGTTCGCTTGCGCCGGCCAGGAATTCATCGCTGTCGGGCAGGTGCACGACATATCCCACGAACGTGCACGACTCTGGGAAGCCCATGCTGGCTCTTATGGATTCAGGCGTGGGCTGCGACGATACCGCCGCACCCACACGCTGTTCGCGACTACCACGCCGTCTGGCTTCACCCATTTTTGTTTTCTCCAAGACGCCGCTTGGCATTTTGCTCTTAGCGGATTTCCGCACGGATGCGCGCTCACTGTGCACCCCCAATCGGTGGGGTGCGGGTCATGCCGGCTTCGAGCACTCTAGGATGAGTAGACAAACAATAGGAGGACTCTGGGGTCTTGCGGCAAACGGCTGCTGGGAGAGATGGCAAGAGTCTTGGTAAGTCGTTGAAGCAAAAGCACCTCGACTCTACGTTGTGGTGGCAAACGACAGTGATGGTGTCGTTTGCCATCTCATTCTAGAGCATTGCCAGTCACGCCGGATTGGGACTTGTTTTAAATCAAAGACTTACGTTACACCTTTTGGTGCCTTCCCCCCTGATGCCCGGCAATGGGCCGGAAGATCGCCCAGTGCACGGGGCGTCGCATCGGCTAGGAAAACCCGGGCAGGATTAGCCGGCAACAGTGCTTAACATGGTGGTCCACTAACTTTTGGATGCGAAAATGCACCCATCTGCTCAAGCCCTGACCCCGGCGCAGCAACAGGAGGTCGATGCAATCAAACGTCAGGCTCGGTTCCAGCTCAACCGTCCACCGCTCGAGATCGCAGGCCCTAGAGGCAGAAGCGAGTGGCAGCCGGCTCTCTCTTCGCATGAGCGCGAGAGCTGGCTTACTTTGCTACAGCTGACTGACTGGGAAATCTGGAAGCAGTCACGGGCCTAAGGGAGAATGGCGCCGTAGCGGTTGCCGGCGCTGCGCGCTGCCGCTTACCCGGCCTGTGGCCTTGCTGCCAAGGCCGGCGATGTTTTGGGGCGCGACAGCGTGCTGGCCGATACGACACTGCCGCTCCCAAACGCTGCTCGCCGGCTCACGTGTCGAGAGTATGATGTCGACCGCTAGAACGACAAGACAAAGAGGGGAATCATGCGGGTACGAGTCAGCGTCGCGGCTGCGATGGTCGCGCTTTTATCGGGTTGCGCCGCCATGCGCGCAGCCCAGATGGAAGCGAATGCAAAAGAAAAGGCAGAAAGCTGCAAACAGCGCCAGTCTGTGATGGCGGCCAAGAACCAGGAAGCCATTGCCACCTTCCTTACCGGCAAGAGCATCGCGGATAAATTGCCACTTGGCGGGAAGAAAGTCACCTATGAAATGCTCAACAGCAAGGAGACGCCCCTTTCGGCTGAGTCAAACGAACTGATGCAGTATCGCGACCTTCGAGCGAAAATCCTTTCCGATTCTACCGGCTGGTGGATGGATTGCGCACCTAAGGAAGTCTCAACTGCCTTCCTTGATTCGTCACGGCAGACCCTTGCGTTGTATCGTGATTTAGCAATGAGTCGCCTTACTTTTGGACAGGCGGCTGAGCGGCTAGATAAGATTGCGCAGGACTATGAGACAAACTTGCCCTCTCTTATGCAGCAAGCGCGGTCCAGAGAGCAGCAAGAGTGGTCCCAGGCTGAAGCCGCGCAGGCCGCAAGGGACCAGGCCGCGGCAGCAGCCTTTGCAGCCGGCATGGCCTCGGTACCTCGACCTCAGCCAGTCTACATACAACCGGTGCAAGTTCCGGCCTACCGCGCTCCCACGCAAACAACCTGCAACAAATTTGGCAATCAAGTGAATTGCACCACCTATTAATCGTGTTAATGGGACTCGGCAACGGATGACAGCAGTGTCACAATCTGCCGCGGAATGTCGCCGCGAGCAATGACCTTGGCGCATTGCCTGGCTAGAGCGTAAGTGATTTGCGGTGCTGCATTCTGATATCAGAATCCCTTGGTTCGGATATCAGAAGCCCACCTCAGCGCGGTTGCCATCGCGCACGACCCAACCACGTTTTTGGCCCATCGATTCCGCTTCCTTCCGGCTCGCTGCAGATTTCCGCACGGCTCCGCGCTACCTGTGCGCCCCCCTTCGGGGGGGGTGACTTAACCCCCGCAACAGAGGGGCAGAAATATCTCAGACATTCATGCAAAGTCTTGCCATGTCGTGACTGACCCCTCGACTACCCATCCGGCCCGCGACCTTCGCGAGCTTTTTTTTTGGCTCTTCGTCGATTTGCGGGGTGTGGGAATCAGAACGATCCCTCCGCGTCATTCAGGCAACTAGATCGTCATTAACGGCATCTAGGCTAATTCGGACATTGCCTCTGGGGGAGATCACCGCCGCTACCTGGCCTTGTCAGGACCCCGCTTTATATTAAACTTGCTATCATCACCAAAAGGTTAGGCAATCACTGAAAACCAAGACGAATAGGTGGACTGCATGGGCGACTGGGAGCGCACGTTCGGGGAAGCGGGGATGCAGGACGGCTTCATCGATTCAATGATCCGTTCATGGCGGCGCCAGGACGGCATCACGAAGAAGAAAATCACACTCCTTTTCGAAACGGCAGTTGATGCGCAGGGGTGGGCGAAGGAACATCCTGGCTCTGCAATTACTCGTCATCCGAATGGTGAAGGGTATATCGCGCGCACGTGGGCGTGGTACTACGACGAGGGAAATTTCACCCTATTCGGCACTCCAGAGAACGCCCGCGACGCGATTCGAGAGATAGCACACAGAGACGAGATTATCCAAAATGCCGGACAAATAATGGGTCAGCACACCTATACGGGAGCGGAATGGCTGTTCTACTCGGGCTACGAGAACCTCTTAACGACGTTATACGAAGAAACCCGAGCGATGCGGGAGGCCGGTCGCATGCGTAGTCTTGAAGAAGAACACAAAATCAGAGAGAAACTTGTTGCTTTGCTTCCCAAAGATATTGAGAACGTGAACATGTACATGGTGCGAGCAAGTTATGGCCAGTCGAAAGGATTCGCCTACGAGATCAAACAGTATCTTTCTGGCTGGCTTGGAGAAGTCGAGTCGCGCTCCTAGGCATGTCGCCTAGAATTTTCGCCACTTGTGGTGTGCGCGGAGCGTGGACGAAAGCGCCTGCGCCCAGTCCACCCAAATCGCGCTTCTCGTCATGACAGTCCAGCTAATTCCGGTTCTAAGACAGCCGAGCGGCGGCCGGAATTAGCTGTTAAGTCATTGATTTTTAGGGAAACGCAGTCCAGGGAATTCTGGTTCCTCAGCCAGTTCCGCCAGAGGCGGAAGTTTTAGGAATCAAGGACTTAGACACTCACGCTGGAACCCTCTCGTTGTTTCTGACTGGTGTGGCCCCATAGGTGCGTTTGAGCCGAGCCCCACGAACAGCGATCTCGACCAATAGGGGCGGCGCTCTCCGACCCCCAGAACAATGTTTAGGCGAGCCTTGAAAAGGATGTTTTCGTGCCACACCGGCCGCGCGTTCAAGATCCCACGACACGTCACGAAGTATTATGCTCGCTCGCGCCGATGAACTCCCGGGGGAAACATGCAAAAACGCGTCTACACAGAAGAAGAAGTCCAAGACCTGACTGATCGCGTATTTCTTCTGCAGGAGCGAATTGAACGCGGCAAGATGCATGTTGCTGAACATCTTGTGGAAGGCTTCACAAGGAGTATGCGGGCTATCCGCCTGCGTCCGGATGGCAAGGTCGATCCAGAGACGGTGGACGGGCACGTGCGTGCGACAACGTTGGCTATTCGCGCGATGCAGTATCGAGATGATGCCAAGAGCAGCGTCAGCCTTGCTCAGATCCAAGAAATCTATTTTGATTTCCTCTTCAAGGAATTTGGCTGGCTGTTTGATCAGATGCAGGCAGAAAAGGTTGACCCTGCCCAAGTCGCGCACGCGATAAGCGAGGACAGCGACTTCGTAAAAGGCCTTACCGAAAGCCTCCCGGGATTCGTGGACGCTTTGCGGGAATTTTGGGGAAGCGTATTCGATCCCGCGTCCTTCCACTTGCAGGATGGGACGCAACTGAAGGCGGCTTTCTCCGGCGACCTTTTTCCAGCGCACTGGGAGAACACGGTGTCTACAGCGGGCCTCTACATAGATACGATAATTCTTCCTTGTCCGATCATGCGAATAGCCCCGATTGTGGGGATAGCATCGGATCGCGAGATTGCGACCGCGCTGGTCAAACATATGCTGACAGCGATGACCTATCGAGAGATCGCAACGGCTGAACTTGATCCACCTGTAGCCTTGGTGCTCCCCAATCGTGACGATATACATATCGATGACCGACAGATTATAGTAACTCGGGCAACGCCATCGGCCCTGAAACATGCAGAATATCTATTCCACCGTCAATTTGAGTCGGTCGAGCATCTCCAGGAATTTTGCGGGAGACTGCAGACCATCGATCATGTCATCGCGGAACTCAAGGGCCAGGATCGGCTGGTATTCGACACTGACTGGGGGCAAACAGCGCGGGAGCAACTTGACCACGCCGTTGCGGAACAAACTGCGCTGCTCCCGGGAATGGATAGAGGGGTTGTCGGGCATCACGTTCTGCAAAGCTGCGTCGGTCGGATGGCGCAAGCCATGGGTGCACAGCAAAACGCGATCTACTTCGGTGGCACACCGCTCATCAACGCCTCAACGTCTTGGAAGTATTACACGTGGCTTCTCGACTATCAGGGGGCGCAGGAAAAAGCCCCAGGGAAGGAACAAGCGCGGAGCATGCACGTGGTACATGCGTTAGCCCACGAACGTGACAATAACCTGTCGTGGCTCGGAAACGTTCCCGTCCAGGCTGTTCTCGAAATCCGAAAAAATGGCTTGATGGATGAAGTGCGTTCGTTACTGGGAAGCGGTGTTTCCGAGCTAATCAAGGCCAACCCGAATAATTACTTCCGCACCGCCGATCAAGTCGTCAGCAACCTTGAAAGGGCGTTTGCGAAGCATCAAACCGATCTCTTGGAAGCGCGAAACAAGAAACTGAAATTGTTCGGGCTGGACGTTCCAGCTTGTCTCGCCGTGGGCGCTCTCGGCATCGCCGCTGCAACAATTACCGATAATCCCGTTTATGGGGTAGTCGGCGCGATGCTTGGTCAAATCGGCCTGCCAAACTTGAAGGACATCAAGAGCCGTTTCACTGAAATCAGAGCTGAAGAGAAAGTGCGGGCGGCATCGCCGACCGGGCTCCTTTTTCAGCACGTCGGCAAGCGCAGGTAAATTAGACTTGTTCGAGAGCAAGGGGCGGTGTCAGCGCTCTTTCCGGTGATGGTCCCCTGACCGCCAGTGGACCAACCGGCCACAAGCTGACTGCTGTGCTCAGCACCTGACAAAGACCGGGCCGGCGCAAGCCGGCCCGGTCAGTCGAACCTCTTCGGTCGCGCAGAGCAAAGAAGTGGCCCGCATAGATGGGGCTGCCGGCCCCAATCCGATCTCTACTTGCAACTGCCCTTGTGGTTAGCGCGAACACCCTCGCACCGCCATATGCCGTCCTTCACTTGTGTGCACGTTTCAACCGTAGGATATCGCGACACGCAACGCCCAGTCTTTCTGGCTGCGTCTTCCACAGCTTTCTGCGCTGCTTCCATCGCGCTCGGTAGATCGGGGCCAGAGCCGTAAATCTTTGTGCCTGCCAGCGCCGCACCCGAACCAATGAGAAGACCAATAGAGACGGTGAGCAGAAACTTTCTGAACAGTGGCTTCATCACTTCACTCACAGGCCAAGTTTAGCGGCAGGTCCGGACAGCCCCTTGGCAGCCTTGATGACGTTGTCGAGATCCGATGGCTTGTTAGCGCAACTGCCTTTGTGATTGGCCCGTATTGCCGTGCATTGCCAGTAGCCTTTGGCCTCCTTGCAGGTGTCCAGCGAAGGATAAGTAGACACACACGTGCCGTGGGCCTGAGCAGCCTTTTCTACTGCTGATACGCTTTTCTCCAAGGCCTCGCCCAAGTCTTTCGAGACCCCGTACACCGGCGTTCCCGCATGTGCCATGGAAAAAGTGGTTCCTAGAATCAATGCTGCAAACTTCGGTTTCACGTCGACCCCCCCTGGTTATTTGGATGCAACTGATCATGCCGTACTGCGGAAGCATAGTATGAACGAGCTACCTGTCCCGCCAGCACACCAACAATACGGCAGTCCGTCTTAGTTCCTGTACCCCACGGGTTGGTGGGAACAGCGTCGGCCAGAGCCTTGTGCCCCCCGTCGATAGGGGGGCTAGCCCGCGCAGCTGTGATAGCTATGAAACCGTTTGACAAACGATCAAAAAACTCTCGAATCTTGTGGCGAACGCCATGCCAGTCTAGGTGGCAAGAGTTTTCCTAAGTCATTGAGGACTAAGGACTTCGACTCTAATCTCAGATGGCAAACGACAGACCGGCTGGTCCGTCATGTACGAGCCAGTGGTGTGGCGCAGCCAGTGCGCCGAGGCGCTGGCCAGCACCGCGGCTTGCGGCTCCCATTCCGGCACGCGCCACGCACGCGCTGCGCGGCCATGTCAAACGCATCTTCAGAATCAAGTGCAGCGTGCCGCGTGCAAGCGCTCACGCACGGTCGCGTTTGGCATTGCCTCGACTACGTCTTTCACGCTCGTCCACAAGTCATGGCTAAGGTAGCGCGTGATGCGCGCCTTCGTGAGCGCTCGCCGCGGCGGGCCAGCGCGAGCGGGTTGCCGGCCAAGTAGCCAGCTTCGGTGAACCAGGCGGCGTTCAAGATCACCGTCGCCTGGCGCACCCAGGCAGGCGACAGGCAAACGGATTCCAGGTGCCTCGGGCGAGCCATACCGCGGGAATCACGCCGAATGAAGCACACGTCGGAAGCGAATACGGGGCAAACGCCTTTTTGAGATTGACTAAAACCTCATGATGACGATAATGTCGTCATAACATCGGATGCCCGACCTATGGCGGTGCCCGGCCATTTAGGAGACACCATGCCCCGCCCGCCCCGCAGCGTGCTGCGCACGCCGCCGGCTTTCCCCGAAAGCGCGCTGCCCGCCTTCGTCCAGAAGCTCGACCGGCCCGAAGCCCTGGTCAAGGCCCAGGCGCTTGCCTTCCTGATGTTCGAGAAGCGCGACCTGCGTGCGACGGAGACCTTCCTAACGGATTTCGGCATGCGCTGCGTGTCGCGTACGGGCAGCCGGCTGTTGATGCGCGGCGCCGGCCCCCAGCCGTGCCTGATGCTTGCGACGCAAGGCCAGCGCTCGCGTTATGTCGGCGCGGCCTTTTCGGTGCGCAGCGAGGCAGACCTGGACCACCTCGAGGCCAACGCGAACGCGCGCCGCCTGTCGGCCGACGAGATTCCGGGCGGCGGCGCCGGCGTCGAACTGACTGATCCCGCCGGGAACTTGCTGTGGCTGGTGACCGGCCAGCAGCCGGTGGACCCGCTGCCGTTGCGAGACCCGCTGCATTCGCTCACCAATGACCCAGGACAGCTTCGTCGGGTGAACGCTACGGTCCGGCCGCCGCTGGAGCCCGCGGCCGTGGTCAAGCTTGGCCACGTCGTGCTCCAGACCGTCGACTTTCCCGGCATGGCGCGCTGGTATATGCGTCATCTCGGCCTGATCCCGACCGATGTCCAGTATCTGGAGGACGGGTCGCCCAATCTCTGCTTCTTCCGCCTGGACCTCGGCAGCACGCCCGCGGACCATCACGCCTTCGTGCTCGCCGGCGGCATCGAAGAGAAATACGAGCACAGCGCATACGAAGTGCTTGACCTCGATGCGCTCGGCCAGGGCCACAACGTGCTGCGCGCGAACGGCCACCGCCATATGTGGGGTATTGGCCGCCATGTGCTCGGCAGCCAGCTGTTCGATTACTGGTTCGATCCGGACGGCATGGAATTCGAGCACTACGCCGACGGCGATGTCTTCACCGCCGACCGGGAAACCCACTACGTGCCGCTGGAAATGTCTGGCATCTGGGCATGGGGCGACGACGTCCCCGCCAGCATGGGCGTCAAGCGCAATCTCGCCACGGTGTTGCGGGTTGCGCGGCTGCTGCGCGCCGGCCGGCTCTCGGCCGCGCGGCTGAAGCTGCTTGGCCGCGCGATGACCCAGGCACGGCCTTGGCTCTGAGCCTGCGCTCCCACGCACTACGAACTCCCTCACGTCAAGGAAAGCAAATGTCCGTCAAAGTTGTCCGCTATCTCCACGGCGGCGAGCCCGGCTGGGGTGTGGTCCACGACCGCCGCATCGCGCCGCTGTCCTGCGGCTCCGTCAGCACCGCCGACTTCGTCGCGAACGGCCTAGATGCCGCGTGGCGCAGCACCCCCGACCAAGCCACACTGCCACTCGACGCCGTCACGCTGCTGCCGCCTGTCACGACTGACCGCCAGTTCCTGTGCCAGGGCATCAACTACGCCAGCCATGTGCGTGAGTCGGGCATGGACCCAGACAAGATCGGCTTCAACACCCTGTTCACTAAGGCCCCCTCCTGCCTCGCGCCTGCCGACGCCGACGTGGTGCGGCCCGCGCATGTGCAACTGCTCGACTACGAAATCGAGCTCGGTCTGGTGGTGCGCAAGCCGCTGAGCGGGGCGGTCCAGGTCGGGCCGGACCAGCTGCACGAGTACCTCGCTGGCGTGACCATCGTCAACGACATTTCGGCGCGCGACGTCCAGCTGCCGCAGGCTCAGTTCTACAAGGGAAAGAGCTACCGCAGCTTCGGGCCGGTCGGGCCCTTCCTGGTGCTGTTGGACGCCGAGGAATGGCGGCGTTGGCCCGAGCTCCGTATGCAACTGCGTGTTAACGGGCAGCCACGCCAGGACGCTTACTGCGGCGAGATGATTTTTAAGCCGCACCAGACGCTTACCGAGATGTCCGCCCTGCACGACCTGCAAGCCGGCGATCTGATCGCTACCGGCACGCCGGCCGGCTGCGCCGCCCGTGCGCCTGGCAAGCTGGCGTTGTGGGTCTTCCGGCATGTGCTGTCCGAGAGCGCGAAGTGGCGCCTCTTCATCAAGAAGGGGCTGGCGAACCCGGCTTACCTGCGGCCGGGAGACATCATGACCGCTTCGATCCGCACCGACGACGGCGCCATCGATTTGGGCGAGCAGCGCAATCGGGTGGTGACGCCATGAGCCACAGCTATATCGCCGCCATCGACGGCTTTGGTGATGCCTTCGCATTGCGTGTACGCCCGGTGTCCTGCCCGCAGCCGCGCCAGGGCGAGATCGCGGTGCAAGTGGAGGCAGCGGCGGTCAATCCCATCGATGTACGCCGCCGAGGCGGCTATGGCAGCAGACTTTTTTCGCTCATGGGCGCGGCGCGCATGCCGCTCGTCCTCGGTAACGATTTTGTGGGGACCGTTTGCGCGGTGGGCCAGGGTGTGACCGGGCTGCGCGAAGGCGATGCCGTGTTCGGCGCCAAGCCGCCATCGAGTGCGGGAACGCATGCCACCCATGTCACCATGCGCGCCGACCACGCTCGCCTGAGACCATCGTCTATCCCGGCGGCCGCGCTGGCGACGCTACCGTACAACTTCCTGACAGTGACGCGCGCGTTCGCCGACGCCGGGATCTGCCGCGAGACCGTGAACAGGCGCCCGGTGCTCGTGCATGGCGCGACCGGTGGCCTAGGCCAGATCGCGGTCTGGTTGCTGCACAGGCTGGGCGCGAGTGTTACTGCCGTCGGCGGAGCTAAGGGGCTTGATGCTTGCCTGGCCGCCGGCGCAGCCGAAGTCGTCGATCGCCATCGCCAACGGCTGGCAAGCCTGCCGCGGCATTTCGCCGCCACCGTGAATTTCGCCAACTGGGGCGATGAAGCGGACTTGCTGCATTTGCTTGCGCCGGACGCAGTCGGTCACGCAACCACGGTCCATCCGCTACTTGGCAATTTCGACCGCTTGGGACTGCTCGGAGGCGTGATGGCCACGCTGGTCGGCAAGCGTGGCAAACGTGCCCTGACACCGAAGGGCGCGCGCTATGGGTGGACGACCTTCCGCCCGAACCCTTCGGCCTTGCAGGCACTTGCCGATTGCGCGGCTGCTCTGGCGCCGCCTGCAGTGAAGACCTTTACGCTCAGCCAAACCGAGCAGGCGTACCTGCACGTCATGCAAGGCCAACCCCGGCGGGCCGTCCTGCTGCCAGGGCAACTCTAGAAACGAACAGGGCCACACCAAGGAGACAAGCATGCTCGATACCAAGAACGACCGCGGGACGCGCACCGGCGGCATCCGAACCCAGGCCGATATCGACGACTTCGAACGCACGCCCTGGCAGGAAAAGCTGCCCGCGCAGAACACTTACGAACTGCTGTGCCGTGCGTGCGACAGCAAGCCGGACCAGACCGCGTTGCGCTTCGTCATGACCGGGGAGGCTTCCGCTCCGGAATTTGTCGTCGATTACGCAACCCTCAAGGCGCGCGTGACGCAGGCGGCCAACGCCTTCCACCGCGCCGGCATTACGACCGGCACGGCGGTGACGTTGCTGCTGCCCAATCTCCCCCAGACCCATTACGCCTTGCTGGGCGCGCAGGCTGCCGGCATCGCCAGTCCCATCAACCCGATGCTGGAGGTCGACTATATCGCCGCCATCGTTAATGAGACAGGGGCGCAAGCGCTGGTTGCCTGCGCGCCGGTCTCTGACAGCGCGCTCTGGGACAAGGCCATAGCCGTGGCCGACCGTTGCCCTTCGGTGCAGACCCTGTTCGTCGTCAGTGCTGCGCCGTATCTTCCTGCCGCGGAGCGTGCGCGGGTTGACGCGGCTTTCGAAACGGCGTCGAGGCCGTGCCGCACGGACGTGAAGATGGTCGGCTTCGACCAGGCGCTGGCGGCCGAGCCGTCGGACACGCTGGTTTCGAAGCGCCACATCCTGGCGACTGACATCTGCTCGTATTTTCATACCGGCGGTACGACCGGCCTGCCCAAGGTCGCGACGCACACGCATCTCAATGAAGCCTTCGTCGCGTCGATGCTTAAGGCGCTGATCCCGTCGCCGAACACGATCCTGTGCGGCCTGCCCCTGTTCCATGTGAACGGCGCGATGATCACCGGCCTTGCCGCGTTCCATGGCGGCTGGGAGGTCGTGATGCTGACGCCTGCCGGCTATCGGGGCCCGGGGGTGATGCCGAACTTCTGGAAGCTGGTCGAACGGTTCCGCGCCACCAGCTTCAGCGGCGTGCCGACGATCTACGCCGCGCTGGCCGATCTGCCGCGGGAAGGCGCTGACATTGCTTCGTTGCGCTTCGCCTTTTGCGGCGCCGCGCCGCTGCCGGCCGAGGTCGCGCGGCGCTTTGAAGCCGCCGCCGGCATTCCGCTGTACGAGGGCTACGGTTTGACCGAAGGCGCGTGCGTCTCGTCCCTCAATCCGCCGCAGGGCGAACGTCGCCTGGGGACGGTCGGCCTGCGCCTGCCGCACCAGGCCATCGGCGTCTGGAAGGTCGATGGCTCCGGCCACGCCACCGAGCCGTGCGCGCCGGGCGAAACCGGCGTCATCGGCATCAACGGCCCGAATGTGTTTCCCGGCTATCTGCGCGAGCAAGACAATGGGGGCATCTGGCTCAATCCGGGATGGCTCAATACCGGCGACCTCGGCCATCTCGATGCCGACGGCTATCTGCATCTGACCGGCCGTGCCAAGGAGCTGATCATCCGCGGCGGCCACAACATCGATCCGGCGATGATCGAGGACGCGCTCCTGCAGCATCCGGCCGTGGCGATGGCGGCCGCGGTCGGCCAGCCGGATGCGCACACCGGGGAACTGCCAGTCGCCTACGTCGTGCTCAAGCCAGGCTTCACCCCGGCTGCCGACGAACTGCTGGCGGCCGCGCGCAACCTCGTGCCGGAACGCGCTGCAGTGCCAGTGCGCATCGACGTCCTGCAGGAGATGCCGCTGACTTCGGTCGGCAAGGTGGCCCGGGCAGAGCTACGCATGCGCGCCGCCGAGCATGTGTTACGAGAGATGCTGGCGCAGGCCGGCACGGCCGCCAGCGTGCGCGTGGGGCCGGATATCCGGCGCGGCACCGTCGCCTTCGTCCAATGCCCCGCCGCGGACGTGGCGCGCGTGCAGGATCTGCTCGGACGGTTCCCGTTCCCGCTCGACTTCAACTCCCCGGTGTGAACGCGCCAAGTTCCCTCCCGTAGAGAAACCGCTCATGAATACCATATTACCCGAGCAGGTAGACGTCCTGCTGGTGGGCCTGGGCCCGGTCGGTGCCACCGCGGCTAACCTGCTGGGCCGCTACGGCGTCCGCACCCTGGTCATCGACAAGGCCACTGAAATCTTCACCGCGCCCCGGGCCATCGTGCTCGATAACGAAGCGCTGCGCATCCTGCAGATGGCGGGGATCGAGGAAGGCGCGTTCGATACGCTGGCCATTGCCAAGGTGCAGATGCATTCGCCGTTATTCGGCCGATACGCGCGCGCCAACACCGCGGGCACCATGGACTGCCACCCGCGACTGGTCACGTTCTATCAGCCGGATCTCGAACGCGCCTTGCGCGCCCGCTTGAGCCGCTATCCCTGCGTGAGCATCGCCCTCGGCGCCGATCTCACCGGTTTCGACGACGACGGCGAAGGGGTGCGCGCCACGGTGTGCCTTCCCGACGGTGACACGGCCACCGTCCGCGCGCGCTATATCGTGGGCGCGGACGGCGCCAATTCTTTCGTGCGGCGCCACGCCGGCCTTGCCTTCGAAGGCAAGACCTTCACACAGGACTGGCTGGTCATCGACGCCCTGAACGTGCCCAACCCGATCGACCATGTCGAATTCCTCTGCGACCCGCGCCGGCCTACGCCGCATATGGTTGCCCCGGGAGGCAGGCAACGCTGGGAGTTCATGCTGCAGCCCGGCGAGACGCGTGAACAGATGGAATCGCCGGACAAGATCCGCGAACTGCTTGCCCCCTGGTGCAAGCCGGAAAACATCACGATCGAGCGCACAGCGGTCTACCGGTTCCATGCGCGCATCGTCGAGCGCTTCTCCAACGGCCGTGCCTTCCTGGTGGGCGACGCCGCGCATATCACGCCGCCATTCGTCGGCCAAGGGCTCGTTGCCGGGCTGCGCGACGTGGCCAACCTGTGCTGGAAGCTCGCCTGGGTCGTGCAGGGGAGGGCGACGCCCGCCATTCTGGAAACGTATGACACCGAGCGGCGCCCACACGCCCGCTCCATCATCAACCTGGCGCTGCTGATGGGGCAGCTGGTGATGCCGCGCAACCGGCTGACGGCATTCGCCGTCCATGGCGCGATGGCGCTGATGCAGCGCATGCCCTGGGCGCGAGCCTTCTTCGAGGACCTGAAGATCAAGCCGCCCGCGCGTTTCGGCCGCGGCCTGTTTCGGCGCGGCAAGACCCGCGCAAAGCTGGTGCGCGGCGGCCTGCTACCGCAAGGGCTGGTGCGCCGCGGGCCGGGCGCGCCCATCGTGCCGAGCGACGATGCGCTCGGAGCGCGGCTCGTGCTGGCGGGATTCGGCTGCGATCCCGCGCCGCGGCTAAGCCGCAGCCTTCTCGC
This sequence comes from Cupriavidus oxalaticus, assembly GCF_004768545.1. Lineage (NCBI taxonomy): Bacteria > Pseudomonadati > Pseudomonadota > Betaproteobacteria > Burkholderiales > Burkholderiaceae > Cupriavidus > Cupriavidus oxalaticus. Next base: position 658,979 of record NZ_CP038636.1, on the reverse strand, counting down.
CGCGTGGCAGCAGGCGGGTGGCGACATCATGCAGTTGCGCCATTGCGGACAAGCCGGGCGCGGAGCGCTCGAGGCGCACGAAGGGCAGGGCGGACCTTCGTGGGAGGACATGTCGGACCAGCTCGTGCCCGGGGCCGCACCGGTCGGCTGGATCGCGGTCGTGCGCCCGGACCGTACCGTGCTGCACGACGGCCCGCTCGAGGCCCTCGACGACATCGTGCGCGAATCGCTTGCGATGCTCGGCGCGGGCAACCCGCTGCCCGAAGGCTTGCCTCGCACTTTGCAGGCCGCCGGCTGACACCCGCTTGCCCGGATCGCTTTTGGCGTGCGCCCCCGCGCGCCAGCGATGCGCTGGCGAAGGGATGCCGCCCGACAAGAGGCATCCCACGACAATCGCGGTGCGGACACAGCGGCCCCACTCAAGGCAAGCGTCGGTCCCGGCTCGTCAAAAAAAAATAGCAAGACAGCTTTGATACCGGAGGAGACAAGGATGGCAAAGAGAACAGCGCACGCGCTCCGCACCGTCGTTTCATGGACCATGCTTGGGTGGTCTTGCGCGGGATGGGGGGGCGGAAGGCTTCGAGCCCCGCTACAACCTTGCCGGAAGCCTGGGCGGCGAGATGTTTGCCCCGCCCAACCAGACCGGCTTTATCACCGCGCTCGCGGCCACCCACGTCAGTGTCAGCAAGGTGACCGGGGACGATGGCGGGGCGCTGACCCAGAGCATTCCGGGGGGCACCGTTGACTTGCCCAAGCCAACGCCCTCGGCCCTTTATCCCACTTTTTCGCGCAGCACGGTAGAGATTCCAGCCTCCGGCACCATGACGCGCTGGGACCTGGTGCTCGGCTATATCACGAACGAGCAGTTTGGGGGCGGGCGGCTGGCCTTTGCCGTCGACGTTCCGTTCGCCAGGAAATCGCAATCAATCAGCACGAGCGGCGCCACGCCAGTGCTCAACTGGAATCCCGCGGTTCCGGCCGACGTGCAGAGCGCCGTGCAAGGGCAATTCAGCAGCCAGTACCAGAGCGCGCTCAAGGCAGGGCGCGAGCGAAAGCGGCGACGTCAGCGGTATCGGCGATGTCGAACTGATCGCGGGCCGGCATTACGTGGGGGTGTCCTTGCCGCCTACTCTTGCATGGCTGACGCGTTGGTGACCATGTGCACGCCGTCCTGGTGCTATCCTGAGCAGGCTTGAGCGATGCGAGGCAGCTGTCCCGTTCTGCCCAAGCCACTGCGAACATCGATAGGAACTAGCGCGTGCCCAATATCGCGAGAGATCAAGCGAGCGCCAATCAGCTGAACAAGATCGTTGGTACGGCAATCGTTCTGGCAATTCTGTACTTCGCTCGCGACGTGCTGATTCCAGTTACATTGGCCTTTATCCTCAGCATCTTCATCCAACCGCTCGTTCGCGGACTCCGCCGCATCGGCCTTGGCCAAGTAAGTTCAGTTGCCCTCGCTGCGCTGGTACTCGCAGTGGGTCTATCCTTCAGTGGCTTGATCATCGGCACGCAGCTCATTCGCCTAGGGAGCAGCTTGCCGCAGTATGAAGACACGATACGCAGCAAGCTCCGGACGCTTGACGAGGTTACCCTGGGCAAGCTGAGCGCGATCACGGATCAGGCCGGCCGCGTGATCGGCAAGCTCGGGAGCAACACACGGCAAGGTAGGACCCCCGCGCAGGATTTGCCGCAGCCAGAGGCGAATAATGTTACCCCGCCTATCCCGGTCGAGGTCCATCAACCTGAACCCCGCCCGATAGAGCTCCTCACGCGAATCGTGAATTCAATAGCACGCCCGCTTGGGACGGCCGGCGTGGTGTTTGTTGTGCTGATCTTCCTGTTGCTCGAACATGAGGCGCTTCGGGACCGGTTTATCCGGCTGGTGGGCGGCAGCAATCTTCGTGCTACGACAGCATTCGTCAACGACGCAGGCGAGCGCATCTCCCGCTTTTTCGTCTCGCAGCTCCTTGTCAACATCGCCGTGGGTGTAATGATCTGGGTGGGGCTTGCCATCGCCGGCTTGCCCCAGGCGCCGTTGTGGGGAGCGATGGCCGGACTCCTCCGCTTTGTGCCTTACGTCGGGGTCTGGATCGCAGCTTTCTTCGCTGTATTGCTGGCCACGGCCATCACGCCGGGCTGGACGTTGGCGCTCATCACACTCGCCCTGTTTTTTGCCATCGAGCTCCTTGTTTCCCAACTTCTTGAACCTCAACTGTATGGTCACGCCACGGGACTGTCACCGCTCTCGGTGGTGATTGCGGCCATCTTTTGGGGTTGGATCTGGGGGGCGGCCGGATTGGTCCTCTCAACGCCACTGACTTTGTGTCTGGTCGTGGCGGGTCGCTATATCCGGGCCCTCAGCTTTCTCGAGATCCTGTTGGGAGAAGTCCACGCCCTTACCCTGGCGGAGAATTTCTATCAGCGTGCCCTCTCGGGCGACGCACAGGAAATCTTGGCCAGCGCGAGGCGATTTCTTCGGAGCAAGCCCCTCAGCGCCTACTGTGACACCGTCCTGATACCGGCCTTGCATTTGGCCCATGCTGATTTCTCGCAAAGGGAGATTACCCGCACCGAACAACTCAAGGTGAATAGCGCAATCTCCTCGGTATTGGTCAGCCTCGAAAGCAAACGAAGCTGGTGGCGGCCCATTCCCCGAATCTCGGTTCTGGAGGGCACCACGGTCGCGCGGCGGCTGCGAGAGCAGCGAGAACGACAGATGGGGAGATGGCAGGGCCCCCTGGATGTGCCGGCGGGTACAGTCGTACTAGGCATCGGTGCGGGGTCGCTCATTGACGAGCTGGCCGCGGAAGTGCTGGTGCGTGTCCTGCGCGCACAGCACCTCGACGGGCGTCATCTCTCGCTTGAGGATCTGACGTCTGGGCCTCCAGTGCCCGAGAGTAAGCTCGAGGCGGTCGCGGTGGTTTGTCTGGTCAGCGTGGTCTCAGAACTGACGCAAGACGAGCCGCTGGCCGCTGCGATCGCAGGAATCCGCCGGCGCTTTCCCCATGCAAAGGTTCTTGTGCTGTGCGCGTCGAATCCCTTCGATCTGCATGAGAAGAGCCACCCTGTGGTAGCTGAAGCTGATTTTACGGTGCACTCATTTGGGGAAACCACAGAGAGCTGTACCTATCTGCTTCAGGGGCAGGTGTCGGCGACACCCAGACAGAATTAATTGCTTCATGGTGTCCTCCTGACGATTGCCCGGCGGGCAAATGTCCCGTCGTGGAAAGGAGTCTAGGAGGGGGATTCCAACCAACGACTGGCAGGTTGATGACAAATTTGTCATCGATTTTCAGTTTCCTGTGACCGCGCGGGTTAGACCAGGAAACGAGGCCCAACAGGCGACGACGCCCGCCCGTTGAATAATGCGAACCTGAAGCAAGAATCGGGCGGGCAGGTCACGAATGCGTTGGCGGCTTCTGAACAGTGCACTGAAGCTGGTAGCGAGCAAGGGGCACGCCGCCATGTCGGTCGATGACGTGATCCGGGAGGCGGATGTGTCACGCGGGACGTTTTGCAAGTACTTCGCGTCTCCGGATGTCCTTATCCGGGAATTGGCCACTGAAATTGCTAGCCAAATCGTCCGCATCGATGGCATTTCGGCACCGATCGAGGACCGCATCCGAGAATGACTGCCGCGCCGCTGCTATGACCGACTGGCTCGGGCGATAGCAGCACCCACTCAAGGGCAACCGCGCATTCCCTTTGACGTAGCGCAAGGTGGTTCGGCCCACGTGTGCCAGTCTTTTTCGAGTGGTGTCACGGAGCCCAGTTTGAACAGCACGCGGGCAGCACATGGAGTCGGGATGAGCCCCTCCCGCTTTCCCGGCTGCGGCTCGCGCATGAGCTGATTGAAGAGTACCGGGACCTACTCCCCGAACTACCACCCGACGCGGCGCGTCGTATCGGCGGCCAGCAAGATCATCGCGCTACGAACCGGAAAGGGCGGTCGAGCCTGAGCGGCCGGGAATGCTGCCGGCGGCGGCTTACTTGAGCAGGAGGAGTGCCAGTGAACACGAAGCACGAGAAGTACCAGCGGCTGATTGATTTCTGCAAGTCCATCCCGCCAACCCCGACGGCGGTGGTGCACCCGTGCGACAGGAGTTCGCTGGAAGGAGCGGTTGAGGCTGCGCAGTTGGGGTTAATCACCCCCATACTGGTCGGCCCCAGAGCTCGCATCGAGGAAACGGCCAGGGCCAACGGTATCATCGACATCAGCCCGTATACGATCGTCGACACGCCCTTCAGCCATGCGGCTGCCGCCGCTGCCGTGCAACTGGTGCGCCAAGGCAAGGCCGAGGCGCTGATGAAAGGCAGCCTGCATACGGATGAACTGATGGCGGAGGTGGTCAAGGGCGATGCCGGCTTGCGCACTTCCCGACGTGTCAGTCACTGCTTCGTGATGGACGTGCCGGACCATGAAGAGGCGCTGATCATCACGGATGCCGCCGTGAACATTGCCCCCACGCTCGCCGAGAAGGCGGACATCCTCCAGAACGCCATCGATTTGGCCCATGCGCTGCAGTTCAAGGAGGTAAGGGTGGCGATCCTCTCGGCGATGGAGACCGTCAATCCGAAGGTCCCGTCCACCATCGAAGCTGCGGCGCTGTGCAAGATGGTTGAACGTCACCAGATCACTGGTGCAATCGTCGACGGCCCGCTGGCCCTCGACAACGCCATCAACCTGGAGGCCGCCCGCATCAAGAAGATCGATTCGCCGGTTGCGGGCCGCGCCAACGTGCTGCTGGTGCCCGACCTTGAAGCAGGCAACATGCTCGCCAAGAGCCTGTCCTTTCTCGCCGGTGCTGATGCGGCCGGCATCGTGCTCGGCGCGCGAGTACCCATCATTCTCACCAGCAGGGCGGACTCCGTGTCGACCCGGCTGGCATCCTGCGCGGTTGCCGCGCTGGTGGCAAAGGCCCGCCGCGAGTCGGGCAAGGCACTGGGGTGATGCCATGGCCGACGTGATACTGGTACTCAATGCAGGCTCGTCGAGCATCAAGTTCAGCGCCTTCGGTGCCTACGGCGACGAACCGGATCTTTTGCTGCGCGGCAGTATCGAGGGCATCTACACGTCGCCAGCCTTTCGTGCCGCCAACGCGTCGGGCGCGGAGGTGGAGACGAAGCACTGGGGCGACGGCACGGAACTGGGACATGGCGGCGCCATCGCCTTTCTTGCGGAGTTCCTGCGCGGGCACGGCGAGGGTCACCATCTGGTCGCAGTGGGGCACCGGGTGGTGCACGGAGGCGTACAGTTCACGCAGGCGGTGAAGGCCACTCCCGAGGTCGTCGCTGCGCTGGACGCCCTGAGCCCCCTGGCCCCTTTGCACCAGCCGCACAACCTCAAGCCGATCCGGATTCTCGCGCAGCGACGCCCGGAGCTCCCGCAAATCGTCTGTTTCGACACGGCGTTTCACCGCGGCCAGCCGGAAGCGGCGCAGGCTTTCGCGCTACCTGCCTCGATCACGCAGCGCGGCGTGCGGCGCTACGGCTTTCACGGGCTTTCCTACGAGTACATTGCCAGCGTCCTGCCGGCTGTCGACGCTACCGCCGCCGCGGGTCGCACCGTGGTTGCGCATCTGGGCAATGGCAGCAGCATGTGCGCGCTCGTGGCCGGGCGGAGCGTTGCCAGCACAATGGGATTCACCGCGGTGGACGGGTTGCCCATGGGCACACGCTGCGGCAACCTGGATCCCGGTGTCATCCTGTACATGATGGATGAGCTCGGCATGGATGCGCGCGCAGTCGAAGACCTCATCTACCGCAAGTCCGGGCTGCTCGGCGTATCCGGCATTTCCAGCGACATGCGCACGCTGCTCGCCAGCCAGGATCCTCGCGCCCGCTTCGCCGTGGAGCTCTATACCTACCGGATCGGGCGTGAGCTTGGCTCGCTGGCGGCAGCGGCACAAGGGCTGGATGCGCTCGTATTTACCGCCGGCGTCGGCGAGCATGCCGCGCCGATTCGCGAGCAGGTTTGCCGGCAGGCGGACTGGCTTGGCATTGTGCTTGATGCCGGGGCGAACGCCAGGGGCGAGCCGAGAATCAGCACGCCATCGAGCAAGGTGCCAGTGTGGGTCATCCCGACGAACGAGGAACTGATGATCGCAAGGCACACCAGGTCGGTGATCGGAACGGAGGCGCTATGAAGATCATCTCACTCGAAGGTGCGGTCGCCTTGATCCCTGACGGCGCAACGGTCATGGTCGGCGGCTTCATGGGCGTCGGCACGCCGGAGCGTCTGATGAACGAACTCATGCGCCAGGGCAAGCGGGACCTCACGGTGATCGCCAACGATACCGCGGTGCCAGGCAGGGGCATAGGCAAGCTGGTTGCGGCGGGCGTCTTGCGCAAGGCGATCGTCAGTCACATCGGCCTCAATCCCGAAACCCAGCGCCAGATGATCGTGGGCGCGCTGGAGGTCGACCTGGTGCCGCAGGGGACCCTGATCGAACGCATCCGCGCGGCCGGTTGCGGGCTGGGCGGCATCCTGACGCAGACCGGCGTCGGGACGCTGGTCGAGGCAGGCAAGCGCAAGCTGGAGGTGGAGGGCGTCGAGTATCTGCTGGAGACACCGCTGCGCGCCGACTTTGCGCTGGTGGAGGCATTCCTGTCGGACTACCAGGGCAATCTGGTGTATGCGCTGACCGCGCGCAATTTCAACCCAGTCATCGCCATGGCGGCCGCGACGGTCATCGTGGATGCAGCCCACATCGTGCCGATCGGCATGATTCCGCCCGACCATGTGATGACGCCATCGGTCCTGGTGGATTACCTCATCGCGCATCAATGACGCCGGCAGGCGCAGGAACAGGAAAAGCCATGGACGCACAAACGGTGATAGCCAGGCGCGTGGCGCAAGAACTGCGCGACGGCATGTTGGTCAACCTCGGCGTAGGCATCCCCACGCTGGTGGCCAACTATGTGCCGCAAGGCATGCACATCTTTTTCCAGTCCGAGAACGGCCTGATTGGCACCGGCCCAATCCCGGAGGCCGGCATGGCCGAAGGCTTCCTGACCGACGCGGCGGGCCAACCGGTCACCGCGTTGCCCGGGGCCTGTACGTTCGACAGCGCCATGTCCTTTGGCCTGATCCGCGGGCATCACCTCGACATGACGGTGCTGGGCGCACTGGAGGTCGATGAGGCCGGGCACCTTGCAAACTGGACCATTCCCGGCAAGCTTGTGCCGGGAATGGGCGGGGCCATGGACCTGGTGGCTGGCGCCAGGCGCGTTGTGGTAGCCATGCAGCATTGCGCAAAGGGCAAGTCCAAGCTGGTCAGCCAATGCACTTTGCCGCTGACCGGGCTGCGGCCAGTGGACCTTGTCGTTACCGAACTGGCAGTGATTTCGTTCGCCACGGGCAAGGCGGTGTTAATTGAGACGGCGCCCGGCGTGTCGGTCGAGCAGGTACAAGAGGCGACTCAGGCCAGGCTTGTGGTGCCCGCGCGGGTGCCGGAGATGTTCTTCGATGGAGCAGCAATATGACAGCGGAAACACTGTGGCCGATCCTGCCGCTGGTCTCGCGCGGGGCCGCTTGCTGCGCCTCCGTTTCGCCCTCGCGCCCGTCGGCGAGGTAGAAGGCGAGCAGGTTCGCTCGGAACGACCCGGATCGCTGGCTTGCTGAGGCACCGCGCAAAGAGGGGTCCTGGTGGCCCACATGGCACTAGTGGCTGCGCGCGCACTCCGGCGCTCCGGCCAAGCCAGCGCTCATGGGCTTGCCAGCAGAACGGCCTCTCGACGACGCGCCGGGGCGCTACGTCCTGGAAAAGTGAGCGCTACGCGAACGCATTAACTACTGGAGATTCCGTCATGACCGATACCCCCATCCCGGCCGATCCGCACAAGGCGATCGATTCGCTGCCCACCGTCTGGGACCCGAACTCGCGCGTCGGCGACATGCTGAAAGGCAAGCGCGGCCTCGTGATCGGAGTCGCAAACGCCGATAGCATAGCGTACGGCTGCGCTGTCAAGCTGCGTGCCTTCGGCGCGGACGTCGCGCTGACCTACCTGAACGACAAGGCCAGGCAGTACGTCGCGCCGCTCGCCGAGCAGATCGACGCTTCGCTGCTGCTGCCGCTCGACGTCACCCAGCCCGGGCAGATGCAGTCGGTGTTCGAACGCATCCGCGCCGACTGGGGGCGGCTCGATTTCGTCATCCACTCGATTGCGTTCGCGCCGCGCGCCGACCTGCACGGCCGCGTCGTCGACTGCTCGCAGGCCGGATTCCTGCAGGCAATGCAGGTGTCCTGCCATTCCTTCCTTGAGATGGCGCGGCTCGCCGAGCCGCTGATGACTCAGGGCGGCACGCTCATCACCATGAGCTATTACGGCGCGGACAAGGTGGTGAACAACTACAACATGATGGGCCCGGTGAAGGCGGCGCTCGAGGCCTCGGTGCGCTATATGGCGAAGGAGCTCGGCGCGCAGGGCATCCGCGTATTCGCCGTTTCGCCCGGCCCGCTGCGCACCCGCGCTGCAAGCGGCATCGCTCAATTCGACGAGCTGATCGACATGGCGGTCACACGCTCCCCGGGCCAGCGCCTGGTCGACATCGCCGAGGTCGGCCGGGTGGTTGCCTTCCTCGCCGGCCCCGCTTCCTCCGGCATGACGGGCGACGTGGTCTACATCGACGCCGGCCTGCACAACATGGCTTGACCGCGGCGGCGCCGTGCTGACCCACGCAATTCCGAATGAGGCTGCGCAGCAGGGTTACGACTTGGCGATCGGATGCCACCAGGATGTGCGTGGTGCCGCGTCGCTCGGGAATGAACTGACGCGTTTTCGATACAAATGGTGCCGGGGCGAACCGTTTGCCGGCACCCAGGAAAGGAAGACCTGATGAGCAATACAGCCAGACAACTCTCCCAGAGCCACGATATCTCCGCGAAGGTCGCGCAGGTACTGCAGACGCGCACGAAGCTTGCGGTGGAGCGCTTCGGCGAGCGGGTACAGAAGGCCTGTGCGGGGCAACCCGCCGGGCTGATGGCGAGCCCCATGATGCCGTGGCAGATGTGGGCGGGCGGTGCGCAATACGCGGCGGACTTCGGCCAGCGCTCCATCCTGCTCTGGGACACGCTGCGCCAGCGCGGCAACAACTTCATCGAGCACGAGCAGCAAGGCTTGCCGCCGGTGCTGCACTTCGACTACGAGACGATCATGGACGGGCGTTCGCTGGAGCGTCCGGTCAACTACGCGCTGGTGCGCATCGTTCCGCCCGAGGGCACGACGATCGATCCCAGGCGCCGCCCCTACGTGATCATCGACCCGCGTGGTGGCCACGGACCGGGCATAGGCGGATTCAAAGACGATTCCCAGGTCGGCGTGGCATTGCGCGCAGGCCATCCGGTGTACTTCGTGATGTTCTTCCCCAATCCCGAACCGGGACAGACGCTGCCAGATGTGTGCAATGCCGAGCGCGAGTTCGTGCACCGCGTGCGCTCGCTGCACCCCGACGCCGAGAAGCCCGCGATCATCGGCAACTGTCAGGCCGGCTGGGCGGCGATGATGCTGGCGGCCTCCGACCCCGACGACATCGGCCCGGTGGTGATCGTCGGCGCGCCGATGTCCTACTGGGGCGGCGCCTGGCGCGAGGGCGAGGGCGACAATCCAATGCGCTATGCAGGGGGACTGCTCGGCGGCACCTGGCTCGCCTCCCTCACCTCCGACCTCGGCGCCGGGAAATTCGACGGCGCCTGGCTGGTGCAGAACTTCGAGAACCTCAACCCTGCGAACACCTTCTGGGACAAGTACTACCGGGTGTTTGCCAACGCCGACACCGAGCCGGCACGCTTCCTCGAGTTCGAACGCTGGTGGGGCGGCTATTACATCTTGAACGGCGAGGAGATCGAATGGATCACGCAGAACCTCTTCGTCGGCAACAAGCTGTGGTCTGGCACGGTGAAAGCCGGCCCGCGCGGCGCGCTCGACCTGCGCGAGATCAGGGCGCCCATCGTGCTGTTCGCCTCGCTGGGAGACAACATCACGCCGCCGCAACAGGCCTTCAACTGGGTCGCCGACGTCTATGGCAGCACGGACGAGATCAAGGCCAACGGGCAGGTGATCGTCGGTCTGATGCACGAGGAAGTCGGCCACCTCGGCATCTTCGTTTCCGGCCAGGTGGCGAGGAAGGAATACACCCAGATCGTCTCGGTTCTGAAGTCCATCGAGGCGCTGCCGCCCGGCCTGTACGGAATGCGGATCGCGGAGCAGAAGGAAGCCGGCGGCAAGCCGGCGTACGAGGTGAGCTTCGAGGAACTGCGCCTGGAGGACGTCGCCGCTCGCCTGAATCGTTTCAAGCGCGCCGATGAAAGGCCCTTCGAGGCGGTGAGCGTCGTCTCGGAATTCAACCAGTACGCGTACGAGCTCTTCGGGCGGCCATGGGTCAAGGCGCTGGCAAACGAGTACACCGCGAAGCTGGGGCGCATCTTCCACCCGATGCGCCTGCAACGCTGGGCGATCTCCGACCTCAACCCCTGGCTGTGGTGGCTGGGGCCGGCCGCCCAGGCCGTGAAGGCCCAGCGCCAGGCGCCGGGGGCCGAGCATCCGGCGCGAGGGATCGAGGAGATGGTGTCCGAGCTGACCAGCGCGTCGCTCGAATGCCACCGCGCCCTGCGCGATGCGCTGAGCGAGGCTGCCTTCTTCCTGATCTACGGCAACCTGTTCGCCTTCTACCTCGCCGACGGGCGCGAGGGCGAAACGGAGGCGCAGCAAGCGGCCCCACGCGAGCTCCCCTTCGTCAAGGAAGCGCTGGCTTCGATCGGGAGCGGCGGCTACGCGGAAGCACTCGCGCGGGTCGCCGTCCTGCTGGCGCGCAAGGGCGAGCCGCTCCCGCTCTCCCGCGTGCAGCTCGCGCAGGAGTTGATCGAAGACTATCGCGAGCTGCTGCCGGATCTGCCGCGCGACCAGGTGCGGCGCATCGGCGGCGAGCAGGCAATCATCGCGCGCTACGAGCCGGAAAAAGCAATCGAGACGCTGCCGCTACTGCTGGCCGAGCATGAGGACCGGGATCGGCTGCTCACGCTGCTGGAGCGCGTGCTCGCCGACGAGCGGGTGCAGGGCATCCAGCCCACGGCCGCGCAGAGGGCGATGCTCGCGCGCATCCGCGACGTGCTCGGCGAGGCGGGCGGCAGCGGGGCCCTGCGCGCGGTTGGTCGGTGACGGAGCGGTAATCGAGCGAAATGCCGGAAGGGTAGACGTCTATGCGAATCGTGATTCAAAACCTGCCCCACGACGTGTCGGAAGACGGAGTCCGTGAGGCCCTGAGTGCATACGCACCGGTCGAAAAAGTCACACTCATCGTGGAAGGCGACATGCCGACCGCGGTCATCGAGATGGAGATGACGCGCGCGGAGGCCACGGCGCTGGCCCGAAGAATCAGCGGGCATATCTATCACGGCCAGCGCCTGCAAGCTTGGGTGCCGCGGTGGAACGGGTAGCGGCGGCACTCTCGAACGGGCCCGGCGTTCAGCGGCCCACCGCTGAACGCCGGGTGACGAAACCATGGATTGCCGATGCTGGTGGCCGATCGCGATCACATCGCTGTCACCGATCTGGCGCTAAACGCTTACCAACAGGCATTGGAGCTCAAGCGACTGGTCTTGTTGAAGGGCGGGCATTTTGACCCATACCTGTCAGAACTGGCAACCGCTTCGCGGGAGGCGGCGTCAACACCATGGCGTAGCGCGCCCCGGCAGCAACTGAGGAGAGTGAATCATGTCCTTGCGTTATTGGAGAATATCGTGAGCGGCACGACCGATGACGAGATCAAGGCATTCCTGGTCAAGTACGGCCTCCCACCGTTCGACGAAATCGAGCATGTTCCGGGGGACGGGTCACGGCCAGCTGTGACGCTGACCTTCCATTCCCTCGATCCGGATTCCTTGCGCAAGCTTCAGCCGCGCATCCACAACATGTTCTGGAAAGGCCACAACCTCAGCGCGCTGGTCATGGCGGAGCGCTATAGCTGACCTCGCAGAGCAGGGCGACGCGTGTGAAGTGTGAAGGGAGCAGTTGCATGAGTATTCTGAACTGGCTGCGGCGGCGTGAGGCCGGGGCGCACCCGCATGACGAGCAAGAGATCGCCGGGTTGACGGAGCGCGTGCTCGGGTTCAGCCCGCGTCTGCGGCTGGTGCCGCGCTACCAGCAACGGCTCGGCCCCGCGGTCGGCATGGCGCTCGATTATGTGCGGGGCCTCGTAGCCGGCTTGCCGGCGCCGCGGGAAGCCAGCGCGGCAACGTGGGGAACCGATCCCTATATTCATGCTTTTTTTGGCACGGCGCATGACGTGGAGCTCGCCTTCAGCCGCTCATCGGACCTACGCGAGTTTTTCGATGCGTCCACTGGCGCGGACCACGCCTACGCCGTGCTGGGCATGACGATGACGGAGCGCCGTACCCTGGGCATTGCCCTCGAAGGGGATGTGATGCGTGCCGAGGTGCCACAGACCAGGGTCTGCTTCAGTGACCATGAGGTCCGGATTTGCGGCTCGACCGATGCGACGCTGCGCGAGGAGATCGTCCGGCGAATGCTGGATCAGCTGGCCCTTCAGAGCCTTGCCAATATTGCTGCCGACACATCGCGGCGCGATGTGCTGGAGCGGGAGCATGGTCTGCTGAAGGCGCGCTTGCGCCTGCTGGAACGGCAGAGCACCGGTTTGCGTTCGGTGATGGGCGGCGACGAGCAAGCGGACGCCGGGGAACGGGCCCGGCTGCGCGAGCAGATCGAACAGAACGACAGGGAACTGGGCGAACTGGGCGACAAGTCCGGCGCGCTTGACCGCCAGTTGGAAGGCATGGCGGCGGTGTTCAAGGATGCAAGGTCGTGCTTCTCCATTGAAAGCCGGCGCAGGCGGCTAAGCTTGATGAATGTGCTTTTGCCGGAGGGCAGCACCGTGCCCGGGCATGAACTGGAGTTGCTGACGGCGCGTGTTCCCGGCGATCCGCCGCTGGTCCGGACGTTCACGCTGGTGCGCTTCGCACGCGCAGCGATGTTGTCGCGCATGAGCCTGCTCGACGAGGCCGAGCGCTTGCTGTAGCGGGGAGCGGGAGAAGGTGGGTGTTTCTGGTGTGTTGAGGTCTCCAAACATGCCTGGGGAATGAATTCGAATCATTTGCGGAAATCCTGCCATTCCTGCGCAGGATTCCATGCCGGTGCCTAACGCTCAACGATAGACGTCTACCCTGGGCGAGGGGCCGCCGCATGGCCTTGGCCGCCCGAGCTTCACAGTGTCAGTCTCTGATCTGCGTCAAGCTTTTGGGCTACAGAATGATTAACGTGATTTCAGGCTGACAGGTAACCGCGGTCGCAGTGCCAGCCATAATCGTCTGCATAGGAGACCTGGCTTGGTGGACCGGCTGGCGTTGGGTCTGTGCCGCGAACCCGAATCACGCCGGCCTTCCATTGCACCAGTACCAACTCTGCTGGCCCCGCGCGCAATGCTGCCAACATCTACCATTTTTCATACGACGAGGCGTCCAACCCGCCCTGGTGACGTAACGGGTCGCTGCAGGGCGGTCGCGTTAACCGTGTCGCTGGCGGTTGTTCTGGCTGGTTGCGCAACACCGGTGATGCAACCCTCGATCGAGGTTCACGGAAGGTTCGCGGCCACGTCGGCATCTGTGGAGGAGCCCGAGGCCGCCTGGTGGGATAGCTATGGCGATCCGGTGCTGTCCGATCTGGTTCGTCGCGCGGCGCACGAAAACCGGCACATCCGGATCGCGGCGGAACGCGTTCGCGCCGCGCGAGCCGGAGAAACGATCAGCCGGTCGTGGCTCTTGCCGACCGTGATCGTTGTCGCCAACGGCTTCAATCACACGACGACCTACGATACTGCCCTGAAAAACTTCGTGCCCGAAGCGGCGAATACGCGGGCGGGACAGGTCGGTATCGCCGCCTCGTGGGAAGTCGACCTGTTCGGCCGCCTGCGGGCAGGTGCGAAGGCGGCTGCAGCCGATGCGGTCGCAGTCGAGAATACCGCGCGCGGCGTGCGCCTTCTCGTGTTGACTGATGTTGCAACGAACTACTTTACGCTCGTCGGGGCGTTGCGCCAGCTGGAGACCGTGCGCGCGATCTCGGCTGCGCAAGATGAGACGCTGCGCCTGGTGACCGCCCGTGAACGGGTCGGCCTCGCAACACCGTTCGATGTCGAGCGCGTGAAAACAGAAGCATCCAAGACGCACGCGGCGATACCGCCGCTCGAGACGCTTGCTGCGATCTCGCGCCATCATATTGCGGTGCTCGTGGGAGACCAGGCTTTCAACGCCGCGAGCATCACGCCATCTGGCGTCGAAGCCATCGTCCCGCCCGCGCATCCGGGGCAACCGGCCGCCCTGTTGCAGCGCAGACCGGACCTGCTCGTCGCAAGCGCGCAACTCGATGCGGCCAACGCGCGCAGGCAACAGGCGATGGCGGAATGGTTTCCGCGGCTCATTCTCGGTGCAGTGTTCGGCCGTGAGTCGATTGTCCTCAACGGCATTGCGCTCGGTCCTGCGCGATTCAGCAACGTAGCGGGCCTCATCGCAATGCCGATCTTCAATGCGGGGCGGACGCGCTCGATCAACGACATCGCCGAAAGCGGTCAGAAGGAAGCGGTGCTCCACTATGAGGACGCGATCGTGCGAGCGCTCGAAGACGTCGAGAACGCGCTGATCGCGCTCGACGACGAGCGCCAACGGGCGCAACTGCTGCACGACGCCGCGTCGACGGCGGAAGCGGCGCTGGGCCGCGCGCAATCCCTCTACGACCGCGGCCAGATCGATCTTCTGCCGCTGCTCGATGCTCAGCGGACACGGTTGGCCGTCCGTGCGATCGCCAACGACAGCAGCACGCAGTTGCTGCTCGCCAGCGTCCAGCTCTACAAGGCGCTCGGTGGAGGCTGGGAGGTTTTCGAGCCTGCGGCCGCGCCTGACGGCACGCCGGTTTCGGGCAATTCATCAAGTATGGATCGAGACAAGGGGCCATCGTGAAAACCTCCCGACGCGCGTTGTTCGCGGTGTTGCCGAGTGCCGCGATGCTGGTCGCATGCGGATCGAAGCCCGCCCCCGAGGCGCTTCGAGCGGTCCGCACTGCCGAGATCCGCTATGACGATAGCGCGGTGACGGACCGTTACGTCGGCACGGTGCAGCCGCGCCATGTAGTCAACGAGGCGTTCCGTGTCGGCGGCAAGGTCGTCAAGCGCAAGGTCGAGGTCGGTCAGAAGGTTCGCGAGGGCGATGTACTGGCAGTTCTTGACGACACCGACTATCAGCTTGCCGAGGAAGCGGCGCGACAGCAGCTCACCGCGGCCGTGTCACAGGCGAGGTTCGCCGAGTCTGATCGGCAGCGGCTCAATTCGCTCAAAACCGACGGCTCCGTCAGCGTCTCCGACGACGAGAAGGCGCAGACCGGCGCGCAGACAACCTCGGCGACGGCAGAAGCCGAGCGGAAGAAGCTCGAGCTCGCACGCAACCGGCTGAAGTACACGGTGCTGCGTGCGTCGCGGAGTGGCGTCGTCACCGCCGTGCGTTTCGAGGTGGGAGAAGTTGTCGCCGAAGGACAGACGATGGTATCGATCGCGAACGAGGGCGAGCCAGAAATAGTCGCCGATCTGCCGGAAGATCGTCTCGCAACGTTCAGGGCGGCGCGATACAAGGCGTGGCTCGCTAGCGCGCCCGAGCAAAGCTTCGAGGTCGAGTTGCGCGAACTCTCGCCACAGGCCGCGGCGCAAACCCGGACATACCGCGCCCGCCTGAAGCCGGCAGTACCCAGGCTGCTGCCGCTCGGCGCGACCGCTACGCTGCTGGTTGAACGTTCGGCTGGCGAGGTCCCGGCAGCAGTGATCCCCGCCTCGGCCATTACGCAGAACAAGGGGCAGCCCGCCGTCTGGGTGGTTCGTCGCGAGGGTTCCCGGCCAGTGGGCACGGTCGATCTGATCAGCGTTTCGGTGCACGGCTATCGCAATGACGATGTGCTCGTTTCCGGACCGCCCGCTGGCGAGCTAGTCGTTACTGCGGGAGTGCAGAAGATGGCCCCAGGCCTGAAGGTCGCGCTTGCAGGCGCGGCGGGCGCCTCGCAAACCGGGCAAGGTGTGCCATGAAGCCGTTCAATCTCACCGAATGGGCGCTGAGCCACCGCGCCATCGTGCTGTTCCTGATCCTCGTGGTTGGCATTGGCGGTTCGCTCAGCTTCGCAAAGCTCGGCCAGCTCGAGGATCCGAACTTCTCGGTACCGTCGATGACGGCGCTCGTGATCTGGCCCGGCGCCACTGCGCAACAGGTCCAGGACGAGGTGCTCAACCGCATGGAGAAGAAGTTCGAGCAGCTCGATCATTTCGAGAAAGTCGTGACCTATGCGCGCCAAGGCTACGGCGGCATGACGATCACTGTGAAGGGCGGCACGTCCCATGCAGACCAGCGCGAGGCCTGGTACCAGGCGCGCAAGAAGTTCACCGACATCAAGCTCGAGCTCCCTGACGGCGTCATCGGCCCGATCTTCAACGACGAATACGGCGACGTGACCGGCCTGCTCTATGCCGTCAAAGGAGACGGCATCAGTCAATGGGAGCTATCCGACGTATCGGAAAATATCAAGCGGCAGCTGCTCAAGGTGCCGATGGTGAAAAAGATCGACATCTATGGCAAGCAGGCCAAGAAGATTTACGTCGAATTCTCGAACGAGCGGCTCGCCGCGCTCGGGATTACGCCGCTGCAGATCGCTGAAAGCCTCAGAAGCCAAAACAGCGTATTGGCCAGCGGACAGATCGACACGCACGGCGATCGCGTGCTTGTGCGCGTGAGCGGCCAGTTCCATAACCTGGACGAAATCCGCAGCGTGCCGATCGCCGCCGGCGGACGGCTGCTCAAGCTCGGCGACTTCACATCGATCACACGAGGATACGAAGATCCTCCCATTTATACGGTACGCCATAACGGGCAGCAGGTGCTGATGCTCGGCATCACGATGACCGACGACGGCAACATTGTCGACCTCGGCAAGGCGATCGAGCAGGCAGTCGCAAAAGTACAGCTCGAGCTGCCCTATGGCGTTGAACTCGAACGGGTGGCCGATCAGCCGACCGTCGTCAGCGAATCGATCTGGGATTTCGAGCGCTCGCTGCTGGAAGCGCTGACCATCGTGCTCGCGGTCTGCCTCATCAGTCTCGGCTGGCGCACGGGAATCGTGGTCGGCATTTCAGTGCCGATCGTGCTCGGCGTCGTCGCCCTGGTCATGCGTGCAATGGGCTGGAATCTCGAGCGCGTCTCGCTCGGGTCCCTGATCATTGCCCTCGGGCTGCTGGTGGATGACGGCATTATCGCGGTCGAGATGATGGTTGTGAAAATGGAGGAAGGGTGGGACCGCGTGAAGGCGGCCGCCTACTCGTACACGGCGACTGCGATGCCGCGGCTGACTGGCGCGCTCATTACGGCTGGCGCCTTCATGCCGATCGGTTTCTCCCAGTCGACCACCGGCGAGTACGCGGGCGGCATTTTCTGGATCGTCGGCACCGCGGTGCTGTTCTCGTGGGTTGTGTCGGGGATCATCACGCCGTATCTGGCCGTCAACATGCTGCCGAAGGACCTCGGAAAGGAGCACCATGGCGGCGACCCGTATGACACGCCTTTCTACCGCAAGCTGCGAACATGGATCGACCTGGCTCTCGTGCGACGCTGGTGGGTCATCGGGGCGACGTTGACCGCGCTCGCCGCTGCGGTTGGCGCGAGCAGGTTCGTACCACAGCAGTTCTTCCCGAGCAGCGCGCGACCCGAGCTGATCGTCGAGCTGCGACTGAAGGAAGGCGCGTCGTTCGCCGCAACCACCGAACAGGTGAAGAAAATGGAGGCGGTGCTCAAGAAGGACCAGGACGTGCGTTTCTTCACGGCCTACACGGGGGCGGGGCAGCCACGCTTCTATCTCGCCCTCAATCCCGAACTGCCGAACCCGGGCTACGCTGTCTTCGTCGTGATGACGAAAGACACGAAGGCTCGTGAGCGCGTGCGCTCGCGCCTGATGGAAACCGTCAATGAGGAATTCCCGCAAGCGTGGGTTCGAGTCACCCGCCTCGAACTCGGCCCGCCGGTTGGGTTCCCGGTACAGTTCCGCGTCGTCGGTTCGGACACGCAGAAGGTCCGCGAAATCGCCCGCGAAGTCGAAAGAGTGGTGGCGTCGAGCCCCAAAGTGCGCGACGTCCAGCTCGACTGGAACGACCCGGTTCGCACGCTAAAGTTCGACCTCGACCAGGACAAGGCGCGCGCGCTCGGGCTGGCTCCGGCCGACGTCAGCTTCGTGACCCAAACATTCACGAACGGCGCAACGCTGTCCCACTTGCGCGAGGGGGAGGATCTGATTGAAATAGTCGCCCGTGCGGTGCTTTCCGAGCGGCTCGACCTCGGCGCGCTGAAGGACGTGAACCTTTATACCCGCGAGGTAACGGTGGTGCCGCTGTCGCAGGTCGCGCGCGTGCGGTACGAAGTTGAAGAGCCGGTGCTCTGGCGCCGCAACCGCGACATGGCGATCACCGTGCGCGCGGACGTCAAGGATGGTGAGCAGGGCGTGTCAGTGACCCAGGAAATCCGGCCGCTCCTGGAGGACATCGAGGCGAAGCTGCCCTTCGGTTACCGCATCGACGTCGGCGGCGCGGTCGAGGAAAGCGACAAGGCCAATCGCGCGCTGATGGCGGTATTTCCCTTGATGCTGGTCACCATCCTGACAATCCTGATGCTGCAGCTTCAGAGCTTCTCGCGCATGACGATGGTCTTCCTCACCGCCCCGCTGGGGCTCATCGGCGTCGTCGCGGCGCTGCTCATTTTCCAGGCGCCGCTCGGGTTCGTCGCCATTCTTGGCATTACCGCGTTGAGCGGGATGATCATGCGAAACTCAGTGATTCTTGTCGACCAGGTGCAGGCGGAAATCGCGCAAGGGCGGGACACCTGGACGGCGGTCGTCGATGCCGCCGTGCATCGCACGCGTCCGGTGGCGCTGACTGCGGCGGCCACGGTCCTCGCCATGATTCCGCTGACCCGAAGCATATTTTGGGCGCCTATGGCCATCGCCATCATGGGCGGCCTTACCGTTGCGACCTTGCTGACCATTTTCTTCATGCCGGCTCTGTATGCGGCGTGGTTCAAGGTTCGACGCACGACCGAATCGCAATCGCGAAATTCGTCGCCGTCCAATCCTTCCTGAACGGTGGCCGCGCGAACGGAAGACGCGATGCCCAAATCGCGCGCGCCGCTGTCGAGACGTTCAAGTCCCCTCTGCTGTGGCTGCGGCATTGCGGTCTGGAATGCTGAACGAGCAGCCGGCCGGCTTGCTCGACGCACAGCTACCCGAGTGGCCCCTGGCGATCGAGTGATCGCCGCGCCTGCCATGCCGCCACCACGCGATCGAGGTTGAAGTACATCCGGTCGCGCCCGAGGGCGTCGCCGAGCGGCGAACGCTGCACCATCGCCAGTACGCCCGGGTTGAGACCAACGAGCCAGAGCTCGATATCCTGCTTGCGCAGTTCCTTTTCCGCTTCCGTCAGCATCTTCAGCGCCGTGTACTCGAGATCGGACACGGCGCGCAAATGGAGCGCGACGATTTGCGGCTGATATTGGTTGATCAGCGTGCGAATCTTATGCCCGACGCGTTCGGCGTTCGCAAAGAATATTGGACCCTCCGGCCGCAACAACAGGAGGCCGGAAAAAGCTTCGTCGTCGGGGTGCTCAGCGGACACAGGGCGGAACACGTTCGTACCCGGCTTGCGGCGCAAGACATGCACCGGTGGATCGGATGTATGGTAAGCAAGCGCCAGAAACGAGACGACAATGGCGGTCAGTATGCCCGGCAGCGTTCCAAACAGCACAACGCCGAAGACCGCAATCACGGCCCAGAGAAACTCCGTGCGCCGCACAGCGGCAATCGCGCGAAATTTCGATGGCTCGATCAGGCCGATCGAATAGACGATGACAACTGCCGCCATTGTGGCTTGCGGCATGAGTCCAATGAAAGGCCCAAGCAGCAGCATCGTGCCTAGCGTGACGGCAGCCGTGACCAGCTCGGAAAGCTGGCTGCGGGCACCGACAAGCCGGTTGACGGCTGTCTGCGTCGTTCCTCCGCCGGCCGGCATCGAGCCCAACAGCGCGCCGCCCGCATTAGCCAGCCCGATCGCCAGCAACTCCCGACTGGCATTTGGCACGGGTTCCCCGTGCTCAACGAACGCTCGCCCCGATGCGACGGTTTCGGTAAAGCTCATCAGAGCAATGCCCGCAGCAGCCGGCCCGAGTGATGCGAGAAGAGAAAGTTCCGGGATGGCGACGGAAGGCAAGCCTGGCGGCACATGGCCGACAATGTCGACCCCGTGAGATTGCAGATGGAGCAGGCTTACGGCGCCGATCCCGCCCGCCACTGCTAACAGCGGGGCGGGAGCTCGTGGAAAGAAATGTTCGATTGCCACCAGAGCACCTGCTGTCATCACTGCCACAGCGACCGTCGCTGCGCTTGCGTGTGGAATACCCGTGACGATCGCCAGCATGTTTTGGAAAAACGACCCTTTTGGGAAGTGAATGCCGAGCAGCTTCGGCAACTGATCCAGCACGATAACAACCGCGAGACCAGCCTTGAACCCCGTCAACACTGGATCGGAAATGAAGCTGGCAACGAAACCCAACCGCAGGAGCCCTGCGAGCGTGAGGATTGCACCGACCATCAATGTCAATGTTGCAGAGGCTCTTAGCAGGTCAGCTGGGCCCGCGCCCGGGACCGCCCTGGCCAGGGCGGCTGCGGTGAGGATCGCAATCGTTGCGGTGGTGCTCACGCTGAGCGGGCGCGATGTGCCGAGGAAGGCGTAGATCACCATCGGAACGAAGGCCGTGTACAACCCGACTTGCACGGGCAGCCCAGCGACAGTCGCGTAGGCCATGGCTTTCGGAAGGACGACCGCCGCAGCAGAGACACCGGCGACGATATCGGGCTTGATCCACGTCTTCCGATAATCGCGGATCCATTCGGGCAGCGGAACGCGAAAGCCACCGGTGGAACGTGTTGATGACTCTTGTCCCATGGTCGCGCGGATCTAGAAAAGTCGCCTTGTCGTACCGGTCTCTAGATTGCGCTGCAATCACCGGGCTTCATTTGCGTTGCGCCTCGTGGTGGGCATCGATCTGCACAACCATGGCGCGCGCGACGATGTCGTTCTGGTCGATCACGGTCGACGCGCCTGCCCTTTGCAGCAACATCCTGCGCAAATCGTTCTCGCCTGATACCCACGATCTTGAGGTCCGGACTGAGCGTGTGCGCCACCAGCGTGATTTCCAGATTGCTGGTGGGATCGGAACCCGTCAGGAAGAGCGCATGGGCGTTATCCAGTCTGGCACGTTCGAGTACGTCGTCGAACGAATTCTGATCGCCGAGCATGACCATGTATCCGAGTCGGGACGCCTTATCGGCCTGCTTCGCGTCGGGATCGAGAACTAGCACGGTCGATCCCGCATCTCGGAGGCGGGCGGCGACCATCTGGCCAACCGCGCCAAACGGGCAAACCGCGACATGGTTGCCCAGCGTTTCCAGCGTGCGTTCCATGACCTTGTTCTCCCAATTAATCATCACGTCGTCGCCCGACAGCATCGCCGTTAGCTGGCGCAACGCGTAGCCCGCGACCACCATCGTGCCGCTAATGGCGACCAGCATGAAAACCTTCTGAGACGTTCAACAGTCCTCATTGCCTGTCAGTTGCAATGCGACTTCAGAACTTCTCGGGCACGTACCTGAAATGGTGATCCGGTTCACGATAGCCTTCGGGTTTCTGTCGTTGGGGCAACGAAATCTTCTTGCGCGGCAAAGCCTCGTACGGAATCTTGGCGAGGAGATGGCTGATTACGTTGAGCCGCGTGCGCCTTTTGTTATCAGCCTTAGCGATATACCAGGGCGAGTACTCTGGGTCGGTCATGGTGAACATCGCGTCTCGCGCGCGGGAGTAGTCATTCCAGCGGCGATAGGATTCGAGATCCATCGGGGAAAGTTTCCAGATCTTGCGCTCATCGCGAATCCGGGCTTCCAGCCTGCGCGTCTGCTCTTCACGACTGACTTCCAGCCAGTACTTGATGAGGATAAGCCCAGAGTCGCTGATAAGCCAGTGCCTTCGGGATGACCACGGACGCAGCCGTCAGTCCTGCGACAACATCCGCTGTTGCCCATTCGCGCCGATTGTCATGCAGCCAGCCGGGCACAGGAAGTCTCACCGCGCCAGATGCCGGGCGACGGGCGCAAAGCGCGCTCGCAAATTTTTCGGGGCGCCGGAACGACGGTGTCTGCCACGTTCCATGGCTGGGATTTCCCCCCAAATAGGGCTTCGCTGGCGGCTTAGTACTTCTCGGAAACGTACTTGTACGGATAGTCCGGCTCGACGTAGCCTTCCGGCTTTTGCCGCTTCGGCAGCGCCACAGTCTTGCGCGGCATGGCCTGGTAGGGGATCCTGCCGAGCAGGTCGCTGATGAGATTGAGGCGGGCTCTCTGCTTGTCGTCCGACCGGATCACATACCACGGCGCAATGACGGTGTCGGTGGCGCGGAACATGGCATCGCGGGCGCGTGAGTAGTCATACCAGCGGCTGTAAGACTTCAGGTCCATGCCGGACAGCTTCCAGGTCTTGCGACCATCATTGATGCGCGCCTCGAGCCTGCGGGTCTGCTCTTCCGGGGTGACTTCCAGCCAGTACTTGAGCAGTATGATCCCGGAGTGGACCGCCGCCTGCTCGACTAGTGGCACGGCCACGAGGAACTCCTGCACCTCTTCTTCCGTGCAGAACCCCATGACTCGCTCGACGCCTGCACGGTTGTACCAGCTGCGGTCAAAGATCACGACTTCTCCGGCAGCGGGCAGATAAGGAACGTAGCGCTGTATATACATTTGCGATTTCTCCCGCTCGGTGGGGGCGGGGAGTGCGATCACACGGAACACGCGCGGACTCACGCGTTCAGTCATTGCCTTGATCGTGCCGCCTTTTCCGGCACCGTCACGGCCCTCGAAGACGATGCAGATCTTGGCGCCGGATTGCACCACCCACTCCTGCAGCCTGACCAGCTCGACGTGCAAGGGGAAAAGGGCCTTTCTGTACTCTTTGGACGACATGGACGTTTTTTGGTCGTCATGCCCGGATTTTTCGTTATGACGACTGGCCTTGCCCTTTTCCTTGCCCATGCTCGTCTCCCTGCGATGCGCATTTGCCAACAGTCCTGTGTGAAGTGCCGCTTACAGTTTGGTCGCAGGGGCAGGCAGAGTCAAATGGCTGTCATACAATCAAACAGCTATGCTGCCGCAGCGCAGGATTAGCACCAATGACAGAAATCAATGAGCGGGCGGCGGCGATTCGTTGGATCCAGGCGGAGATGGCCGACTACGGGCTGACCATGGAGGAACTGGCAGCGGCGGGGTGCTTCGATCCGCCACCCCCGCCACCGCCCGTGGTCTGCTACCGCAACGCCGCGGGGCAGAGTTGGGACGGGCAGGGCGACAATGCCCGACTGGCTGCGGCGGGCGGTCAATGCGGGGCAGAGTGTGGAGTTTTTCCGGGCCGGCTAAACCAAGCCCAGTTGCTGCGAGCGATGAATTTTCTTTTCAATCATAGACTTGCAGGAGAATGTGACGGATTTTTTTCGATTCCCGGTCAACCCTCGAGTAGACCCATATCGCCGGCGGTAGCGGCCTTGCCGACGGAGCGATGGTCAGTCGAGGGACGCCTGATGTCGAAGCACGTCGCGAGCAATGGAAAGCATTCTGTCCGCCGGTATCGACAGCGCAAAATCCAGCCAATGGATCACGTTGTAGTAGTGCTGATCGGTGCCGTCAATATATGCGAGCAAAATCCTCGACAGGCGTTCGCTGTTGCAGGCGCAGGCACATTTGAGTGAAATGGTTTTGCGCACTTGGTCGTGCTCGGATCGCAGCAAACTTAAAATCAACTTGTCGGATAGTTGCCGGAACTCGTCGTCCGGGACCGCCGCCACCAGCTGGGACAGCAGTCCTGCAGGCATCTCCATGGCCAGCAATTCATGCAACCTAGAGCGCCCTAACGCCGGCGCGCGTCAAGGTAGATGTCGCCTCATTCATGCAGCCAAACGCTGGTTTTCGGCGCCTGGCTTAAGGCTATGCTGAACAAGCCGCGTGAATTGGTGCGTTCAGACTGATAAGAACGTGTGCGGGCGAAAAACTCGGCTCTGATGACGAGAATTTTCCTACCGCATCCCCAAATGGGGCGTGTTGGCGGAGCACTTGCCCCACATTCGCCCTTTACGGACGGACTGCTCCCATCAAATGCCCTCGGCTGAGGTACAGATTGGCCAGCGCCAGGGCCGTGAAGGCCCGGCCCGCATTCTTCTTCAAGCCACGGTAGCGTACTTTGGTGAAGCCCCACAGGCGTTTGACTACGGCGAAGACATGCTCGACCCGAGCACGGATCTTCGATTTGTTGCGGTTCTTCCCACGTTGCACTTCGTCAATCTGCCCGTTCTTGCGGGTACGCTGATTGGTGAAGTCCTTGGCGCGGGGCGCCTTGGACGCGATCAGCGCCTGCTGACTGGCGTAGGCGCTATCGCCATAGACTCGCTGCTCCTGCCCATGTAATAGCCGGGGCAGCGCATGTTTGTCGTGGACATTAGCCGGCGTCACGACTGCCGAATGGGCCAACCCACTCTGGCTGTCCACGCCGATGTGCAGCTTCATTCCAAAAAACCACTGCTGTCCTTTCCGGGTCTGATGCATCTCGGGGTCGCGTGCCTTCTCCTTGTTCTTCGTCGAGCTGGGTGCGCCGATGATCGTGGCATCCACAATGGTGCCGGTCTTCAGCTTCACGCCACTTGCCTGCAGGACTCGGCCAACCTCAGCAAACAGCCTCTCGGCAAGCTGGTGCTTCTCCAGCAGGCGGCGAAACTTCAGCAGCGTGGTGGCATCCGGCACCGGTTCACGACCCAAGTCAATCCCGACGAAGCGGCGCAGGCTGGCGCTGTCATATAGCGCCTCCTCGCAGGCCAGATCCGCCAAGTTGAACCAGTGCTGCAAAAAGTGGATGCGCAGCATCCGTTCCAGGCCAATAGGCGGCCGGCCGTTGCCCGCCTTCGGATAGTACGGCTCGATCACGGCGCACAATGCTGCCCACGGCACGATCGTCTCCATCGTCGCCAGAAAGGCCTCGCGTCGCGTTGGCTTGCGGTATTGCTCGAATCCTGCCCCTTGATCTGCACCCGCCGCCAACGTCATCTGCTTCATGTTCATCTCTTCGCGCTCGTGATTCTTCAGATAACGCTTACTCTCACGAACTGGAGGACTTAATCAGCATTGCCCTAGCGCAGTTCGGCATGCTGGCTTCGATGTCACGCAAGGGAAATTGCTACGACAATGCGCCCATGGAAAGCTTCTGGGGCAGCCTGAAAGCAGAGTTGGTGTGCCACCATCGGTATGCCACCCGGCTGGAAGCCATGGCCTCTGTCCGTGAGTACATTGAGATTTTTTACAATCGCCAACGGCGCCATTCGAAGTTGGGGTACCGAACGCCAGGCGAAGTCGCTGCAAGCTACCTCAGTCGACTAGCTGCAGCATGAACCAGACGTGTCCGCGCTGGACAGAACACCTCATACCGATGCGGGGCACAGGGGCGGAGACGTCCGTAGTAGGGCTGAAGGTCCTGTAATGGGGCTGGACCGAAGGGGCGTCATCGTCTGGCTTTGTGCTGCGGGCAACCCGCAAGGGGAGGACCCGCATGGATAAAGCAAAACCGTTTTGTATTTCCAAACGTGAGGTGTGGGAAGCATATCAGCAGGTGAAGGCCAACCGTGGGGCGGCGGGCGTGGATGGGCAGTCGATGAAGGAATTCGAGGCGGATTTGAAGAACAATCTGTATCGGATCTGGAATCGGATGTCCTCCGGCAGCTACATGCCGCCGCCGGTGCTGCGGGTTGACATACCCAAAGCGGGAGGTGCGGGAACGAGGCCGTTGGGAATCCCAACGATCTCCGATCGCATCGCCCAGACGGTGGTCAAACGATATCTGGAGCCGCTTGTGGAACCGGTGTTTCACAGCGACTCATATGGGTATCGCCCCGGACGATCGGCGCATCAAGCGCTGAGCGTCACCCGGCAGCGATGCTGGGAGTACGAGTGGGTGCTCGACCTCGATATCAAGAATTTCTTCGGTAGTATCGATTGGGAACTCATGAGGCCTGCGACCAAGATAGGGGGCGTGCCGGGATAAAGCCGGAAATGACACATATGCCAAGAAGTAATAAAGAACCCGGCCTTTATGCCTTTGGCCTGACCTAGAGACGTCGGCTGGGTCGGTTTTCGGCCGGCCGACAGCGTCGCGCAGTAGCTTGCGAACCCCTGTCTAGAGGCTGTCGGGTAAGAGACCGCCACGGCGGCTTGCAGCCTTGAAGCAATGGCATCGCGACCAGAGCTTCCCCGCCCCGACCAAGGCGCTGCTCTTGCGCAACGTGGTCCGCGGCATCGGGTCCAGCGCGTCAAAACCGCTGCGACTCGTCCGTTGGGATCAGGTCGTGTACTGGCTCGATGCGACCAGTGAGACGGCGCGCGCGGAGCGTTTCGCCATCGCGCTCAGAGAGGGCATCACCTGCTGTTTCCCACAGACGAAGAGCGACCGCCACTACCTGACTGTGCGGCTTCAAATCGAATCGGCGCGCCGGCCGGTTCCCTGACTCCAACCCAGCGTGATGGCCAGGCAGCGCCGCAGGCTTGGCGTTCCGGCATCGACTGCCTATTCTGGTCAGTTCGAGCGGGTTCCGCGCAACCTCGCAAAGCGCCTTACCGAACTAGTCCACCGATCCCGGATGGGGAGTCCCTTGCCATGGCCAGCATCGAACGAACTGCCTATCCTCGGTTTCCGCGTACCCTCACACTGAAAGATCTGCAGGCCTCGTTCACCCCGCGCCCAGAGGAAATCGAGTGGGCGCAAGGCTTCGCGCGCACCGCTGAACGGCGTCTCGCGCTTCTGGTCAACCTGAAGTGTTTCCAGTACCTGCGCCACTTTCCGGCAGTGGAGGCGGTGCCCTCTGAAGTCGTCGAGCACGTGTCGGCCTGCCTGGGCATGGCACCGGTTCAGCGCATCACCTATCCCGCTGCGCATACCGCGCTCTATCGCCATCACAAGGTGATCCGTACCTTGCTGGGCATCAAGCCGTATACCGATGCCCAGACGCGCCTCGTCGCGAACCGACTTGCCGAGGAAGCCGCCGGAGTGGTGGACACACGCGTGGACATCATCAACATCACGATCGAAGAACTGGTCCGGCTGGGCTACGAACTGCCGGCCTTCCGGACGCTCGATGAGATCGCGGAACAGGCCCATGCCGTGGCCGAAGCCGCGCTCCATCGCCACATCGAGCAGCGCCTGTCCACCGACCAGCGCCAATGGCTCGATCAACTGCTGGAAACCGAGTTGCCGGCGCGGCGCTCGCTCTATCAGCAGATCAAGCGATCCGCAAAAAAGGCGACGCGCAAACACCTCGACCTAGTGCTGGACCAGTTGAAGTGGCTCGAATCGCTGCCTGACAACGACACGCTACTCGACTGCGTTCCGGCCACCAAACTGAAACACTTGGCCAACATGGCATCCGCCCTCGACGCGGGTGACATGAAGGACTTCCGGCCCTCCAGGCGACACGCATTGATCCTGGCCTTGATCCGCCAGATGCGCATCGGTGCGCGCGACGACATCGCGGAAATGTTCATCCGCCGCATGGGAGCGATCCACAAGAGTGCCAAGGAAGAACTCGCTCTCATTCAGGCGCGCCAGCGCGAATTGAGCGAAGAACTGGTTGCCGCGCTCGAGCTGGTCATCGGCATTCTGGCCGAATCCCTGGACGACGCCCGAACCGGGCAGCGCGTGCGCGCGCTGCTGGCGCCCGACGGCGATCTGGACAAGCTGCAGGCCGATTGCGAAGCGATCCGCGTCTGGAGCGACGGCAATCACTTGCCCTTGCTGTGGAAGCCTTTCAAGTCCTGGCGTGCGGCGATGTTCCAGATGGCGAAAGGGCTGCGTTTTGTCGCGGCGACCGAAGACCGCCGACTGCTCAAGACGTTGGATGTAGTGCTGCAGAACGAACACCGCAAGACCGAATGGCTCGCCGACGAGGTGGATTTGTCGTTCGCCTCCGAGCGCTGGCGAAAGCTGATACGTCGTTCGGCCAGCTTGGGCAACCCGACGAATCGGCGTTACTTGGAGGTGTGCGTGTTTTCCCATCTTGCCGGCGACCTGCGCTGCGGCGACGTCTGCATCGAAGAATCGGGCAATTTTTCCGACCTTCGTCAGCAATTGATGCCTTGGGGGGAATGTCAGGCGTTGCTCCAGGACTATTGCGATCGAATCGGACTAGCGTCCGATGCGCAAGGTTTCGTCCACAATCTCAAGAAGCTGCTGACGGAGACGGCCGAACAGGTCGACAGTGAATTCCCCCAGCACGCCGGCGACGTGACGATCAGCCCGAGCGGCGAGCCCACGCTCACACGCGTCGTGGCGCGCGAAATACCTCCGTCCGCCATCGCCTTGCAAGCCGCCATCGACAGCCGTCTCGTGCCGCGCAACCTGCTGGACATCCTCGCCAACATCGAGCACTGGACTGGGTTCACCCGTCATTTCGGGCCGCAGTCCGGCGATGATCCGAAATTGCGCAACGCGCGTGAACGCTATCTACTTACCGTCTTTGCCATGGGTTGCAACCTGGGCCCCAGCCAAGCGGCGCGGCACTTGTCGAACGGCGTGACCCCACATCAACTGTCGTACGTGAATCAGCGGCACATGGGCCTGGAGCAGCTGGACAGTGCTTGCCGTGACCTGACCGAGCTGTATCTGCGCCTTGATTTGCCGAAGCTGTGGGGCGAAGGCAAGAAGGTGGCCGCCGATGGCACTCAGTACGACGTCTACGAGCAGAACCTTCTGGTCGGCATGCATTTCCGTTACCGGCGCATGGGTGCCGTGGCCTACCGGCATGTGGCCGACAACTACATCGCGGTGTTCCGCCACTTCATACCGCCAGGCGTGCTGGAGGCCATCTATGTCATCGAAGGCTTGCTGAAAGCCGGCCTGAGTGTCCAGGCCGACACCGTCTATTCGGATACACACGGTCAATCCGAAGCCGTTTTTGCATTTACCTACCTGAACGGCATCCAGCTGATGCCGCGCATTCGTAATTGGAAGGATCTCCGCTTCTACAAGGCAGAGAAAGGAAACCGCTACAAGCACATCGACCGTCTATTCAACGATGTCATCGATTGGCAGCTGATCCGCAGCCACTGGAAGGATCTGATGCAGGTGGCGATTTCAATCCAGGCCGGCCGCGTCATGTCGCCAATGCTCCTTCGCAAGCTGAGCCACGAGGGCCGGCACAACCGGCTGTTTGCAGCGGCGCGTGAGCTCGGTCGCGTGCTGCGCACGGTCTACCTGCTGCGCTGGATCTCGCAGAAGGAAATGCGGCAGGAAGTTACGGCGACGACCAACAAGATCGAGTCGTATCACGCCTTCACCAAGTGGCTCGACTTCGGGGGCGACGTCATTACCGAAAACGATCTGAACGAGCAGCAGAAGCGCGTGCGCTATATCGATCTGGTGGCCTCGGCCGTGATTCTGCAGAACACGGTCGACATGATGCGGATCATGCAAGAACTCCACGCTGCAGGCAAACCGGTGTCCGCGGCCGATGTCGCCTTCATGAGCCCGTATGGCACGACCGGAGTCAAGCGGTTCGGCAACTACCACCTCGATTTGAAGCGGCCGCCGGAAGCGTGGCTCAAGGAATCCTTGTTCCGCCAAGCCGTGAAACGAGCGCGCGCCGACGCCGGCAATGGTTGAGCAGCAACAACAAACCTGGAGGATTGATATGAGTGATTCCGACAATACGGTCGAGACGGCCTACGGTCGCCTGGACCGGGCAGCATTGCTGCAAGCACAGCAAACATATGACACCACGAGACTACTACGCATAGTGGACGATCTCGATGCCATGTTGGGCGAAGCCCGCAGTGAGGATGGGCTGCGCGATATGCTGCTGCGCCTGCACGGGATGGCGCATACCGTCATCAACGGCGCGGGGATGACCGTCGCAACCGGCGAGGAAAGTTTGCCGGAATTGGCCTTTGACACGCTATCCGAAGTGCTGCGGATCGTCACGATGCTGCAAGGCTGGCTCCGTCAGATCGAGCCGCTGGAGCAATTGGCACCACGCAATTAGTGCATAAGAGGCGCATTCTTTATTACTTTTGGGATTATGTGTCATTTCCGGCCTTATCCCGGCATGACCCGAGAATGGATTCTGGAAGGCGACATTCGGGGCTGTTTCGACAACTTCAGTCACGCCTGGATGCTGGAGCACATAACGATGGATAAGGAGGTCCTGCGAAAGTGGCTTCAAGCCGGATATATCGATGAGGGAACCTTGTTTGAGACGCGGGCTGGTACGCCGCAGGGCGGTATTATCTCGCCCGTGATCGCAAATATGGCGTTGGATGGGCTTGAAGCAGCAGTTTACGCTAGCGAGGGGGCGCCAAGACCCGCACGCAGCAAGACCAAACTCCACGTCGTCCGTTATGCCGATGATTTTGTAGTGACCTGCACATCGAAAGAGGCGCTCGAATCCAACGTGCTTCCCGCGATCCGTCGATTCATGGCGGTTCGTGGTCTGGAGCTCGCGGAGGAGAAAACCCGGATCACAAACATAGCGGAGGGTTTCGATTTCCTTGGCCAGAACGTGCGCAAGTACGGCGGCAAGCTGCTGATCAAGCCAGCAAAGAAGAGCATCAAATCGCTGCTTGATAAGGTCAGGGGAATCATCAAGGGCAACGCGAGCGCCACTCAGGAAGCGTTGATACAGAAACTCAACCCGGTCATCCGGGGATGGGCCATGTATCACCGTCACGCCGTGGCGAAAGCAACCTTCTCATCGGTAGACTCGCACATCTGGCAACTGCTCTGGAAGTGGGCAAAACGCAGGCATCCCACCAAAGGGGCACGGTGGGTCCGGAAACGATACTTCCGGGTAGAGGGCTACCGCTCATGGGTCTTTGCTACGGAGAGTCCGTCCTGCGGCATGAGGGGCATTGAGCTCTTCCGCGCCACGACGATTCCGATTACACGGCACGTCAAGATCCGGAGCGGGGCGCAGCCCTTCGATCCGGAGTGGGACACCTACTTAGCCCGCCGTCAAACTGCGAATCGCTCTGTCAAGCTCTCCGGTGCCACACCGTGGTGCTGAAGAATGGCTTGAGCCGGATGCGGGGTGACCTGCACGTCCGGTTCTTAAGGGGCGGCGGCGCAGTAATGCGCTGCTGCTACCCGGCAGATTACCCCTGGTGGCTCCACGTTGTGGGCAAGGGCGGCGCCGAGGGCGAGGTGCCCGTGAGGGGGTGATCGAGCTTTCGCTGCAAACTGATACGCCGGCGCGCGAAATCCTCTTTGAAATCAACAATTTGAACACAGCGACTTTTCCACGAAAAGCTCTTTGTACAACTCGTTGATACAGAACGATTTCCTTGCTGAAACCGTGTCAATCAGCACCGAAAGCACGATCACCCCCTTATGCGCTGCAGTGCATAAGGGCGTATCCTGGCCGGAGGCGTATCAGCATCGATTGACCATCTTCCACCGCGCCATTCTAAGTGTTCTCGCGTTGACATTGGCCGAGCTTGAGGCCGGTCCCCGTCACCTTGATCCATCTGGCGACTTTATGCCGAAGATCTAATGGCACTAAGAATCGAAGCGATATCTCGGAAGTCATTAACCCATAAAATTTTGACACCGAGACCTTTATAGAGTGAGCCGTTAAATTTTTCAAATGCAGCGGAATGCTTAAGTTCTAACCAATTTAATTTGGCGGCGCTACCGTATGGGTTTAACATAAAAGCGAAATGCTGATGATGGCGACCTTTATTCGCACAAACATCTAGAAGTCGGCGGACATTTGGGTCGGAAAGTGAACAGCCGATAAAGAGGGCTGTGTAGTTCATCAGCAACGTGAGTTGGACCATATTCGCCCACGAGTACGGCAATCGATATAGTTCGAAGTAATCCTCCTCGGATAACACGATTGCTTCCGTTTTCTGAAAAAATGAAGCCCGATCCGGGTCCGGTAAGTAGCCATGCGGGTAAAATATCAGCCTATTAGATGACTCGAGTGGGATTTTCTGGCCGGGGAACAACGGAGAAAATGAGCAGTCAGCCTCATCGAACGCGCGACACAGTATATCATCATAGTTGAAGCAGCATATCCGCCTCGCGTTTGATAGGAGCGGCAATTCCCGGGCAATATCAGATAATTGAATCTGATGCTTGTACAGGCATACTCGAACCAAGTCTTTGAGATCTAAATGTTTATCTGCTCTTATGTAGCGCATTGAGTAAAGTGGATCCACTGATCCGAGAATGTCTTTGACATAAGGCAGATGCCAATTCGGATCAAGCTCGCCAGTAAGTGGCCTTGCTTTGCCAAGGAGGTGTGGGGGAAGGTTTCCCCACTGCTTGTGGGGTATGGCCTGCAAAACCTCTTCCGCCAACTTCCGCCAATCCGGCAATCCACAGCCAACGGACACACCGGCGCCAATAAACAGGCAGAGATTGCCGTACGCGTATTCGTCGCGAAGGTGTTGGACGGGATCATTCATGGAATACTCCTTCGTAGTGCCTTGTTGCAAGGAGAGGGCACCGACGTGATCCGTGACGCGGGTTACCACGGTGTTGAAAGGCTTGAGCTGGCATGTGGCGATGCGCCCAGGCACCCCCCTGGATAAAGGTCTTTTAGCCTCGTCATAGATGTGCAGGTATGGGTGGCAGCGAGTCCGGGGCGGATGCTTATGTGCGACCGATGAGCCGCAGACGCAAGCGGCACTGCTCGCCCATGGCTACTTCATAGCCGTTCCCGAGCAACATACCGATACCCTTCCGGCTGTCCGCAGCCAACCATGACGACAGAGCGACCATGACCATCACCCTGAACTTCAACGAAGCCCTCGCAGGCCTCAACTTCATTTCGAACCGCACATTCAAGACCAAGGAACCGGCTGAGCGACGCGTCTATACCCTTCGCCTGATTGAGCGGCTGCTTGACCACCTTGACAGTCAGGCACGCGAAGCAGCCGATTCGGAGGACTTTTATCTTCGCCGCGCGCTGGCCCGTTGTGCTGACGGAGCGTACGAGGAGGCCGTCGATTTTGCGTTTCGCGCAGCGGAGGTGGGAAGCACTCCGGTCTACTATGCCGGGTATTGCAATTGGGTTTCCCGGCCGACCCTCTCGTTGCCCGCACAGGCTATTGTGCCCTAGCGGCGCGGTCTCCAGACTGCGCGCATTCTCAACTCTCCGTGACCATCATGATTGGATGGGCTCGCCCCACGGCTTTCCAATGAGGATTACCGGTGTCGTAAGGCGAGAGCCGAAGCCAACCAATGCTTCCTCGATACCGATCATGGCTAACCGCGCCGCAGCGCTGGCTTGGGATAGCATTTGGGACATCCACACCCGGACGGCTGCAAGAAATCCAGCAACCATCTGTGAGATGTTGCGTCGCACGTCTTCGGCACTGACTGGCATCTGGCGGATTAGGCTGATCGTCCGCTCTGCGGCGGGCTGCGTTCGTGGAAGAAGCGTAGGCTCAACTCCCTGCCGAAGCTGACTCCGGATTGCCATGGTCTTCAGTTGCTCGGACGGCAAAGAACTCACTGTCCGACCGACGTTCGTGCCAGCGCCGCCTTCAAAGAACTTCACGCCTACGAACCGATTCGGATCAGTCTGGCGCAGGGATCGCACAGTCGTCTCCGTTTGATCGATGGCTGCCTTGATGGCGTTTGTTCGATTGAACAGATTTGCGCTGAGAATGTCTTTCAAGCGCTGAGAGGCCGCGGGATTGGCCACACGTATTGTCTCGACGACGCCCTTCACGCCTCCTTCGAGCCGCACGATCCGATTTCGATACTCGATAAGGCTTTGAAGATGATTGCCGCCGCCACCCTTGACCCACTGCGCGCCTTGCGCTTCGACGAGCGCAGCCTCATGCTTGCCTTGGGTCCAACCGAACCCATCGAGTGCTTCCATCAGATCAAGCAGTCGGTCCAAGAGGATGCGAAACGTATCGATGTCGACGTTAGGCATTGGCTCGCCCTCCTTGGCGGAACGAGTACATCTGCAGCAACGGTTGCTCTGAAACGTACGTTTCCCCAGCACTCTCGCTATCGCTAATAGCACTGCGATAGGAGCCGGAGATCCCGAGCGTTATGATTGACATCGCCTCGATTAGGAAAGGGCGGGCGAAGTCCTCCAGAGCCCGAAAGGTTCGCCCTCTAGGATCGACACGTCCGTCGACCCACTTGGTCGTGCGCTGGAACTCACGGATTGCGCTGATCGTCTCAGGCCCGACCTTGCCGTCTTCCGCGATTTCCTTCATCTGGTTCCGGTACCTGTACACGTTGAGAAGGATCTGAATAAGATAGACGTCTCGCGGCAGGTTTTCCCCGCGTATGCCGACAGCGTGCTTGATCTGCATGAACCCCCGGACGGCGGTTGAATCCGGCCCGATCGGTGGGCCCATTGGGAAGTCCTGAGAGATTTCCACACTGGAAGAGGCGGCAGGCATGGGCGCTGGTGGCGCTGGAGGCAGTGGCGCACCTGCGTCGATCAATGCTCGCTCGGTGATTGGCCCGACAATGCCATCGACGACCAGGCCGCGCCGCTGCTGGAAAAGCCGAATCGCGCCAACCGTTTGCGGACCTAGAATGCTGTCGACGACGAACTGAGTCCCCAACACCTGATTAAGCGACTGTTGGACCCAGCGCTTGTATTCGTGATCAGTGCGGGCAGAGCCACCTACGGGCCGTTCGCGCAACGGGCGTAGCAGCATCTGGTCGGGCGGGACGCGGCCCTCAGCGTCTGTGAGTAAGCGTGCGAAGCGATCGGCGCTGGCGTGAGGAAATAGACCACCTTCGACGACTTGTACATAGATTCCCGGACGATTGCTCTCCGGAATCAAACCGGCGAACTCGACTTGTTCGCGCGGCCAGTAATCGACGCCGGCAATCAGCGCAGCGTGCGAAAGCCCGCCTTCGCCACGCCGACAGAGCACATCGCCTGGCTGGGGCTCGTCTGTCAATTGTTTACCCGGCGCACCGATCATTTCAAAGCGATCACGGGTCTGGCCTGTCAGCGAGCCCTCAAACAGCGCCTCCGACGTGGGAATTTCCGCCTCGCCCAGCGCCTCAGCCAAGACTATCGCAGGCGACCAGCGGGTACGATCGTCGGAAATGGCGAGATCAGCCCGATGCACGTAGCGAGGCGCCGGCATCTCGGCAGGGACGGCCAAAGTTTCGTCATCGTCGCTCACAGCCGCCCCAAACTCCGGCTGCACACCTTCGTCACTCTCATCCTCGCCACTCAACAAGACGGGCCCTATGCTGGCATGCTCAACCGGCGCGTGCGCTTGCCGCGCCGCACACTCAGGACAGAGCGGATGCGACCTGTCTGTGGTTTCCGATTCCGATTCCGTCGAAAATTCCTCCTCCGTGGCTGCCGGCCGCGAACCGCCGCCGATGTTGCTGACGTTCCGGGCCGCTTCAACGGCGGCCTCGATGTCGAGATAACCGCTGCCGACCCGCTCGGCGTGTTCAGTTGAAACCTTGCGCGTGTTAACTAGGAGCAGGTTGTGTGTTTCCTCGATGCGCAGTCGGCGCGGTGCGACCTCGAACATTAGTGCGATTGTGCCAGCGACATGTGGCGCAGCCATGCTGGTGCCGGACATGCGGACCAGCAGCGACCGCTCCACGGTGGGATCACGCGAAGCCGATCGGGCGGCCAGAATGGCGACTCCGGGCGCACAGAGGTCGGGTTTTACTCGGCCATCACGCGTTGGTCCTGAACTGCTGAAGATCGCGAGCGGCTCCTCCGGCTCGTGAGCGTTGTAGGCTCCGACGGCGATGGTGCGCATACCGTTGCAGATGGTGCCCGTGGTAGAGGAGGGGTCGTCATTGAGAAACCTTGACTGGCACGACGGGCAAGCCGCGTCACGCTCAATCCATGCGTTGAATCGCCCGTCGATGACATCACGCCCGATCAGCGTCAGCTCCCAGTCACCGGGCGGCGCGGTTGTATAGAGGAAAATGGCGACATGATTATCGAGCGTGTTCGGCTCCCGGGCGCGATGGTAAAGGCGGCCAACTTCGCGCTCCCCCTCTTTCAAGCTGACTCGCTCGCCCAGTCCGGCGCGCGCGGAAATCAAGCCGTCAGGCGAGCGTACCTCGACCTCGAGTGAGTCACGCCACGAATACCAGATTTCCAGCTCGTTTGGCGTCACATCGGCCTCGGCCAACTGCCAAATCATGGTGTGGCGCTCTCCGGGTCGGAGGTGACTCGAGGCATGAACGCACCGGTGAAAGTAATTGCCTGCGCTCTGGGAGATCGCTCGTCCAGGTGCGGCGCGCAGGAGGGCATCGAGTCCCTGCTCGACTAGCGTCGTGCCGTCGTGCTGTTCGCCGTGCCGTCCCATGCTGAGATTGATCACCCAGGGACGGCCACCCTGTAGGTAGTCCGCCTGCCCGCGTTCATTGTTTTCAGAATCCAAGTAGGCAGAGTTGGGGAGGTCGGCAGCAATCTTTGCGATGAAATCGCACGCCTCAAGCAGAGTGACTGAGTTGCCTAGCTTCAAGTGCTTGCCTCCCCAGTTGGCAAGATGGACGAATATGAACTCTGCCCCCGGTGCAATGCCGATGGGCCCGTGGGCTCTGCCTTTCCCTCCGGCGATGCTGGCGACGTGGGTGCCGTGCGTGCCGCAGCCGGTATCCACATCGCCGGGATGGTAGCCGAGAGCTGCGTAAGGATCCTCGGCGGCCAAGGCGCGATCGATCGCTTCCCGGTCATGGACGTGCCCGTATCCGTATGGCTGGGGAGAATCGGGCTGCGACGGACCGCGCTGGTCCCAAATTGCGAGGATGCGGCTGGAGCCGTCGTCATTGCGGAAGTCCGGATGCGCAAAATCAAACCCCCAATCGACGACGCCGATTACCACGCCGCGGCCTGTTGCCTGGAGACCCGCCGGCCGGCGTTCATCATGGGGCGAGTCCGGCTTCGAGACTTCGACCACCTCGCCGCTCTCGAGCTCGATATCCGGCCCGAGTGGCGCTCCGGCGGCCTTCATGCTCGCGCATTCAGCACTTTCGCGGACCTGCGGAATCGCCCCGCGCAACATCCGCACCGTGACGACCTCGCCGAACTGCGCGACAACTCGCGCACCTTCCGGGACGAGGCCGGGCTGGCCCAGCCTGAGGATCGCGGCGATTTCGTCGTCGCCCGGCCCCGCGTCGAGCAGTTCCCAGAGTCCGGGGTCCATGGCTGGCATCTCGCGAAACTCACGTCATTTTTTTGTCAGCTTTGTCAGCGGCTAGAGGCCCATGGAAGTCGACAGGCTCGGCTGATCCTGCGCCGAGCGGCGGCGATTCCGTTTGTTCGCGGTGGGCGCAGCTTAAGATGACCGTGACCTTTGTGCCCTTCGGGACTTTCTGGCCGCTTTCTGGTTCGTAACGGATAACTTCTCCTTCCTCACAGTTTTCGTTTTTTTCCAAGGCCGTTCCCACTGTAAAGCCGGCGTCAAGCAGCATCAGAACTGCGGAATTCTTCTCCTTATTCCTAGGCACCGCAGGGATTTCCAGAAGCTTCTGCGGTGTCGGGACCGGAGCCGGCTCTTGCGGCAGCTCACGCCGCGCCAATAACTGCGTGACCACGAGCGAGATTGGCATGGACCTGACGGTAAGCGATGCAAGTGCGCCGATGCGAATCGCATCGGACCTAGGAAGGCCCTCGCGCTCCGCGATTAGCATATTGATCGGCAGGCTCATGGCAAAACTGAATTCATTAGCCATGGCAAGGCTCCTCTCATCGTTGTCAACTCTTGTTCTGCTGAGAAAGAATCAGTACCAGCGGCAGCATCATCATCATGCTGTTGTCGTTGGTCTTGCTGTCGTTGTCGCTCATCGAGCCCATCATCAACATCAGCGCCATTGGCATCATGTCTTGTTTTTCGAATTCCGATTTCGTGACCGTTTTCGTTACTGTGGTGCCATTTTCCTGGATATCGATGCTCTTCAGCTTCGGCGCGCTAGTCATCAACAGCGGAAGGATGGACATCATCCTTCCATTCGAGATGTCCTTCCTGATTGCGGTATCTTCTTTCTTCCGCGCGGCAACCTCGGCATCGACGCGGAGGTTCAACGTGTTGACGCGGGTACTGACAGCCTTAGTCGCCTCGGCGTGAGTCTTGATCTGGGCACCAACGCGGCCCAGGGCAACCTGCAACTCCAACTGCGTCACATACCGCTGGGGCGGCCGTGCTTGGAACAAGCCGCTCCCGGTTGGTACCTTCGGTTTGACCGAGCGTAGCCGCCGCGCGAGGTTTTGGACGTTTTCATCCAATTCTGCCCCCTCGTCGTTTTCCTCACTCTCGATAGTACCGAGCAGGTCAGCAAAGCTATCTAAGTCTCCTAACGATTCGTATAGGTTCATGGCGTGCTCCTCTCTCAGTTGTCGTGATAGGACTGCGGGCTGTCGGCAACACGCGGAGCCACTGCTGCCGGTTGCGGTGAGCCGGGGTGTGAGGGACGCGGCCGGAGTCGGCGAATCATCGGCCCGACATAGTGTGCAAAGAGCGCCTCATCCGGCGCGTTGGAACCGGGCGCCCCCTCCCCGGCACAAACCTCGCATTCGGGGTCTTCGCCCCAGCAGAGGTGGCATGCCCCCAAAGCTGCTGCAACTGAATCGTTGCGCTCGCGCAAAGCTTCGAGTTCCGAGTACATGCGCTGGACTAGTCTTCGGAGTTTCTCGACTGCCGCGCGCCGTTCGCCGCGGGGCGCGGGCTCATCGGGAGGGAGACATTCCGGCTCCTGCTCGGCACCATTCGCCTCTCGCTGAGCGAAGTATTGCGCTAGCAGACCTAGGCGCGGGTCGCTCTCGCCGAGCTGCACCAACAGCTCGGACATTGCCGGCTTGCGACCGCCACTTGAGGCAAGGTTTTCCAACATCGACCGGACTAGATCTTCAGCCATTTCAGTCGACCTCCTCGAAATCAGCATCAAGCTCGGCCAGCTCGAGAGCATCGTAAAAGGCCGCTTCGTCCGCCTCGGCCTGTTCGGCCAGCAGCGCTTTGGCTAAGGCCATGTAAAGTTGTTCATCGAGGTGCTCATCGGCCTCCGGCTCGACATCCTGCAACAGGTTCCACAGCACCTCGGCGCGCTGCATCGGGTCGGCCGGGTCACAGCGATATGCGCCAGTGCTCTCATGGAGATACTCAGGCACGGTTTCCGACTGCGGCCCAAGTGCTGCTTGGTATTCCGCCTGCGCCAACCCGGCGAGCTGGCCAATCAGATTGGTGAACGCCGCGACAGGGACCTGTTGTCCTGAAACCGGGATGCTCTGGCGCCCGATCGGGCTGAGCATCATCGATTGGAGGGCTTTGGCCACTTCTGGCCGCTGGCCAATGAGGTGTAGTAGCTGGCCTGCCGCCGGCGAGCCGCGGCTCAGGCCGCCTGGTTGATCGCCACCGGCCAAAGCTCCGAGCGTGGTTTGCGCGATCTGCCCGATTCCTCCGGCCCCGCCGCTGCCGCCCAGCGCCTTGTGAGCAATTTGCCCGAACGCTCCAGCGCCACCACCGCCGAGTGCATTAACCCCAGCGCGCGCTAGGCCTCCGAGCCCGCCACCGCCGGTCACTGCGCCGAGAAGACCCCTCCCTATCGCGCCGCCCGGAGTGAGCATCCCGGCGAGTCCTACCCCGGTATTTACCGCCTTGCCGATACCTCTGAGCGCCCCTTTACCATGCTTGGCCAGAGCCGAGCTGGTGCCGCCGAGCACAGCGCCGGCTACCATGCCGACCGGCCCAAGGGCAGCTCCCGAGAGGGCGCCTTGTGCAATCCCCGGTAATGCGCTCGTTACCACCGGAGCCGCTTTCTGAGCAACCCGGCCCACCTCGCGTCCCGCCGCAGTAGCCGTCCGCCCGACGTCGCGAGCCACGCCGCCCACCGCGCGGCCGACACTACTTGCGGCTTTGGTTATCGCGCCAAAAATCTCTTCATACTGCTCGGCCGAAAGGCCGGGTCCGAAAGTCTGCTCGATCAACGCCTCGATTTGCTCCGGATCGAGCTCCGCGTATTCCGGCGCGAGCGCCTCGCGCAGGTGCGGATACGGATCGAACCGCCAGTTCTGATAGCCGCTGCGTGCCATGATATTTTCCTGTGTCAGTTCAAGCTGCGACGACCTCCAGCTGATCGAGCGGCACCAGAAACCACCCAACCCAACGCTGTGCAAGCTGTACGGGACTCCTACGGAAGGATGTTTCAGGACGGAATCTCGCTGCGAACGTTTTATAAGGAGCTTAGAGCGGCTAAGCGCGCATCAAGCAAAGGGAGTTAGGACAATCCTGCCAGCCGTTAGGACGATCTTGCGCCCACCCGATACTTGCTCAGGCGGCGCTTAAATGGCAGAGAGAAATGAGAGAAATACGTGCCCGGGCGCATCGCAACATGCCAGTTGACCGCGATGTCTTGGGGGCGCGCCAGCAGCCGTGGTGCCCGGAATCGCTGCGGCGCAAGCCTTGCGCCACGTCGCGAAGCGGCAAGCGAGCCGAAAATTTCGTGCATATCAGCCTGAAACGGCGTGCAGTTGCGTTTTGGCTGCGCTTTTCTACGCTCCACTTGTTGCCCGGGGCCGCCTGTGTGCGCCGCACGTGCAAGAACAAGAAGCAACACAGCGGGAGCGCCTGCGATGACACCAGGCACGGCGGCGAGCGAGACCTCAGGCGCGCGAGAGACTCAGCGCCGGGTTGCGCCGTCAATTTCTTTACCAAAGGGCGGGGGCGCGATCCGCGGCCTCAGCGAAAAAAAACTCGCCGTCAACCCGGTCACCGGCACCGGCTCGAGGTCGGTGCCCATCGCCACGAGCCCAGGGCTTTCGGGCTTCGGCCCGCCACTCTCCCCAATTTGCGACTCCGGTGCCGCCAACGGTCCAATCGGCTTAGGCTGGAGCCTTTCCTTTCCGTCGATCAGCCGCAAGTCCGACCAGGGGCTACCGCAGTACCTCGACGCACAGGAGTCCGATGTCTTCCTCCATTCTTGCGCGGAAGACATGGTGTCAGTGTGCCGGCAGGACGTTGACGCAATTTGGGTTGTCGCCCATCCGGGCTGCCACCCCGATCCCAGCGGATATTGGCGCGACCGCACCCGCTGCCTGATCGTTCACGAGGATGCACTCGGTGGCTACTGCGTGCGCCGCTACCGGTCGCGCTCAGACCAGCGACCCGCGCACCGACCAAGATATCGGCGGGTATGTGGCGGCGTACTTCAAAACGCAGTCCGCGAACTGCGGACCTGGTACATGCAGCGCTTCGCGGGCGCCCTAGGGAAGACGAGCGCAATGCCGCGCTGCGGGCGGTGGCGCATGCCGACACGCCCACGACCGCGCATTTCGATGCGCTGGCTGCCCCTCCTCACCGTGGCACGCAAGAAGATCCATTCGCCACCCGCGCCGATCCGGACATTTTGGGCAACCAGTGCGACAGTGCGCGGTGAACGCAAACTGCCTTCTGCCAATGGTCTGCCGAGCGGTGCAGTGGAGCGACACATCGTCATGCGCTACCTATGACATGCTCGCCAACCGCACCCACTAGTCGAACATGGAAGCCAGTGCATGCTAACAACTTATCAAGAAGGAAAAAAATCATGAATTATTCATTCAATCCACCTAGCGCTGGGCGAGAGCCCCGTATTCTCTGGGTTGACCTAACGCGGGAAGCGGGCACCGCACTAGTCGATGCCATCGACGGTGCATTTGACGTATATCGAGTTAGGAAATTGCCACAGGTCCCCGACGCCATCCAGATTTATTCCCCGCTCATTCTGTGCTTCGAGTTCGACACACCGGATTCGGCAGGTATCGAGGCTCTGACTCGCACCCGGCGCGTGCACCCGAGCCTCCCCACTCTCATGATCACAGGCTGCCATTCCGAGGCCGTGGCGATATGTGCGCTGCGCCTTCGAGTCTGGGACTTGCTTGTGAAACCGGTGTCGATAGAGGCCCTCAACCACCAGATTGCGGCACTCACCATAGTGACGCGCCAGCGCGGATCAGAGTCGGCTAGTGAGATCTTGTTTCCGTCGCAAGGTACCGAAGACTTGTCCGCACTGGATGGCCACAAACAGCAGGCGCGGACGTTTCCTGCGATCGCACTCGTCGCGGCACAGTTCGACCGAAAAATTGCGCTGGAGTATGCCGCAGCGCTGTGCCGGCTCAGTGCCTCGCAGTTCTGCCGTATCTTCAAGCAGGAGTATGGAGTGAGCTTCGGCCAGTATCTGCTCCGCTACAGGATAGACCGGGCATGTGAACGTCTAGCCAATTCGGGTGCACTCGCGAAGGAAGTGGCTTACTCCGTCGGCTTCAACGACCACTCATACTTCACGCGGGCGTTCAAGCGCCAGGTTGGCCTTTGCCCGAGCGAGTATCGGGGGGCACAAGATAGTCCTAACGACTGACTGGATTATCCTAGCTCGCATTGTTTGAGGCGCGCTAAGTCCCGCTAAGCTTTCTATGAAACATGCAGTGGGACGTCCTGCAACTTTTGCCGTAGGTCTCGCATACAGTTCGCACTGGGTACAGGTGCGTGTAAGTGGCGCGTTCAGCCTGCATGTACCGGTGGATTGGCTGGAGGTCATTGCAACTTGAAATGGCGCAGGAAAATCATGGCGCACAGCGGCTATCAGAACTGGCGACTCGATCCGTATCCGCGGCTGCGCGAGGCGCTCGTACCGGAATATGCGTTACTCGAACCGGAGCAAATCGAGGCGATGATCGAGCATACTTTCGGACCCGGCCTTTCGGCCG
Organism: Cupriavidus oxalaticus; assembly: GCF_004768545.1. Classification (NCBI taxonomy): domain Bacteria; kingdom Pseudomonadati; phylum Pseudomonadota; class Betaproteobacteria; order Burkholderiales; family Burkholderiaceae; genus Cupriavidus; species Cupriavidus oxalaticus. Next base: position 616,131 of record NZ_CP038636.1, on the reverse strand, counting down.
AGCAGTATGAAGGGCTTTTTGGTGCGCTCACCAGAGCTGCAAGCAACGCTGGCCGCGCGGTGGGCCTGGTTGCCCAGAAAGCGGCGCCGGTGGTAACGAGCGCGTTACCGGGAATTGCACAAGGCGCCCTTTTGGGAGCGGCCCTTGGGCCGGTCGGCATAGTAGCCGGCGCGGCGCTCGGCGGCGCTGCTTCAGCTCTAGCCAAGCACGGTAAAGGGGCGTTCGGCGACGTCGGCAAGACTGTGAATGCCGGCCTTGGATTCGCCGGGATGCTCACTCCCGGTGGCGCGTTTGGTAGGGGCCTTCTCGGCGCAGTGACCGACGGTGGCGGGCTCGGCGGGGTGACGCGCGCGGCCCAGTGTTAAACGAAGCCGTGCGCAAGTATGAGGGACCTTTAGTCGTTCCGATCGAAATGAAGACACCCCGCTACGTGCATCGGGCCGATCTGGCAATTTGCTCTAGCCTAGAGTGGTCGTCGGCGACAGTCATTGCTGAGGGGCTAGGTTACGCGGAATTTCCCACGCCTGGTGCGCTGTTTGAGGAAGCGCTGCTCGGCCAGATCCGTGATCGCTTTGAAATGATCGGCGCGCCAAGAGGACCACTGGCAGACGGCCCCCAACCAGGCGATGTGCTTTGCCGGCGTGGCGAAGGCGGGCTCTCGCACGCTGCGCTGATTGCGGGTACCGATTTTTGGCCACGCGAACTGGTCGAGCTCGCCGGCTTGACCCCCGAGAGCGATCGACCCGGAATCTTTGTCCAGGTTGTTGAGGGTGGCCCGTTTCCACACACCAGTGCCGATCGATTCGCACGCTTGCTTACCGATAGCGAGGGTCGCCTCCCGCCGGACCAGATGTTGCTACGCCCGGTGCGTGAACCGCCCGCCGATGGCGGTAGGACCAGTTCTGGGCCTGGCGCGACCGGAGCAGCATCGATTCGCAGCGATCCGGAGTACAAGCGCTGGATCCAGCAATCGCTCAACCAAGTCTTGGGCACGCAACTCATCGTGGATGGCATTCTCGGCCCGCAAACGGTTGGCGCGATACGACGTTTTCAGCAGCAACGCGGCTTGGTCGTGGATGGTATCGTCGGCCCGCTCACTGAGCAGGCATTGGTCGATGCCGGCGCACCACCTCCCGCGCCGATCGGCGAGCCGCGCATCGATCCGCATGACAAGCGCGTCGACTTGAGCGCGAGGTTAGGGATTCAAAGGATGTTGAAACTGATGGATAGGCGCGCGGACGCGATCCGACTGATTGACGGCATCAACTCAGGCAGGCTCGCTGGAATCTTCAGCAGCGATTCGCTGACCGCCTTCAAGCTGGCGCAGCACCATGGAACGCAGCCTTGGTTGCTAGTGCCGCAGAGCGAAGACGCCGCACTGGTGCTCTATCCCGCCGCGCCACTGACTGCGTTCCCTACGATTGTCTTTCGCCGTGCGGTACTTCTGGAGACCCCAGAAAGGGGGCGCCAAAGGGGCCACGTGATGGATATCCCCCCCGAACGCCTCGACGCTGCATTGGCTAAGGCTTCTCAGACATTCGAGCTTTGGGCATCTGGAGATTTATCTGCTAGTGCGTGTCAGTCACCGGGACCAAATGTGCACCTCGCGGAAGCGGAGACAGGACTACTGTCGGGGATTCCACCGAGCAATCTAGTCCCTCCCATTTTTTGCCAACGGCGCAGCCGTCGACGCCCGTCGCTGCCAGTGCGGGGACTTGACCTCATAATTGATCGTCCTCGGGCCGGTGAAAAGCTCTCCATTCATGCGGGTAACTTCCCGGCTACGGGACCGTCCATGCCTGCCGTCACGGTCCTTGGCCGCGTATTGGCAAATGGACATCCGGTCCCAGACGCTGGAATTTCCTGGGAATTCAGGGTTTCCGGCAATTACAGAGTGCGAAGCGGCGTCTCTGATCATTGCGGAAGTGTTCCGAGCTGCCGCCTCCAGACCTATGCCTTCACCTTAGGACAGATTGTTACCTCCTCCGGCAAGCAGGACTTTGTCGATCTCGCACTACTGACGCCGCTGATTGTCGGCGGAAGTCTGGAGGTGAAGGCGACCATCCGTGATGCCACAGGCCGCACATTCACGCGAACGGTGCGATGCTTAGTTGCAGGCGAGAATCCGTCACGTGCGCAGGTCGAGGCATTGATTAGGGCCGAAGTGGGACCGGGTGGCGCGCTCGTTGGAGCATGTGGGGACGACAGTTGGGCGCTGATTCGAATTTTTTGTCACGAGTCAGGACATACACTGAGTCAGTTCAGGCAGGACGGGAGTGTTCTCGTCGGTCCACCGGCTGGGATTGGGATTACCCAGCGCGATCCTGAAATCGGTGAGTGGCAGTTTCCCGCAAGCCGCGAGACGCAAGCAAATAACTTCTTCCCACGGATTTTCTGGAACTGGCAGGAGAATGTGCGCGAAGGCATCCGCGCCTTTCGTGCAAAGCAGGCACTAGCGAACGGCGACCTACGGCGTCTGCAGGAACAGGCGCAGCGAGAGGGGCGCCAGCTACCGGCCTTTTGCGTCGGAATTCTCCTGCGCGCAGCGATCCGACGCTACAACGGCGGCACAGAATATGTGCTCGGTCGTGGCAGGGCCCGAAACCAGGCTTCATACGAAGTGAACCCCCACACCCCGCCAGACCGTGCAGGTTATGTCAACCAAGTCCTCGGCGATCATGGCCATCCCGCTATCGCTTTGCCGGCTATCCCGCTGGCCGCCACGCATGTCCTAAACCAGCATTTCGGCGCTGCGGATCACCCGTGTCAACAATGCAACATTTCTTAGCAATGTAGTGGTCTAAATTCTGCGGACAGGTCGATAAGAGGACAATCCGTGTAGCTGCTGGAAGACCTTCAGGAGCACCAGCACCAAGCCGCGATCCCTGGCTATCTCGCCCGGTCCAGTTCATCCGCGCTTGTTGAGTAGCAAAGCCCGCAGTTCCTTGATGGAAAAGACCTTCGGGAAACGATTGGCGCGCGGCAAGCATCGCGTGCCGGTGGCGACGCCACTGTTGCCTTACGCGTTCACGTCCACACCATGAGCTTTCGCCATAAGGTTAGCCCGCACAATATCCGGCACCGGCTAGCGAAGTATCACCGTGACACGTCTCACTGTCTCGATGGCAGTCTGTCCTGACCGGACGCAGTAGTGCGGATGTGCCTCGGCGTCTTGTCCGGTGCATCATCGTAGGGATGCCTAAAATGCGGTTTCGCACCATAGACTGCGCAAGGTCTTAGCGCTCTCGCGCGAACAGAAGAGTAAGACGATAGCCAGAGGGGAGGCGTGCCATGGCATGGATACACCTGAGTAACCACGCGGAAATCCTCGCGGTGCACGCGGCATACGTGGGATTCGGTCAGATTCTTTACTTCAGCGGTGATCAACACGACCCTGGAAACAACGAGAATCACCAGGTCGACGCCACGCGTCTATTTGACTGCAACACGTTTGCCGTCACGAACCCAGGGTCACCGAGCTTCGACACGTTTTGCTGTGGCCACGCGTTCCTCGTAGCCGCGAATCAAGTCAAACTGCTCGCAGCAGGTGGAACGGAGCGTTTCCCCGATACTGATCCGCATCTGTTCCACGAGGGCCACTTTCCGGGACTTCGCTATGCGGCGATCTTTGTTTCGCCCTCGCTCGTCGCACCAGTCGGATCGTTCGGCTGGTCCAAGGCCAACCGGATGAACCCCGGACCCTTGATGGCCGCAACTACAGCACAACCGCATCCAGACTCGAATTTGACGGGTGGCCGTTGGTACCCGACATTGATCACACTCGCGTCCGGCGACGTAATCGCAATGTCGGGTCATCCGGGATCAAATGACGCAGCGCACGGCAACAACGTGCCCGAGATCTTCTCGATCAATGCGGATCCGAAGGGCAAGTGGCGTCGATTGGCTCCATATACGAGCGCTCGGGCGCCCGGCGACTACGACCGCAATGCGTTTCCCCTCTATCCGCGCATCCACCTGCTCCCAACTGGGGACATATTGTGTACCAATCCGGTGCGGGAGAGCACTTGGACATTCGAGCCTGATACGGGGTCCAACGGCGGGACGTACAGGCGCGTGTGCAAGTTCGCAGGAACGGCTTTCGAGGCCACGGAGTATGACGGTTTTACCAAATCCTCGTTATTGCTGCCACTGCTGCACGAGGAGGGGTGGAGGCCGCGCGCGATGATCTGCGGCAGTCGACAAGCTTGGATCCTTGACATGCGAGGGTGGCGAAATGCCTCCTCAGGTGTGACGACCTGGGGCTGGAATGCCACGGCGCCGCGCGCGCCGGATTCGATGCGGCGCAATTGCACCGCCACCATCTTGCCCACTGGCGAGATCTTCGTCTGCGGCGGTATCGATGTGGATCAAGACACCTTTGACCAGCTGTCTGCCCGCAAGGCACCGGGATCACCGGACTCGCGAGCCGTTCTCGACCCGGAAATGTACGACCCGTTCGCCGACAAGTGGACTTGGTTGAAAGACCCTGCGCCAACTCCGCGGAACTACCACACCGTCGCGCTACTCATGCCCGATGGCCGTGTATGGGTAGCCGGCTCCGACAAGGACGCCAGTCCAGGCATGGCTGCCCGTGTTCTGGATATCGACATATACGCTCCCTGGTATCACGGCAACCTGCGGCGGCCCTTTGTCACTGCAGCCCCAAGTCTCGCGTATCCGGGCGAATCGGTAGTTGTCAAGACAACGAATGCCGACGAGGTCTTTCGGGTTGTACTGCTCCGATGCGGCTCGTCCACACACGCATTCAATCCGGATCAACGGTACTTGTCCCTGTCATTCCGGCATGTCGTTGAGGATATATTGCTCGTTCAAATGCCGCCCAACAACAACATCATGCCGCCGGGTCCCTACATGATATTTACCGTGCGCCGCGACAAGGATCCACTAGGTTTGCCATCCTATGGAGCCAACGTTTACGTGGTACCTGAGCACGACCCTCATCACGACGGCGAACTCTGACTGAAACGGCGAACTTGGCTGGTCGCTCGCTGGGGTATCGCGCCGGTTGTGCGAATCTCACCTCCGTTGCCCACCACGAAGGTCAGTCTCGCGGCAGCGATTTCGTCCCGGAGGCTCGGCCCGTCTCTGGAGACCGCGCCAAAACAGTTGTTCATCGGGCATGGCCCGACCCCGAAGGATGAAGCGTGCGCGTGTGGCGGGCGCCCCATTGACGCCAGAGGTAAGATGGGCACGCAGCGGCGACCGAGGTCGGCCTAGGGAATGGTGCCCCGAGCCCGCTTAACAGTTGGACCCGCAGCCCTGCGCGCACCCCGGATTGTGATGAGGGGCAGTCATGCCCGCAAGCACGCTTACCAGAATACGATCACGAGGGCTGCTGCCGCTGCCATTATCTGGCAGGAGGTAACATGCAGGTTCTCTATCCTGGCCGCTGCCGACCTGGATCTGACCGACGCCGCGCTGCAGGCCGACCTGGCCGAGCTGCGCGGGCGCTTTCCCGAACCCGCGCGCTCTACCGCGAGGTTTGCGGCCTGCTGTTCTTTCGCTACGGCGTCACGCCCACCGCCAACAAGCTCTACAGCCTGGTGCGCAAGGGCAGCATGGGCACGCCTGCCGAGGTATTGCAGGCGTTCTGGCAGGAACTGCGCGGGCGCACGCGCGTCACCATCGACCATCCCGACTTGCCGGAGGCGTTGAAGGAGATCGCGGCAGGGCCGGCCCTCTGATCCGCGCGGACAGTTAGCGTAGCCGCCAGCAATCGAGTGCGAACTTTACTCTCGTCCATCGAGGGGATTCGGGCAACGTACACGACGCGGAGAATTGGCGGAGGGAAACTTCGCTCGAACTGACTGCTTAGTGGGGCTGCCCTGCAAGCCAGCTAGTTCCGGATTCTCAGTCCAGCAAAAGCGCTCGCACTCCGGCTAATTCCGGTTCCCTACAGGGCACCACAAAGGATGGCTTATTCGTCCATAAACCTCCCTACTCCGCATGTTTTTGACATAGGGGTAATCGTACTTTTCGTGCAAAATCTGGCGGTTTCCCTGAAAGCCTTTGTCGACAAGGCTTTCCGACAAGCCCACACTCGTTGGCCGCTGCGAATGCGGAGAGGGCGTAACATATCCGCCCGCGATTCGGATCGCGCCATCTCGATAGGGGCAAGAGATGCCGGGCTTGGGATTTCGCTATGTGGGAAGTGACCGGCTGCCGATGCGGCTGTCGGAATTCGATGTCGAGCGGTATTTTGCATTGACCGACAGTGACGTCGCAGTGCTCAATGAGCGCTTTCGGACCGATCGGCGCGCTGGCGCGGCCATCCAACTGGTATTTCTGCGCGCAAGTGGGCATAGCCTCGGCCAGGTAAGCACACTGCCGCGCCAGTTGCTTCACTATGTTGGCCAGCGGCTCGGCCTACCGACGCCGACGATCGCATCGCTTCGGACTCTATATCGCCGGTACAAAACGCTCTATGACCACCTGATCTGGGCCTGCGGGTATCTGGGCTTGAAGTCGATCAGCCCGGACCAGTGGGCGGAGCTCGAAGCATGGATGCGCCAGGATGCCAAAGGATCGCTCACGCTCGACGAACTGCTTCAACACGCGCACTACTGGCTGTACGAGCGCAAGATTCTGATTCCCGCCGACCGAACCCTGCGGGATCTTGGACGATCGATCTGGGCGGAGATCGAGCATCACACGCTCTCCCTGATCGGGGCGACCATTCCTGAGACGCAACTGGTGCGCGCTGATGCAGAACTATCGAGCCAACACGAGCCCGCAGGCATGACCGTTCTCGAGTGGCTCAAGACGCCGCCGGCCCGGCACAGTCCGACGACGCTCACGGAAACCGTGGAGAAGATTCAGTATCTCAAGGAGATCGGGGTACACACGTGGACGCTGGACACCGTGCCGATCGATAAGCAGCGTGCCTGGGCACAGCGGATTCAGGCGCGCCGTCCGGTGAAGACCCGCGAGCTCAAGGTGTCGACACGCACGCTTGAGGTGGTGTTTTTCCTACGCGTGACGCTGCTCGAGTTGACCGATTCGCTGCTCTATCAAATCGGACGTCGCGTTTCCGATCTGGTTCGGCACGCTTACAACAAGACCACAACGAAACAGGCTCGCTCGGCAGTTGAATACCGACAACAACTGGTTGCGATCAAAGCGCTCGTTCGTGACAATACGCGCCCGGCGGAAGCCCGACTTGCAGAGATTGAAGCACTGCTTGGGGAACTACAGGACAAGCCTCCCGCCAGCCATGCAGCCAGCGTGCGCGAAACGCTGACTGATGATAACCGGCGCATCCGTAGTCTCCTTGCACCCCTATGTGAACTGGAATTATCGGGCCGAGACGCAGAACCAAGCCTGCAGCAACTCGAGCTTATCGCCAGGCTGCGCGATAGCGACGCGACGGAGTTGCCCATTGACCACGGAGTGCCGATTAGCGCCAACTGGCGCGCCATGGTCGACTGCGACGATCGTAAACGTGCACTGCGCGCTTTGGAAGCCGCCGCGATCACGAGCTTGCGCAAAGATCTGCGCCGCGGATCGGTGTGGATCAACCACAGTCTGTCCTTTCGTGAACGTGACCAGATGCTGATTCCGCCGTCAGATTGGGAGTCCGAGCGAGACCGACACCTATCGTTATTGGGTCTACCAGCTGCAGCGGATCCCTTTCTCGAGCGATTGACTGAAAACCTGAAGGCGGCCTCGCGGCGCTGGAGGAAGCTCGCGAAGCCGGCCGCGTGACAATCGGCAAGGATGGCGCTCTGCACCTCTCGGCACTTGAGGCACTACCGACGGACGGGGTACCGAGGCGCACACGCGACCTGTTGTTCAAGGCGATCGGCACAGCTCAGTTTGCGGATCTGATGATGGAAGTGGATGTCCACACGGGCTTTAGCGAAGTACTACTGGCACGGAAGGCACGCGATGCCAACGAACTTGTCTCGCTCTACGGTGCACTGATGGCGCACGGCACCGAGATCGACGCGAAAGGCGTTGCCGCTATGATTCAGCAAGTCGATGCTGCGGCGATTTCGAACACAATGCGTGTGCTTGAGATGTCGGGACGGCTGTCGCGAGCCAACTCGCGCGTGGTTGAGTTTCAACGTACGCACCCCATCACAGAGTTGTGGGGACGCGGGCAGCGAGCCTCGAGCGACTCGATGAGCCTGGATACTTCACCTCATCTGTTTTACGCTCGTGTCGATCCGCGTAGGCGCACGCATGCAGTCGGTATCTACACGCATGTCCTGGACCAGCATGGCATCGTGTACAACCAGCCGATCGTCCTTAACGAGCGCCAGGCGGGGGTCGCAATTGAAGGGGCAGTGCGCCACAGCGACACGCGCGAAGATGGCGGCCTCCTCGCGCTCGCCGTTGATACGCATGGATATACGAATGTGGGGATGGCCGTATCGAAGCTGCTCGGCTTCGATCTATGCCCACGGCTGCGCAATTTGTTGGAGCGCAAGCTCTATCTGCCGCGGGGTATGGAGATAGCCGAAGATCTTGCTCCCATCGTGGATCATGGTATCTCCCTGAAGGCTATTCGCGACGGCTGGGACGGGCTGCTGCGGCTTGTTGCATCAATCAAGTCAGGGCGTGTCAGCGCTGTCGTCGCGTTGCAGCGATTCGGCAGCGCAGCCCAAGGAGATCCGATTTATCGGGCGGCGGAACAACTTGGCAAGCTGCTGCGCACCCTGTTCCTGTGCGACTATTTCAGCAACGTCGAGTTTCGCCGAGAACTGCATGCACTACTCAGTCGCGGTGAGTCGGTACACGAGCTCCAACGTACGATCTATACGGGAAAGGTCACGCCGGAGCGCGGCCGTCGTCGTGACGAAATGATCGCGATTTCTGGCTCCTTGACCCTTCTGACGAACCTGGTGATTGCCTGGAACACGCAGCGCATGCAAGCAACAGTCGACGCGTGGCGCGGCAAGGGACAGCGAGTCGACGACGATTGGCTGCGTCGAATGGGGCCGGCGCATTCGGCGCATGTGAACTTTCGGGGAATGTTGCGATTTCCCCTTGAGCAGTACCAGGACATGCTGCTCGAAGCGGCGCCCTGGCAGCGTGCGGCAGGATCGTGAGGGCCACCTTCGAGGAGGAGGCAAGATGGACATCAATACCGACGCAGTCGACGAGGTCGTCCTCGCGCTGCTCTACCTCAATTTATGCGGCGAGAATCGCGCCTGGAAAAGTTTTGACTGGGACGCGCTGAATCGCTTGCACGACAAAGGGCTCATCGGGGATCCGGTGAACCGGGCGAAGTCGGTGTGGCTAACCGACGAGGGCCTCGGCGAGGCCGAGCGGATGTTCACGAAATACTTCGTCCGCGCTGGCGACTAGCAAGTGGTTAGCAGGAACATATGCTCTATGGTGCACAAACTTTCAGCGCGCCTTTCTGCATTGTCCAAGGGCTCTCGGGCTGCGTTTGCCGGCAAGGCAGGCGCCAGATTTTGCATCGAAAGGCAGCAAGCAGGTGAACTTGATGATTTCCTAACGCTTTGATTTGTAAAGGCAATTCGTTTCTTACCGCCAGATTTTGCACGGAAAGTACGATTACCCCTATATCCGTCAATTCGCCTCCTACACTTCGAATCCCATCCGTAAGCCATTGATCTTATGGAAGATTCCCTGTCAATCGCGGGGCCGATCACCTTTGCACGTCCGCGAGGTGCGCATCGGTTCGAAGCATTCAGCCCGAAGCTTGCGCGGCGCGTCATGTTCTATCAGCGCTCCGCCGTGGAACAGTGGCTGCTGCTGGAAGCAGATCCGGCAGTCGTTACGTTCTGTGAACGGCCGGGCTATGCGCAGATCGAAGGCTTATCTCTGTACAACCGTTTCGGAACGTTGCCGATTCACACCTCCCCGCGGCTGCGCGAGGCGGGCAATCGGGCAGGGACGGTGGGCATGGGCTAGAATCGGCTGCCATCGGGCTCCCGCGCCCTCCCGCGCCCTCCACAAGCCGTGGTCGCGGCTCAGGCCGCCCGCCGCTTGCTTCTCCCTCCATGCCAACCGCTTATCCTGAAGTCTCCGGGGCTCAATCCTCGCGCGAGCGCGCTGACGCTGTCCTGTGGATCAAGTCCCAGATGGCCCGCCTTGGGCTGACCTAGGAGCACCTCCTGGCGGCAGGCTGTTTCGCGCCGCCCGGTGTGGCCGGAGGCTCTGCCTCGGGCGTCATCCGGTTCCGGGACGCCGCTGGCCACGCCTGGGATGGCGTTGGCGCTCTACCGGACTGGCTGCAGCGCGCCGTCAATGCCGGCCAGTCGATCGAGCATTTCGGCGTCGAGCGAAGGAAATAGCGCGGGCCGAAGGCCGTTCCCGACCCAGTGCCGTCAGTGCCGACTCAGATTGGCAATGACCGCTGTGAAACCGAAAACAGCAATCTCTGGTGTTCCAGGACACTCGTTCAATTTTTTCACTGGTGTCTGATGGCAGTGATCAAGAATGCTCGATTTCCCGAGACTGATCAAAGGTCTCTTTCACAAGTTGGCGCAGCCAGACAATGGCTGGATCGTGATGGAAGCGTGGGTGCCAATACTGACTTAGAGCATATGGCGGTAATGTCACGGGTGGCTTTACTGCGCGAACAATCCCATACCTGCAGAAGACCGTGGCTAGCTCTTGAGGTACGGTAGCGATCAGCTCTGGCTCTTGCTCCATTAGTAGAGGGATCGTTAGAAAGTGCGGCGTATGCAAGTAAACGTTTCTCTTCAGCCCGTGACGCTCGAAGTCGGCGTCATACGTTGGGCTCGCGCGTCCAGCCAAGCTGACGCAAATATGTGGCAGCGTCTCGAACTGTTCCAGCGTCAATATATCGCGCACTAGCTTGTTCTTTTGGCTCACGATCGTGACGAAGCTATGCATGAATAGCTGTTGTTGGAATAGCAACTCCGGCGCCGTGCGGACAGATCCCAGTACCAGGTCAGCATCTCCGGCAGCCAACAGTGCTTCTATTTGTGGGATTGGTACCTGCAATGTCCGAAGTTTGCACTGTGGCGCCACCTTTCGAAGAGCCTTCATCAGCGGCGGGAGAAAAACCAATTCACCCATGTCAGTCATGCAAAGAGTGAATGTGCGCTGCAGGGACGCGGGATCGAAGCTGGCTTGAGGTAGAACGCGAGTACGTATCGCTGTCATGACTTCGAGAACTGTCTCGGCGAGTGCTTCAGCTTTGATAGTCGGCGTCATCCCGTTAGACGTCTTTACAAAAAGAGGGTCGTCGAAGTAGTCGCGCAGCCGATTGAGTGCATGGCTCATGGCACTCTGCGTCAACCCTAGCTGAGCTGCCGCGCGCGTCACGCTGCGCTCACGCAGCATCGCGTCAAAAACCGCAAGAAGATTACAGTCGAAAGCGTCATTATGCATAGCGTACATTCTAATAATGTCCGGCATGAGATTGACGCATGGTGCGCCCGAACCTAACCTCCTGTCAACGGGCCTCACAGAAGGCAACAGTTACTCACAGGAGACAAACATGTTCATCAAGAACACTTGGTACGTGGCCGGCTGGGACAAGGAAGTCGGCGTGTCCAATCTTTTCAGCCGGACCATCATCGGGATCCCGGTGTTGATGTATCGCACGGAAGACGGAGTGCTACAGGCGCTGGAAGACCGGTGCTGCCATCGCGGCGCGCCGCTTTCGGTTGGACGCCGCGAGGGTGACTGCGTACGGTGCATGTACCACGGACTAAAGTTCGATAAAACCGGACAGTGCGTAGAAGCGCCTGCCCAACAGCGAATCCCTCCGCAAGCACGCGTTCGGAAATTTCCAGTTGTGGAGCGCCATCGCTGGATCTGGATTTGGATAGGAGAGCCGGAGAAAGCCGATCCCAATCTTATCCCTGACACACATTGGCTCGACGACCCCGAGTGGCGCAGTCTTGACGGTTACATTCATTACGACACGAACTACCTGCTCATCGCAGACAATCTGCTCGACTTCTCGCACCTGCCATTTGTGCATCCCACAACGCTTGGCGGTGGCGAAGACTATGCCGCTGCGCAGCCCAAGGTCGAGCGTCTGGAGGATGGCGTTCGCATTACACGATGGACTTTGAATACGGAGCCGCCGCCCTTCGCAAAGCAAGTGAAGAACTGGCCGGGCAAAGTCGATCGCTGGAACATTTACAACTTCACTATCCCGGCCGTTCTGCTGATGGATTCTGGAATGGCGCCGACTGGGACCGGGGCACCCGACGGCACGAGGATCAATGCTGCTGAGTTTCGTGGCTGCCAGGCATTGACGCCGGAGACCGAGACGTCCACACACTATTTCTTCGCCCATCCGCATAACTTCGCGATCGAAAATCCCGAAGTCACGGCTTCCATTCACCAGAGTGTTGTCACCGCATTCGACGAAGATCGCGACATCATCACCGCACAGCAGGGATCGCTGTTACTTGCGCCGGACTTCAAAATGATCCCGTTCTCCATCGACGCGGCACTGTCGCAGTTTCGATGGGCCGTCGAGCGTCGCTTGGCGGAGGAAGCCGCACAAGAAAAGAGCATCCAAGAGAAGGTGGCATAATGGAACTCGTCATAACATCGCTGCGCCTAGAAGCGGATGGCGTGCTCGGTGTGGAGCTTCGAGACCGTGATGGCGAGAAGCTTCCAGAGTTTGCTCCAGGCGCACACATTGATGTCACTTTCCCAAATGGACTCACGCGTCAGTATTCCATCTCTAGCAGCGCCTCAGACCGAGCGCGCTATTGGCTAGGTATAGGTCGCGCCAAGAACTCCCGTGGCGGATCAAGCTACGCCCATGAAAAACTTCGCATTGGCGATAGCCTTCAAGTCAGCGAGCCTCGCTCGCTCTTCGGCCTCGAGGAGGACGCTGTCGGACATCTCTTCGTCGCTGGTGGTATTGGTATTACACCAATCCTCAGCATGATCTTCCGATGCGTCGAACGTGGATATCCCTGGCGACTGCTGTACTGCGTGCGGTCGCGGCGCAGTGCTGCGTACCTCGAGGTGCTGGAGGAATACGAGGATCATCTTCTGCTTCATGCCGACGAAGAGCATGAGGGAAAAGCGGACGTCGCGGCCGCACTGTCGTCGCTACCTCCAGGGTGGCATGTGTACACCTGCGGCCCCGGAGCCATGATTGACGCTGTCCGCGGTGAAGCCAAATCCGCAGGCAAAGACGGAAACGCGATCCATTGGGAAAGATTCTTCGCAGACACCGCCGCTCCCGCTGCGCCAGTGCATGAATTCAATGTCCGGCTTCTACGCCACGGCGGAAGCTTTGCCATTCCTGAGAATCGCAGCATTCTTGAAGTACTTGAAGAAAACGGCGTCTGCCTTCCCTACTCATGCAGGGAAGGGCTTTGCCGGAGCTGTGAAGTGCAGCTCGTATCAGGAGAGGCCGAGCATCGCGACTATGTCCTGAGCGAGGAGGAGCGCTATTCGAATCATTCGATCCTCATCTGCGTCTCTCGCGCAAGATGCTCCGAATTAGTATTAGACGTCTAATAACACGTACCCCTAGTCTAGGGGTTGAGGCCGTTGAGGCAGACAGAAGGGCTCCAAGGGGGGTGTTGCGCCGGCTTGGTCCTGCGCTACGTAAGCAGCCAAAGGTGACCGGCAGCGAGCCTACTGGCATCGGAGTCGTGTGAGCAAAGCTCGGAAAGCGCGGCCTCCGGGTCCACCTCGCCGCCAAGCGTGAGGATGCCAGCTCGAAGGTGAAGGACATCTCATGGGGTTGGGTAACGAGGCGACGGACAATAGGCTGTCTTGGTAGGCCGTCGAACAGTAGTACTGTCAGGCGCGCGTCCGCGGCACCCATGCGTCCATCGCATCACGCGGGCAAACGAATCTGTGACGGTGCTATTCGGGGAAGATGGGGCCGACATCTGGTTGGTAGCTGCCGGGCCGATCGTTTGGGGCCGCAATTCTGCGTAGCTTCGTCTGCCGTAGCGACATGACCGACCAAGGTGGCGCCATTGTCGACGCGTCGGGAATATCTCAGTCTGGAACGACGTCAGGCGGTGTTGGGGGATTTGGTGACTTGCCCGGGATGCAAGTGCGAACGGACGCCAGTCGGGTACGCTGCGAGCCTGCGGCGGTCCGATCCAACACTCACGCGAGGCCGATCGTCGCAGGAACCCGCGTTGGCGATGGTAGCTCTCTGTCGGGAGCGACGACAGCGCCGGATCTATGCGTATTTTTGGATCCAAATTGCACTACCAAAAGTACGATCGCGCGACGCGGATACGGCGCTCCTGCAACACGTGCTTCCCAACTAGTGCAATGTTCCATCCTGTTTGGAACTTAAGCGGCGGTTGGCGAGAATGACTTTCTACAAGATGTCGCGAGCGCTCTTGGTCCAGATGAACGGTTTGGGGTTGGTGTTGTGGTGAGCGATGTATGAGGTGTTCTGTCCAGCGCGGACACGTCTGGTTCATGCTGCAGCTAGTCGACTGAGGTAGCTTGCAGCGACTTCGCCTGGCGTTCGGTACCCCAACTTCGAATGGCGCCGTTGGCGATTGTAAAAAATCTCAATGTACTCACGGACAGAGGCCATGGCTTCCAGCCGGGTGGCATACCGATGGTGGTACACCAACTCTGCTTTCAGGCTGCCCCAGAAGCTTTCCATGGGCGCATTGTCGTAGCAGTTTCCCTTGCGTGACATCGAAGCCAGCATGCCGAACTGCGCTAGCAACCTGCGATAGCCGTGAGCACAGTATTGGCTGCCCCGGTCTGAATGATGAATCAGGCCGGGCCGTGGCCGCTTGCTGCGCACCGCCCGGAACAGCGCCTCGCCCACCAATTCCTGTGTCATTCTGGGCCCCATCGCGTAGCCCACGATCTCGCACGTGTACAGGTCCTTGATTCCTGCCAGGTACAACCAACCCTCATCGGTCGCGATATACGTGATGTCTGTCACCCACGCGGCATTTGGCCTGTCGGCTTCAAATTTCTGCTCCAGTAGGTTGGGCGCCACTGGCAGATTATGAGCCGAGCGAGTTGTCGCTACGAATCGACGCTTTTGCCGACACCGAATCCCCATCTCGTTGCGCAGTCTGGCCAGCCGATCACGGCCGACCACGAATCCATCGCCAGCCAGCTCGCGCTGCAGGCGCCGCGTACCGTACGTCTGACGCGTGCGCTTGTGGGCTGCCCGGATCGCCAGACGCAGCCGCTCCTGTTCCGGACTGAGCCCGTAAGGTCTGTGTGTCCAGTCGTAGTAGCCACTGCGCGAGACCCCCAATACCCGGCACATCAACTTCACCGGATACACTTCTCGCCATTGACTCACGAACGCGTACCGGGCAGTGATTCCCTGGCGAAGTACGCCGCGGCTTTTTTTACAATATCGCGCTCCAGCCTCGCCTCGGCCAGCTCCTTGCGCAGCCTCGCATTCTCCGCCGCCAACTCTGCCACTGTCACGCCCCCTGGTGCCGCTGCTGTTCCAGGCGCCTTGGCTTTCGACACCCAATTCGTCAACGTGCCCTTCGGAATCCCCAGACGCTGCGCGGCCGACTGCAGCGTCAGTCCCTGTTCCAGCACCAGTCTCACGGCCTCTGCCTGAAACTCTTCCCCGTACGTCTGTCTTGCCTTGCTCATCTGTGCACACTCCTGATCCACGATCTTAATCTAAGGACCAAGCGTGTCCGCCTCGATCAGGCTACCTCAGTATTCGCTGATGGCGGCGACTAGCTCCGGCACGCTGGTGAATACGCCGCGGCGAAGTCGCTCGGTCGTGATGTCGCGAAAGAACCGCTCGACCATGTTCAGCCATGACGCTGAGGTGGGCGTGAAGTGCATGTTGAAGCGCGGATGCTTGGCCAGCCAGTCTTGCATCGCGGGATATCAGATGCAGCGTTTTGTCCTTGGGCGTCTCGCGGTCGATCTTGCGCAGGAACTTCAACCACTCAGTATGGCGGTGGCGCTGCTGGCACTGGGCAATGACCTGTCCATCGAGCACGTTGAGCGCGCCAAGCAGCGTGGTCGTGCCATTGCGCTTGTAATCGTGGGTCATGGTGGCCGCGCGCCCCGTCTTCAGCGGCAGCCCGGGCTGTGTGCGATCCAACGCCTGCACCTGGCTCTTCTCGTCGCAGCACAGCACCAGCGCGTGCTTGGGTGGCGACATGTACAGGCCCACGATGTCCTCAAGCTTCTCGACGAACCGCGCATCGCGCG